>JAFZWG010000080.1 GCA_017617395.1 Lachnospiraceae bacterium
CTTCCGGATGTTGACATCTCCATCACGACCCGTGAGCTTGCCCGCATGATCAAGCGCAACGACATCGATTTCGCAGCCCTTCCGGACGGCGAGTTCGACGATCCGCTCGGCGAGTCCACCGGTGCGGCTGTTATCTTCGGTGCTACCGGCGGTGTTATGGAGGCAGCTCTCCGTACCGCAGTTGAGGTTATCACCGGTGAGGAGCTCAAGGCCGTAGACTTCACGGAAGTTCGCGGTATGCAGGGTATCAAGGAAGCTACGTACAACGTAGGCGGACTTGAGGTTAAGGTTGCTGTTGCATCCTCGCTTTCCAACGCTCGTATCATCATGGATCAGATTAAGGCCGGCACCTCGCCGTACACCTTCATCGAGATCATGGCTTGCCCGGGCGGCTGCATCAACGGCGGCGGACAGCCTCTGGTTGATTCCGAGGTTCGCAACTTCGTAGACGTACGCGGTCTCCGCGCAAAGGCTCTCTATGACAACGACGCTGCTAAGACGCTCCGCAAGTCTCACGAGAATCCTTCCATCAAGAAGGTATACGAGGAGTTCTTCGGTGAGTTCGGCAGCCACAAGGCTCATGAGATTCTCCACACGCACTACGTAAAGAGAAGCATCAACGGCTAATCAAAAACGACATACGAAAGTATGAGAAAAGAAAGGATCGGGTAACCGGTCCTTTCTTTGTTTTCGGAAAATGCAGCTTATCGTTATTTTATGCGGTTTTGCCTTGCCATTTTTTGCTTTTTACGGTACAATGTGCTTGTGTGTTTTGGAAGGCGGTTACGCTGATATTATGGGAAAGTGTGGTAAAGTGAATATGGACGATTTGTTTGACAAGTGTTACAAGTTTACAAAGGTCGAGGAAATCAAGGACTTGGGGGTTTATCCTTATTTCCATGCGCTCGAGAGCCGTCAGGATGTGGAAGTCATCATGGAGGGCAAGCGGCGCATCATGCTCGGTTCGAACAACTATCTGGGACTGACGACGCACCCGGAGGTTGTGGAGGCCGGCATCAAAGCATTCGAACAATACGGCTCCGGCTGCTCGGGCTCGCGTTTTTTGAACGGAACGCTTGAGCTTCACCTCGAGCTGGAAGCGGAGCTTGCAAAGTTTTTGCGCAAGGAGAGTGTGGTAACATTTTCCACGGGTTTCCAGTCGAATCTGGGAATCATCAGCGCGCTCGTGGGACGTCATGACTATGTCATCTGCGACCGCGAGAACCATGCGAGCATCTACGACGGCTGCAAATTGAGCTACGGCACGATGCTTCGGTATTTTCATTCGGACATGGAGGATCTGGAGCGTCAGCTTCAGAAGGTGCCGGAAAATGCAGGCTGTCTGATCGTGACCGACGGTGTGTTCAGCATGGGCGGCGATATCGCCAAACTTCCGGAGATTGTTGCGCTTGCAAAGAAGTACGGCGCGCGCGTCATGGTTGACGATGCGCACGGCCTCGGCGTCATCGGCGAGGGCGGCCGCGGTACGGCGAGCTACTTCGGGCTGGAGAACGAAGTTGACATCTACATGGGAACATTTTCCAAGTCGCTTGCGTCGCTCGGCGGTTACATGGCTTCGAGCGAGAGAGTGGCGAACTTTGTACGGCACAACTCGCGTCCGTTCATCTTCTCGGCGTCCATCACGCCGGCAAGCTGCGCGGTAGCGCTGACGGCACTTCGCATCCTCGAGCGCGATCCTTCGCTTCCGCTGAAGCTTCAGGCGATCTCCGCGCGTGCCCGCAAGGGACTTCTGGACCGCGGAATCCGCATTCGCATGAGCGACACGCCGATCATTCCGATCTACACCTACGACACCGAGACGACGCTTCTTCGCGCAAAGCAGCTCTACGAGGCAGGCGTCTACGTCAATCCGGTGCTTCCGCCCGCGACGGCTCCGACCGAGTGCCTCCTGCGCACCAGCTACATGGCTTCGCACACCGAAGCGCTGGTCGACGAGGCGGTGGACATCATTGCGACCGTTCTCAGCACGCCCGCCACGCTGTAAGGTGCGTCCTGTTCGGACAATCAAACAACAAAACGACAAACCGCCGATCCGAATCCGGACCGGCGGTCTTTTGTATGTATGAGAACCCCCCGTTTTACATATCTTTTTTCTTCATCACCCGGATGCCCAGCCGGATGCACACAAGGACTACAAGAGCGTTGAAGACGAGACAGCCGACGAAGAACAGGCCGGGCGAGCGTTCGTGCGATCTCGTAATGAAGTCAAGCGCCCGCTCCAGTGCGCCGTATACAAACATGCTGTCAACCATGCTGTATAGTAAGGCAACCCACGGGATGGATGCGAGGATGAAAAAAGCCTTGGTGGCGCCTAGCTTCAGCGTGATCGGAACCGCCGCGGAGGCAACGCCCATCGCAAAAAAGTACGCGATGGTATTGAACCCGAACACGGCCGACATGTGCTGGTCGGGTGTAGGTCCGAAAATCAGGACGCCCAGGCCTAACGCAGCCTTGGTGCATGCCCAAAAACCTGCAAGAAGAACAAAGGCATACACATTCTTCTCGACAACGTATGTCTTTGCGTCGACGGGCATGCTCATCAGGTAGGAGTAGCCGGTCCGGTCATCGTCGCTTAAGCAGGCGAAGAAGAAACCGAGCGCCAGAAGATAGCCGACCATGTCGATGACCGAAGCATAATCGGATAAAAGAACGCAGATAAACAGGGAGACTGCAGTCAGCAGCACCGATGATAAGTGTTTAAAACAGACGTAACGGTCTTTTGTCAACAATCCTTTCATTTTACTCACCCCCAAGCATGATTATGATAACGCTGTCCAGACTGCCGTTTTCGATGACGAGGTTCGGATAATTGTCCAGAAAAAACTGCTTCTCCGTCGTCAGGCAGGCGTAGCCGAACGATTCCTTCCGGGACCCGAGAATGTATTGTTTCTCGAGCTTTTCGTAGTCCGCGGCGCTCACGCGGAGGACACCGTACTGCCCGAGGATCGTGTCCGTGTCCTCGTGGAGCACGATCTTTCCGTCGTCGATCAGGTAGATATCGTCGCAGAAGCCCTCGAGGTCCGACGAGATGTGCGAGCTGATCAGCACGGACCGCTCGGGATCTTTCGCCAGATACTCCCGTAGAAGATCGAGAATCTCGGTGCGCGCAACGACGTCGAGACCGGCCGTGGGCTCGTCGAGAACCAGAAGCTTTGCCTCGTGCGTGATCGCCATGAGGACGCGTAGCTTTGCCTTCATTCCGGTGGAAAATGTGCTGACAGCCTTGTTGAGAGGCAGCTTCTGCGCTTCACACAGAGAGCGGAAGGACGCCTCGTCGAAGCGAGGGTACATTTGCCGCAGGATGTCGATGATGTGCGAGACCTTGAGCTGCTCGTTGAGTCCGGAGTAGGAGAGTGCCGCGCCGATGGCCTCCTTGTCCTTCGGTACGAACTCCCTGGGGTTCTTGCCGAAGACTTCCGCAACGCCTCCGTCCGCCTTGATCAAGCCCAGGACGGCCTTGATGGTCGTGCTCTTGCCGGCGCCGTTTCGGCCCAGAAGACCGGTGACACGCCCGGCCGGAATCTCTAAAGAGACGTCCAGGGCGAAGTCTTTGTAGTTCTTTTGAAAATGATTGAGTGAGATCATAGTGTGTTCCCCCTTGTTCATGGTATCGAATCAGGCTTCCGAGAGAAGAATGTCAAGAATTTCGCGGATCTCGCGCTCCGTAAGGCCGACCGTTTTTGCTCGTGCAACCGCGGTCGCAAAATCCTCCTCGACAGCCTTCCTTCGGGCTTCGACGGCCAGCTGGCGGTCGGTGGCGGCAACGTAGGTGCCCTTGCCGTGTACCGTCACGACGAAGCCTTCCTCCTCCAGTTTGTCGTAGGCTTTCTTGACGGTCAGGGCGCTGATGCGAAGCTCGGCCGAGAGGTTTCGAACGGACGGCAGCACCTCGCCCTCCGCGAGTGCACCGTCGATGATCGCATGCTTGATCTGGCCGGTCAGCTGCTCGTACACCGGAACCATGGATGAATTGTTCAGAATGATTTGCATATCGGATTCCCCCCTTTCTGCTGTCATCTGCTGACAGTAAACAGTATATAACAGTTTGAAACAGTTGTCAACTGTTATATGGTGTTTATTTCAAAATATTTTGCGTCACAAGAAAAAGCGCCTCCCGGCGGGGTATCGCAGCGGGAAGCGCTTGTGTTTCGTCATTTTCCGAGGGGTCACTCCACCGGGAAGCAGATTTCGGTCACGTATTCGTCGGGGTTTTGCGTCTGCGCGGGACTCACGTGATAGATGTTGAACATCGGGCCGTTCTGAGTGTAGCCGTTTTGCTTGATCCACGAAACGACCGTGGCGGTCGCCTCGCCCATCTGGTCGTAGCTTCCGCGGATGACGCAGCTAGCGACCTTCACCGCAGGGAGCGTCACAAACTTGACATGCTCCGTGTCGGGGTAGGTGCCTTTGACGGTCATCGAGGCGAGGATGGAAACATTTTCCTCCTTGTACTCGGGGTCGAGAAATGCTGCGCAGGCAAGGCAGGGGTCTGCGGGCACGAGCGGTGTGGCCGCCGTCTCCGCGAACATCGTGTTCCAGAGGATTCCCTCGTCGTTGTAGGTCGGAACGACCATCTGCACCGTTGCGGCGTAGCGCTCCGGGATGGTTTTTACAGTAACATCGAAACTCATGGTTTGCTCCTTTCGTAGCCTCTTGCGGGCTGTGTCCAGAAGCATCAGCCGATACTCCGTCTGCTTCGAGATGTCCGTAAGTTCTTCCTGCTGTCTGGCAAGGAAGGCGTCCATCCGCTCCGGATCGTCGTAGATCTCGAGCATCCTTGTGATGTCCGCAAGCGAGAAGCCCATGTCCTTGAGGGACGCGATGCGCCCTGCCGTGAAGAGCTGGTCCTCGCGATAGTAGCGGTACCCGGTGAACGTGTCAATCTCCGCGGGCCGAAGAAGCCCGATGTCGTCGTAGTGGCGAAGCATTCTGATGCTGATTCTGGAAAGTTTTGAAAAATCGCCGATTTTCAGCATGTTGATTCCTCCATGGAGTTGCCGCGGGCGCTTGCCGGCGGCTTGTATTTCTGAGCTCGATGTAACTGTAAGCCCTCACACAGTGTGAGAGTCAAGAGCATTTTTCGAAATTTATCAAAAGTTTTTCACTCACCCGATTATACCGCGCGGAGAGGGGATTCGCAAGTTTTTGCATTTTTCGAAAAATGCCTCTTGACAGCAAACTGTACTAGTCGTATAATACAGTCAACCGTATTACACGAGTGATACAGTTTGGAGTTGTGGGAAGTCGCAGATATAGGGAATAAGAAGATGATTACATTTGAGACATTTAAACCGGTTGAGGGGACGCCGATCTACCAGCAGATCCTCCTCTACATCAAGCGCGGGGCTGTCGCGGGCACGATCCGGGACGGTGACGAGCTGCCGTCGCGCCGCGTTTTGTCGGCGCTTTTGGGAATCAACCCGAACACGGTGCAGAAGGCGTTTCGATTGCTGGAGGACGAGAGTTTGATCACATCACAGACCGGTGCAAAGAGTTATATGACCCTGAGCGGGGAGAAGATCGGCAAGCTTCGCGAGGACCTAATCCGCGAGGACATCCGCAGCATCGCGGGGGCTTTACGGCAGATGGGAATCGACAAGGAGGAAGCGCTTCGGCTGCTTTCGGAGAACTGGGAGGAGAGCGAATCATGAGAGAGCAATGGTCGGTGTTCAAATTGCAGGTGCGGCGGAAGATGCCCAAGGCCATGCTTGTTTTTTTCGTCGTCGTGGTCGTCGGAAGCCTGGGGTACTGGCTGCTTGGATTTCGCCACAACGATGCGGCGGAGATGCAGAAGTTTCTGGAGGATATCGCCTCCGGGGAAAATACAGCCGATGCGGTTGACAATGCGCGGTCGTTTTCAAACGGCGGATCGTCCTTGTACATCGAAATTCTGTGCGCCATCGGATTCTTCGGAACGGTGTGGGCATGCATCGATTTTCCGGTGAAGAAATTCAAGCCCGTATACACGGTGCGCAGGCTTCGGACGTCGGAGACCGGCATGTTCTGGTGGGATGTGCTGATCAACACGGTTTTGTTTCTGGTCGCGTGGGTGTGTGCCATCGCATTGATCTTCATCGCCGGGCGCATTTACGAGGCGGGAGCGGGATTTGTCGAGGGGCCGCAGGGGATCACGGCAGCCGTCGTCAGAAACGGTTTTTACAGAGGAATCGTCCCGGTGGTGTATCCGTGGCTCGTGCTTCGAAATGTGATTGCGGCAGTCTGTTGCGGATACCTTTGCGCCGGGGCATCCTACCGGCTGCAGAACCGCAGTACGCCGCTCATCGAGGGTGTGCTGATCGCCATGATGTATATTGCGATTCCGCTGCGGATTGACGTGTATAACGAGACTGCGGAAACTGTATACCGAAATCTTCTCTGGAGCTGGGTGTGGAGAGTTTTGCTGGTTGCCTTGATGATTGTGTTTGTTCTTCGGGACACCCGCAGCAGGAAGGAGGCATGATGGTGGACAAATTGTTTCCTCCGGGAGCGAGAATTGTGCGCGAGATGTTTTTCTTCGGGGCGATGGTCGGTTTTGTCATCGGCGGGGGGCTTACCTTTTTCGTTCAGTACTGGTCGGATCACGGCGAGCTGTATGACGTACATGCTGGCATTCGAGTGTTGAACCCCGCGAAAGAAATGCCGCCGCTTTCGAGTCTGGTGTCCGGACGGCTGGTCTGGTTTTTTGTATTACTTATCAGCAGCATCATGGTAATCATCATCCATTACGCGAGTTTTTACCGGGAGAGCAGAAGCATCTATCTGATGAAGCGAATTCCGAACAGAGCGGAACTGCACGTGCGGTGCTTAACCGTTCCGCTCCTGGCGATCGCAATCGGCCTGATTATCGCGTATGTTTTGTTTCTACTGTTTGTGTGGTGCTACTTTCGCTACACGCCGGAACCCTGTCTTCCGGAGCAGACGGTACCGACATTTTGGAGGGCTTTATTATGATTGAAGTAAAAAATGTTTCCAAAAAATACTGGGGCTCGGTGAAGGCCCTGGACAAAATCGATCTGACCATAAAGCCGGGCGAGATCATCGGACTGTTCGGCGAGAACGGCGCCGGCAAGACGACGTTTATGAAGAGCATCCTCGGGATCCAGAGCTTCGACGGCGCCATCCTTCTGGACGGCGAGCCGATCACGCGCAAAAACATCGCGCGCCTTTCCTTCGGAACGTGCGAGCACAGCTTCTTTCCGACCTTGACGGCGTCGGAAAATGCAGAGTTTCTGAAGGAGCATTTTCCGAAGTTTAACGAAAAGCGGTTCAAGGGCCTGACGGAGTTCTTCGAGCTTCCGCTTAACAGGAAACTGAAGAACCTTTCGACCGGTCAGCAGAACCAGATGGAGGTGATCCTGGCGCTTTCGCAGGGGGCGGAGTACATCTTTTTGGACGAGCCGTTTGCGGGCAACGACATCTTTAACCGCGAGGATTTTTACAAGGTTTTGCTTGGCATTCTGAACCCGAACGAGACGATCGTGTTATCCACGCATCTGATCGAGGAGGTTGCGGGATTCATCGACAGAGCGGTGTTGATCCGCAAAGGCATGTTGATCGATGACAAGTCGGTCTCTGAGATCGAGGCGGAGGGAATGTCCTTGACGGACTATGTGAAGAAGACGTACGGCTACCGGGCGGACCGGGTGAGCAAGGCGTTGGACACCATCATCGGTGAGGAGGAAGAGAATGCGTAAGTGGGTGGCGACATTTGTCGCAATCTGTATCGGCGCGGCAGTCGGAGGCGTCCTGATCGTCGGCAGCATGCGAAGGCAGGCGAGGGCGGTCGAGGTGACCGGAACGACGCTCATGGGGGACGAGAGCGCGGCGGACGGATTGTGCGTAGAGACTGTGTACAGGATTGACTATACATACTGGAGCACAGCCACGGAGTGGACTGCGGACGGACTGAGGACGGAGGCAAAGTACGAGCATCTTTCGGAGGGACCGGAGCTGAATTCAAAGTACTTTAAGCGCGATCTCGTGGCCGATCGGCTGGAGTATTACAGTTTTGAGAAACGGGCAGCATATTGGTGGAATGTTTTCGGGCGGCCCGTGAGCAACGGCGGACATGTTGTAGAGATGCCATTACGGGAGATTACCCGGTACCAGCCGTTAAAGCTCCGGTTTAACCTGTGGAGCGAGATATTGAAGGATGCGTACGAGGCGGAGGATAAGATCAATGAGTTCCTTCGCATCAAAGCTCCGGAATGGCAGAAGGTGCGCTTAAGCTACACCACCAGGTGGGACTCGGATTTTCAGCTGATGGAAGATCAATATGAAACGGACTTTTTCGTGGGAGAGGATTGGTACTATCCCCGGGTGATGTCGGTGTACACCGGGGAGAAGATGTTCTTCGGTGTCGATAACCGTTCCAATAACGGGCAGATTCTTGACTTCTCCGATATTCCCGGCGGATACGGTGTTTACATGATGCAGCTTCGGAAGGTGCGGGAGCTGGACAAGCCGGTGGAGTATGAGAGAAAAGACTCGTGGGAAGACTACAGATGGGAGACCGTCGAGATCGAATATGAGATCGGAGAGCCGGCGGTTGTGCTGCCGCTTGATCCGGAGATCCGGCTGTGCGGAATGTCCCAGAGCGAGGACCTGACGAAGGTGTTTGTGCTGACGCTTGAGAACGGGAGATACTTTGCCGACGTGATCGATACGGCGTCGCTTCGGGTGCTTGCCCACATCGATCTCTGCGAGGACGACAAAACGGAGAATCCTTTGATCGAGTGCCACGGCGGAGAGAACTTCGGTGCAATCTATTTCTGGAGCATGGACCGGTTGTTTATCCTCTATCCGTACGGGGAGGAGTGGAAACCGATCGACCTCTCGGGACTCGGGGAACTGAAACTTCTCGGGTGGTGTCGATTCGGCGACACACGGCTGGCGTGCAACGGCGAGAAGACAGCGGTTTTCTGGGATGATGATCAGTACTTTTCGGAGGTAGATTACCTCGTGGTATTTGACATGGAAAAAGCGGTGTATGCCGGGGAGTATTGCAACAGCCTGGAGTATACCAATCGAAACGAAAACCTGATATCAATCGACAGCTTGCGGTGCGAAGATACTCGCATACACTGGAAAGAGTGATGTCCGGTAACGGAAGTTACAAAAGAGTCTGCAGACGTGCGATCGCGGCCTCGCCGCACTCCGGAATGTCCGCGCAGGGAAAGGGAATTCCGAGCGCTTCGTACTTGGTCACGCACAGTTTGCGAAACGGAAGAAGCTCAATCTTTTGAAGATTGTCATAGCGGCGCGCGAGGGCGACCATGGCGCTCACTTCCTCCTCGGAGTCGGTGTAGCCGGGGACGACGACATGGCGAACCCAGAGCGGTACCCGCAGGGCTTGTGTGAGGGATAAGAAAGATAAAATCCGGGAAAGACTGCCTTTCGCATGCGAGAGGTAGTCTTCTTCGGTTGTGAACTTAATGTCGCAGATGACCAGATCGGTCACCGAGAGAAGCGCCTCGAAAACCTCGCGGCGCGCTTCGGCAAATGCTCCCCCCGACGTGTCGAGGCACGTGTGAATGCCCTCGGCCTTGAGGGCGCGGAAGAGCTCCGTGACAAATTCCGCCTGCAGCAGCGGTTCGCCGCCGGAGACGGTCACGCCGCCGTCCTCGCCGAAGTATGTGCGGTAGCGAAGAACCCTCTTTACGACTTCGTCCACCGTGTATTCGGTACCGCCCGCGGGATCCCAGGTGTCGGGGTTATGGCAGTACATGCAGCGGAGAGGGCAGCCCTGCAGGAAGATCACGAAACGTAACCCCGGGCCGTCGACGGCGCCGAGGGACTGAAACGAGTGAATGCGGCCTCTGCATGCGGAGTCTGCCATGATTACCTCCGAAATGATAAGGGCGGGGCACAACAAAAGCCCCGCCTTTTGGTTTGTCGTTATACCGCCTCGTGGAACGTGCGGGAGATGACTTCTTTCTTCTGCTCAATCGTGAGCTTGTTAAAGGTTACGGCGTAGCCGGAGACGCGGATCGTGAGCGTCGGATACTTCTCCGGATGGTTCATCGCATCGATCAGGGTCTCGCGGTTGAGGACATTGACGTTTAAGTGGTGAGCATTTTGCGCAAAATAACCGTCCAGAATGTGGATGAGGTTTTGGCAGCGCTCCGCCTCGCTGTGTCCGAGAGCCTGCGGAATGATCGAGAACGTGTTGCTGATGCCGTCCTTGCAGGTCTGATACGAGAGCTTCGCAACCGAGTTGAGGGATGCGAGAGCACCGCTTTTGTCGCGGCCGTGCATCGGGTTGGCACCGGGTGCGAACGGCTCGCCGGCACGGCGTCCGTCGGGCGTGTTGCCGGTCTTCTTGCCGTACATGACGTTCGAGGTGATCGTGAGGATCGAGAGCGTGTGCTCTGCGCCTCTGTACGTAGGCGTACGGCGAAGAGCAGCTAAGAAGAGCTCGGTCTGTTCCTTCGCGAGAAGGTCGACGCGGTCGTCGTCGTTGCCGTAGCACGGGAACTCGCCGACGGTCTCAAAATCCTTGATCAAGCCGGTCTCCGCATCGCGGATCGGCTTTACCTTCGCGTACTTGATCGCGGACAGGGAGTCCGCAAGAACTGAGAGGCCGGCGACGCCGAACGCCATGTAGCGGTGAACGTTCGTGTCGTGAAGGGCCATCTGCGTCTTTTCGTATGCGTATTTGTCGTGCATGTAGTGGATCATGTTCATCGCGGTGACGTAGGTCTTAGCCAGCCACTCGCGGTAAATGCCCATGCGCTCCATCACCTTGTCGTACTCGAGATACTCGCCGTCGTAGACCGGCATCTCGGGGCCGACCTGCAGGTTGTAGCGCTCGTCGCGGCCGCCGTTTAAGCTCATCAGGAGAAGCTTCGCAAGGTTCGCGCGTGCGCCGAAGAACTGCATGTCCTTGCCGAGGCGCATCGCGGAGACGCAGCAGGCGATGCCGTAGTCGTCGCCGTAGATCGGGCGCATGAGGTCGTCATTTTCATATTGGATGGCGTCGGTGTCGCAGGACACTTTCGTCGCAAAATTCTTAAAGTTCTGAGGCAGATCCTTCGACCACAACACTGTGAGGTTCGGCTCCGCGGAAGGTCCTAAGGTGTAGAGCGTATTGAGGATTCGGAAGGAGTTCTTCGTAACGAGCGTTCTGCCGTCCTCGCCCATGCCGCCGACCGACTCGGTGATCCACATCGGGTCGCCCGCAAAGAGCTCGTTGTACTCGGGCGTGCGGAGATGGCGCGCCATGCGAAGCTTCATGACGAAGTCGTCCAAAAGCTCCTGCAGCTCGCTCTCGGTGAACACGCCGTTTGCGAGGTCGCGCTCAAAGTAGATGTCGAGGAATGTGGACGTGCGCCCGAGGCTCATCGCCGCGCCGTTTTGCTCCTTGATCGCGCCGAGGTAGCCAAAGTACAGCCACTGGATCGCCTCGCGGGAGTTCGTAGCGGGAGCGGAGATATCGATGCCGTAGAGAAGCGCCATGTCCTTGAGCTTTCCGAGGAAATTAATCTGCTGGTAGAGCTCCTCCAGGCGGCGGATCGTCTCGGCGTCCATGGGCTGCGAAGCCGCAAGCTCGGCCTTGTCCTTCTGCTTTTCGGCGATCAGGCGGTCGACGCCGTAGAGCGCCACACGGCGGTAGTCGCCGATGATGCGGCCGCGGCCGTAGGCATCCGGAAGACCGGTGATGATGCCGACGTGGCGAGCCTTACGGATCTCGTCGCTGTATACGCGGAAGACGCCGTCATTGTGCGTTGTGCGGTACAAAAATTCCTCCTCGACCTTCTCGGAGAGCTCGTAGCCGTATGCCTGGCAGGCCTTGCGGGTCATGTTGAGTCCGCCGAAGGGGTTGACGCCGCGGCGCAGAGGCCGGTCGGTCTGCAGACCGACGATCAGCTCCTTGTCCTTGTCGAGGTAGCCGGGCTTATAGTTGAGAAGCGAGGTGACGTGCTGCGTGTCGATGTCGAGGACGCCGCCGAACTGCTGCTCGAGGTCGAAGAGATGCGTAAGCTTGCCCATCAATTCCTTCGTGCGGTCCGTGGCACCCGCGAGGAAACTTCCGTCCCCCTCGTAGGGCGTGTAGTTCTTTTGAATGAAATCGCGGACGTTGATCTCGTCCTTCCAGACTCCTCCGACAAAACCTTCCCAAGCTTCCATGACGGTACCTCCTCGCATGCGGCGCATTATCGCTTTAGTGCAGTGCTGTGAAAAAACAAAAAAGCAACAGGTCGTTATGATCTGTTGCCCAGACGGTCGGCTAAACGACAGCCCTGCGGCTGTCCCACGCATTTAACCCCACTGTGGTTAGTTCCACATGAACCGTCAGAGGCTAAATGTTCTTCACTTGTGCTCAGCATAGCACAAGATGTTGTGCCAGTCAAGAGGACATTTTCACGAAAAAAGAGCGGAAAATGCACACTTTGTTGTCATTTTCCGTTTGCGTACCGCGGGGCGAGATGGTACAATGAAACCGTACCCGGCGACACATTGTCGCCGCCCCCCCTTTTTTTTGCGTATATACGGAGAACCCCCATGAAAGAAAAATTTGAACGGCTTGTGCGGATGGCGCGCGGACGCAATGTCTACATCCAGACGCATGACTACCCGGACCCGGACGCCCTGGCTTCGGCGTTCGGTCTGCAGCAGCTTTTGAAGGTGTACGGCATCGATGCGCCGATCTGCTATTTCGGAACCGTCGAGAAGGTCAACATCCGCATGATGATGGACGTCTTCGAGCTCGAGTCCCTCTCGGAGAAGGAGATGGACAAGATCGACCTTGACTCGGTGGTCATCAACGTTGATGTTCAGAAGAACAACTCGAATCTCACCGACATGCGCGGCGAGGAGATGGTGTGCTTTGACCATCACCCGTGGGTGACGGACGTCGCGTACGACATCGTGTTCCACAAGATCGTCGGCGCGTGCGCGACCATCATCGCGGAACTGTACGAGGAGCTCGGAGTTGCGATCCCCAGAGACGTTGCGACCGCGCTTTTGTACGGAATCAAGATGGACACCAGAAACCTCTGCTCGGGCGTCACAGATGACGACCTGGAGATGTTTGCGCACTTACATAAATACGCGGACGGCGACCTGATCATGCGGCTTGACAACAACAGCCTGCAGCTGTCCGACCTTCGCGCGTACGGCGCGGCGATCCAGAACATCGCGGTGTTCGGGCGGATGGGCTTTGTGCACATTCCGTTCGACTGTCCGGACGGGCTGATCGCGAGCGTCTCGAACTTTATTCTGTCCCTCGATGCGGTGGAGATTTCGGTGGTGTACGCCGACCGCGGCAAGGGGTACAAATTTTCCGTGCGCTCGGAGCTTTCGCATGTCAACGCCGGGCAGCTGATCAACCTGGCGCTTCGCGACGTCGGCAACGGCGGCGGTCATGCGACGATGGCGGGCGGTCTGCTCTTCGGGGAGCGGAAGCACCTTCTTACGGGTGACCCGCACTCGGCAATCCGCAAGCGCTTTACGGAGACACTGGACAAACTGATGGCGCACTAAAGGAGCGAGCGATGAAGAAACGAATTCTTGCCTATCTGGCGGCGATCGACGAGCTTTTGAAGCACCCGCCGATCGCGGTGAACTATGAGAATGAGGTGAAAAAGCATCTGGTACAGATCGGATTTTTCATGCACGAGCGGCTGATTCACCTGATTGTGACGGTGCTGTTTGCGGTCCTCACGGTCGGTGTCGCGCTGTTCTTCGTGGCTTCGCCGGGCATTCCGATGCTTCTTCTGTTCGGCGCACTGCTGGTGCTGCTCGTGCCGTACATCATGCACTATTACCTTCTTGAGAACGGTGTGCAGAAGATGTACGAGCAGTACGACGAGCTCCTTCGCCGGAGCGAGGATCAGAAGAAGGAAGAGGCGTTCAGGGAAGAATAAACCATGCCCCGTGTGCAATTGCGCATTGCATGCGGGGATTGTTTGTGATATAACAGGTAAGGATTGCGGCAAAGACCGCATAACAGGAGGTTTTTATGAGCGAAGAGAATAAGACCAACGCCGCGGCGGAGGAGTGCACGCACGATTGTTCCACGTGCAGTGCGAACTGCAGCAGCAGAGAGTCGAAAAATGAGAGTTTTCTCGCGGCAGCGAACAAAAACAGCCGCGTTAAGAAGGTGATCGGTGTCGTCAGCGGCAAGGGCGGCGTCGGCAAGTCGTTTGTGACCGTCAACCTGGCGACGCAGATGCAGAAGAAGGGCTATCAGTGCGCGATTCTGGACGCGGACATCACCGGTCCGTCCATCCCGAAGGCGCTCGGCGTCAAGGGACCCGCGCGCGGAAACGACGACGGCATCTGGCCGATCGAGAGCAAGAAGGGCATCCGCGTGATGAGCATCAACCTTCTCCTGGACGAGGAGGAGTCCCCGGTCATCTGGAGAGGTCCTGTGATCGCTGGAACCGTAAAGCAGTTCTGGACCGACGTGTGCTGGGGCGATGTGGACTACATGTTCGTGGATATGCCGCCCGGAACCGGCGATGTGCCGCTCACGGTGTTCCAGTCTCTGCCGGTGGACGGAATCGTCATCGTGACGAGCCCGCAGGATCTCGTGTCCATGGTGGTCGCGAAGGCCGTCAACATGGCGAAGATGATGAACGTTCCGATCCTCGGAATCGTTGAGAACTACAGCTATTTTCAGTGCCCGAACTGCGGTGAGAAGCATGCGGTGTTCGGGGAGAGCAAGATCGAGGAAGTAGCGGAGCATCACGTGCTTCCGGTGCTTGCGAAACTGCCGATCGATCCGGATGCGGCGAAGGTTGTCGACATGGGACTTGCGGAGCAGCTCGAGGTGCATGAACTCGACGGTGCCGTGGCAAGAATCGAGGCGGCTCTTCCGGTCGTAAAATAAACAAACGCCGTTGACAGACACAGGGCAATCGTCTATAATTATAATCGGTTGTGAATTGTTGCGCGCGATGTCACAACCTTGGAAAAATGCAGGTTCGGAGGGCTTGGTATGCGTGTAATCGCCGGAACGGCCAGACGGCTTTTGCTGGTGACGCCGGCGGGCAAAGATACGCGTCCGACGACGGACCGGATTAAGGAAACATTATTCAATATTTTGCAGCCGCATCTCGCGGGTTGCCGGTTTCTGGATCTTTTTGCCGGCAGCGGCGGAATCGGAATCGAAGCGCTCTCCAGGGGTGCTTCCTTTGCTTGTTTTGCGGACAGTTCGCGCGAGGCGATTTCGTGTATCAAACGAAACCTCACGCACACGGGATTTACGGACCGTTCGGCCGTATATGCCATGACCGCGCAGGCAGCGATCCGGCAGATGCGCTCGGAGCACCGGGAGTTCGACCTCGTGTTTTTGGACCCGCCCTACGGGAAGGGCCTGGAGATCACGGCGCTTACGCTTCTTAAGGAGGCGGGGCTTCTGGCGGAGGATGCGATGATCGTCGTCGAGACGGCGGCGGGAATCGACCCGGAGCCGTTTGCTGCAGCGGGATACCGCGTTTCCTCAATCAAAGAATACAAGACGAATCAGCATCTCTTTTTAACGCTTGCGTGAGAGTGCGGTTCGAGACACAGGAGTGGTATGAAGACAGGAATCTACGCCGGAAGTTTTGACCCGATTACGCTTGGACATCTCGATGTCATCAAGCGGGCCGCCCGGATTACGAAGCGGCTGATCATCGCGGTGCTCAATAACAATGCGAAGAAACCCGCATTTTCCGTAGAGGAACGTGTGGAGATGATCCGCAAAGTGACGAAGGACATTCCGGGCGTCGAGGTGATGTCGTTCTCGGGATTGACGGTGGATTTTGCGAAGGAGCAGAATGCGAACGTTTTGGTTCGCGGTCTTCGGGCCGTGACCGATTTCGAGTATGAGCTTCAGATTGCGCAGTTAAACCACAAGCTGAACCCGGATGTCGACACGATCTTTTTGACCACCAGTGTGGAGTATTCCTACTTAAGTTCCAGCATCGTGAAAGAAATTGCAAGTTACGGCGGCGACATTTCGCAGTTCGTTCCGCCGGAAGTCGTTTCGGACGTGTACGACAAATTGTATCAGCCAAAGGAGAAATGAGAGAATGGGAGCATCGATTGAGAAGACAATTGACGAGATCTACGAGTTTGTAGAGAGTTGCAAGACCTCCGGTTGGGGCGGAACCAAGGTTTCCGTGCCGAAGGATGAGCTGTACGAACTTCTTCAGGAGCTGAAGGAGCGTACCCCGGACGAGATCAAGCGCTACCAGAAGATTATCGCAAACCGCGACAGCATTATCGCGCAGGCCGAGGAGCGTGCGGAGGGCATCATCAAGGAAGCCAAGGTGAAGGCCGAGCAGCTTGTCAGCGAGAACGCGATCGTTCAGCAGGCATACAACAAGTCGCAGGAGATGATCTCGCAGGCTTCCGAGGAGGCAGCGGAGATCCGCAACAGCGCGGAGAGCGATTCCGAGACGATCCGCAACGGCGCGCTCAACTATGCGAACGAGATTATGACCGACATGGAGCGCATCCTTGCCGATGCATTCAATACTTCGAAAAAGCAGGCCGAGGGTCTGATCAACGCCCTGAACGACAGCTACACCGTCGTTGCGGCGAACCGCAAGGAGCTTGCGGCACAGCTCAACCCGCAGGATGCATTTGCCTTCGACGATCCGATCGCGTCCGTGAGCGATGACGACGATGACATCCTCAGCAACTACAACGAGAACACGTTCCTCGAGGGGATTGAAGAGTAATTCATAAACGAAAGTGTTAATAACCGGAGAAGAGTAGATAGCCCCGAACGGCGAGAGTGCTGTTCGGGGCATTTTGTAAAGCCGCATCCGAGTTCACGGGGCGCGGTGTGAAAAGGTCCGCAAAAAAGATAAAAAAACTTTTTCGAAAAATGAACCTTTGCGGAATTCATGACAGTATATCTTTGAAAGCAAATATCGGGAAAGGGGGTCTCCATGACAAAAAGTGATTTGGAACTGCTGATCGAGAAGCATGGAAACGATATCTATCGCTTCTGCTATCACTTGACCGGCAGCCAATACGATGCGGATGACTTGTATCAGGATACCCTCTGCAAAGCATATGAGATCCGAACCCGGATCAAGAGGCTCGGCGATGGGGCGCTCCTGGAGAAGGAGCGGAACTATTGTCTGGGAATTGCGATCCGGCTGTATAAGAATTCGTGCCGGAAGAAAGCAAATCATGTCGAGGAATCGCTCGACAACGAAGAGAAGAAGTACAGTGAGCGGCTTGCGTCGGGGTTTAAGACTGAGGAGAATATCGAACGAAAGGAAATGCTCGCGCAGATTCGCGAACGGATCCGCGCGCTGCCGCTAAAGCAGCGAAGCGTGATCTATCTGTTTTATTTTTCGAATCTGCCGATTAAGGATATCAGCTCTTTGCTGCACATTCCGGTCGGAACGGTAAAGAGCCGGCTGAACAAAGCAAAGAGTGCGCTTAGGGAAGATTTGGAGGATGTTTGGAATGAATGGAGAGGATGATATCATTCGCGAAGCATTGAAACTCGAGATCAATGCATCGGATGAGATAAACAGAAAAATCCTGCAGTCTGCGGAACCGAAGAGGACCGGCTACGGATTTCTGCGGATTGCCGTGACGGTTGCGGTATGCCTCATTGCATTTATGGGCACGGCAACGGTTGTCAACGCGGCCACCGGCGGCAAACTCTTCAAGGCTTTGCGGGAGAAACTTGCACGCTGGACCTACGTGTTTGAGAACGGCAGCAAAACGGTGACGGAGATTGTCGAGAAGGACGGCGAGACATGGGAGCGAGTCACGTTTATCCAGGACGATGTGTCCTTCATGCATCCCATATCGGAGAAAGAAACCGTTTATGAACTGTACCTTCGTATCATCGACCGGTACGGACGACGTTGCTTCATGTTGCTGAATGCCGGCGTGACGGACGAGGATACTCCGGAGACGATGTACTATGAAATCCGGGGAGAGTTCTATTCGCAAATCGCCGAGTATCAGGATGTCGACGAGAAAACTCAGATTCTCAAGGGGCTTCGGGAAGCTGCCAAAAACACGGACGTGGCGGAGGTCAAAAACGGACTGTTAGATCTGGCGACCGACTACGAGAATAACCGCAGGATTTTCTCCATGATTCTGCCGGGAAGACCGTTCGGAGAAAAAGGATATCTGGCCTTTTTTGAGGATCTGACGGAGCTTCCGACCGGCGAAGCAATCATCATAGCGGATCCTGCCGACGACAGGCAGAAGAGCCGAATCTTTACGGTATGGATCGATGAAGTCCGGTTGACCGTCAACACGAGCAGTTTTGAGATATTTTCCGAGGAGGCCTATCGGGAATTGATCGAGAGCGGCAAAACGGTGTATGACTTTAGAAAAGCAAAGTAAGTGCATGTAACAAACGTAAAATGAGGGGGTACTTATCATGAAAGAGAGTATGAAGAAGATGCTTATCATCGCGGTGATCGCACTGCTCGCCCTGGTCGCGGCCGCCTGCGGGAAGGACACAAAGAACAATGCAACCGACGTGACCGCGACGCCGACCGATCCCGGCAAGACCGATCCGGGTAAGACCGATCCGGGGACGCCTACCCCGGATCCCGATGACGCCATCTTGGATGATCCGGATATTACGACCATAACCTTTGCGGTTCCCGAAATAATGGGGCGTGTGAACGAGGACTACCTTAGAAAGTTCAACAAAGCGCTGGTGAAGGACGGACACAAATACAAGCTTGTGGTTAAGAGGCTGGATTTTGAAGATTACAACAAAGTCCTTCGCACCGAGCTGAAGACCGGAGGCGTCGATGTTGCGTGTGCCGGACTCAAATGGGCAGACGGAGGCAATGAAATTTTTGATCTGGTCAACGAGGGGGTGTTTGTCAATCTCGACGAGATTCTCACAAAGGGCCGCGGAGCGGATCTTTACAAGGCTTTTCCTGCGAAACTCTGGGAGACTTCGAAGTGCAACAAGCACAGCTATACGATTCCTATGGGGTCGCCCTATGAAAACGGTCTGTTTGTCGCATTTAACAACAAATACCTTTCGGCTGACGCAATCGAGCACTGGGACGGTACCCTCGAGGGAATCTATAATATGATCAAGGATGTCGAGTGGAATGATGCTGCCGCGCCCCGCTTCCAGTACAATCTGAGCGATTACGATTTTACTCAGCTGATTCGAAGCGAAATAGAATACGGTTTGCTTTACGACGATGATACATTGACGGTTGAGAATCCTTTGGAGTCGGAAAAATTCCTGAGTCTTGTGAAGACATTCCGTCAGATGAAAGACGACGGCTTTCTGTCGAACCGTTACTTTGACCGGTCGGAAAATTATTCGCTTCTTCATAGCCCGGGAATCAACGATGCGGGAGTGCTTAAGAATATTGAGTCGGGAAATTACCTGGCGGCACTGTCAAACGGAATCGTCGACGAGATGTTCCTTAAGGATAACATCACGGTGAAGCGCCTTCCGAACTACATTTCTTCGAGACTTGGGTGCTCCGTCGGCATCTCGGCAAAAACGGAAAAACTCGATGCGGTAATCGATTTCTTATGCCTTCTGTACTGTGACGGCAAATATGCCAACATTCTTATGTACGGAGAGGAGGGCGTCGATTATAAGCTCGTCGACGGTATTGTGTGCAATCCGGACGGGTCCGCATCGGACACCGATATTGTGTTTGCAAGAATGGTACTGAATCTGTATGCAAATCTTCATCCGCTCAGCGGGGAGCCGTACAGTAAGGATCGTAAGAACCAGGTCTTCGCGTTGTATGACAGCGTGGAATTATCTCCGTTCATCGGCTTCGAGCCGGATACGTCCAAGATGAATAACATTTCGAAGGATATCAGCAATTTTGTGGAAGATGTCTCGCTGGGCATCAGTACCTGGGACAAGCTTGTAGCGGATGCCAGAGAGAAGTTGAAAGCCGACGGCATCGATGAGTATCTGGAGAGCGTCAGAAGTCAATGGGAAGCGTTCCGCCAAGAAGATAATTCGGACGAAAGTCCCTGACTGCCTTACCAAAACTGCCGCGACATAACCGTCGCGGCAGTTTAAATTTGTCCGTTTTTCATTTTATACTGTGAGCAATCGTCTTCGTGTGTCCGCGCGGACGATGCCGGTCTTGCGGAACAAAATCTGTGAGTACAGAGCGGACGCCCGCAGATCGACGGAGAGAAGATGCTGCGCTTCCCTCGAAAGAAGTTTGGTGTCGTCGGAGAGCCTTCGAAGAAGCGGGGTAGCGGATGCGCTGCAGAGTTCCGAAAGCAGCTGCTCCGAGCCCTTTCGCACGCCGAGAACACGTAGGTAGGGAAGGGCGGGCGAGGCTTTGAAAGCGTCAGCGTCGGCCTCCGTGATATGCAGCAGGGCGTGGCACAGGGAGCGGTCGATGCGGCTTCGTGTGAACGCCTTGTTTTTTACGCTTTCGGCCAGCGAGGTCCAGGTGAAGGGCTGTTCGGTCCGGTTGAGGATCCGGTTTGCGAGATCGCCCGGCGTGTCATAGATTGCCGAGAGTGTCTCGGGTGTGTGTGCGGAGAGCTCGGCGCAGAGCATGTCGCTCGCGTCGTCCGCGGTAACAGCGGTCGACCGGGTAAGGCCGGCGAAGAGATCTTTCGTGCATTCGGGAACGGAGTCGGCAGGGAACCGGTCCTGTTCCAAAACCGCCTGACGGATGGCCGTCGCGGAGCAGACCGGAGCGGTCTGCGTGTCGTGATAGCCGCGGTCGTTTCGCTCGATCACGCAGGTCGTGAGGTCGGATTGATCCCGGAGAATGGCCTTTTCGTACTCAACGCCCAGAATGTTGTTCGGCTTTGTGAGAATCCCGGAGGCTTTCGGGAAGAATTCCGCGAGAGCGAGGGAGCGGGCTTTGGCGTAGGAATTGCCCTCCTTGACAAGCGCAAGAAGGCGGGATTTGTAAGCCGGGGGCTCCGAGAGAAGATATTCGGCGATGTCGCGAAAACTCCCTGCTTCGTCTGCATCCTCGGCGCCGTAGGAGAGTGTGCGGACACACGACAGAGATTCCATCGCGCGCACGCCCGCGGACGCAAAATCCTCCGCGCTGGCCGTCGCGCCGAACACGGGAAGCTCCAAAACGAGATCGGCGCCGCAGCGTAGAGCCGCCTCGGTGCGGACATACTTGTCGGTCACGGCTGGAACGCCTCTTTGAACAAAATCTCCGCTCATCACGACAACAACGGCGTCGCAACCGGTGCGGCGCCGTGTTTCCTCCAGATGGCGGAGATGACCGTTATGAAACGGATTGTATTCTGCGATAATGCCGGTGATGTTCACGGGGAATCATCCTTTCCCGCGCAAAACAAGACGCGCGATGCACAATGCAAAAACGCAAAACGAGACGTCCGGGCGGCTGTTAGCAGCGCTCGGGCTCCGGATAATCGATGCCGCAGGTGTCGACGGTAACCGTCTCCATCACAACGGGAGTGAGCGGCTTGTCGCGGAAGTCCGTGCGGACGTTGGCGATGGCATCGACGACATCAAGACCCTCGGTAACCTTGCCGAATGCGGCATACTCACCGTCCAGATGCGGCGACGTCTTGTGCATGATGAAGAACTGGGAGCCTGCGGAGTTCGGGTTCATGGCGCGAGCCATGGAGAGAACGCCGGGCGTGTGTTTTAAGTCATTGGCAAATCCGTTGTGAGCAAACTCACCGCGGATCTGATAGCCGGGACCGCCCATGCCGGTTCCGTTCGGGCAGCCGCCCTGAATCATGAAGCCGGGAATTACGCGGTGGAAGGTAAGGCCGTTGTAGAAGCCCTTCTTGACTAACGAGATAAAGTTGTTGACCGTGTTCGGGGCAATCTCGGGATAGAGTTCCGCCTTCATCACGGAGCCGTCCTTCATCGTGAAGGTTACGATCGGGTTGGACATGGTTTCCTCCTTAAGCGCCGCTGGCGCGATTTATCGGTGAAGCCGGCCGTGCGGCCGACGTTCCGTACGGGGGTGGTTTGTTTACTGCACAAACGCGTGGTAGATGGCGTTGATGGCGGACTCGAAGTCGGCGCCCGCAACACCGATGATGATGTTGAGCTCGCTCGAGCCCTGGTCGATCATGCGGATGTTGACGCCCGCGTTGTCGAGCGCGCGGAAAATTCTCGCCGCGGTACCGTGATTGGATTTCATGCCGCGTCCCACGACAGCGACCAGCGCAAGGTCCGTGGAAATTTCGATGGAGTCGGGATTGCAGAGCTTGTGAATCTCCGCGAGGATCGCCTGCTCCTTCTCCTCAAACTCGCTCTGGTGAACGAAGACGGAGAGCGTGTCGATGCCGGAAGGCATGTGCTCGAAGCTGATGCCGTTGTCCTCGAATGCCTGCAGCACCTTGCGGCCGAAACCGATCTCGGCGTTCATCATGTCTTTTTCAATGTTGATTGCGGTAAAGCCCTTCTTGCCGGCGATGCCGGTGATGGTGTAGGCCGGCTTGCGGGAGGTGTTCTCCACGATAAATGTGCCGGCGTCCTCCGGGGCGTTGGTGTTCTTGATGTTGATCGGGATGCCCGCGGTGCGAACCGGAAAGATGGCGTCCTCATGAAGCACGCCGGCTCCCATGTACGAAAGCTCGCGGAGCTCTCTATAGGTGATCGTCTCGATGCCCTTGGGATCGCGGACGATTCTGGGGTCGGTTACCAAAAATCCGGAGACATCGGTCCAGTTCTCGTAGAGGTTGGCCTGTACGGCGCGCGCCACGATGGAGCCGGTGATGTCCGAACCGCCGCGGGAGAACGTCTTCACGCGACCGTCGGCGTAGGAACCGTAGAAGCCGGGAACGACTGCATTTTTCATCGACTGAAGCTTTTTGGAGAGCTTCTTGTGCGTCGTCACGTCGTCGAACGTGCCGTCGTCGTGGAAGAAGATGAACTGCGCCGAATCCAGAAATTCAAAGCCGAGGTAGTCGGCCAGAAGAATACCGTTTAAGTACTCGCCGCGGGACGCTGCGTAATCCTTGCCCGCGTGCTTCGCAAAATTCTCGCGGATCGTTTCGAATTCCCCGTCGAGAGACACCTTTAAGGAGAGTCCGTCGATGATCTCCTGATAGCGGGTCTTGATCTGCGCGAGGGCGTCGTCGAAGTCGTGTCCCTCCTCCGCAAGGGCGTAGCAGTGATAGAGCATATCCGTCACCTTGGTGTCCGCGCTGTTTCGCTTGCCGGGCGCCGAAGGGACGACGAAACGCCGGTCCGGATCCGCCTTGATGATGTCCTTGACCTTCATAAACTGCTCGGCGCTCGCAAGGGAACTTCCGCCGAATTTGACAACCTTAATCATAGAAAAAACCTCCGATACGAAGTAGCGTCACATAGTATAGCATAACGCCCGTAAAAAGGAAAGAAAAACTTACATTTTCCGCGCATTTCGCGCATCTGCGCGGGCTCTTGCGCGCGTGCAATACGGGGAAAGGGGTTTACAAGGGAACGGGGATGTGATAAAATAACTGTGTATGTCAAAGCAGAAGGTGAGTGGACGAAAATGAAAAAGATTATAACCCGGATTACGGAACTGATGAGTGCGGCATTTGCCGATTGCGGTTACGACGCAAGCTACGGCACGGTGACGGTTTCCAACCGCCCCGACCTGTGCCAGTATCAGTGCAACGGCGCGATGGCGGCGGCCAAGCAGTACAGAAAGGCTCCGATCGCGATCGCGAACGAAGTCGTGGCTGCGCTCGGCGAGCAGGAGATGTTCGCAAGCTGCGTGGCGGTTGCGCCCGGATTTATCAATATTACGCTGTGTGAGAAATATCTTGCCGACTATGTGCTCGCGATGGGACGTGAGGAGCATTTCGGCGTTGAGCCGGACAAGAATCCGAGAAAGATCGTGATCGACTACGGCGGAGCGAATGTGGCGAAGCCGCTGCACGTCGGACATATGCGTCCGGCAGTCATCGGCGAGTCGGTGAAGCGCATACTCCGCTACGTCGGACACCGGGTGATCGGCGACGCGCACCTCGGTGACTGGGGAACCCCGATCGGCCTGATCATCACCGAGCTTAAGGTCAGACAGCCCGATCTTGTATACTTCGACCCGGATTACACCGGAGAGTATCCGAAGGAGCCGCCGTTTGACGTTTCCGCGCTCGAGGAGATCTACCCTTACGCAAGCAAGTGGTCGAAGGAGCACGAGGACTACCGCGAGGAGTCGCGCAAGGCGATTCTCGACCTGCAGCAGGGACGCAGAGGCTATATGGCCCTCTGGGAGCACATTATGCGTGTCTCGATGGAGGACCTCAAGAAGAATTACGACAATCTCGGTACCGATTTTGATATCTGGGGCAAGGAGAGCGACGCGCAGAAGCACATCCCCGCCATGATCCAGGGCATGAAGGACAACGGCTACGCGCACATCAGCGACGGCGCGCTCGTTGTCGATGTCAAGGAGGAGACGGACACGAAGGAAGTGCCTCCGTGCATGCTTTTAAAGTCCGACGGCGCAACGCTTTACAACACGACCGATCTTGCGACGATCATCGAGCGTATGCAGCTGTTCGCTCCCGAGCAGACGGACCAGATCATCTATGTCGTGGACAAGCGTCAGGATCTGTATTTTGATCAGATTTTCCGCTGTGCACGCAAGACGAAGCTGGTGAATCCCGATACGATCCTTACGTTCATCGGAAACGGTACGATGAACGGCCAGGACGGCAAGCCGTTCAAGACCCGCGAAGGCGGCGTGATGCGGCTCGAGGTTCTGATCAACAATGTTGCGGAAGAAGTCATGCGGAAGATGGCGGACCGCGACATTCCGGAGGAGGAGAAGCGTGAGATTGCCCGCAAGGTAGGCCTCGCGGCTCTGAAGTACGGAGATCTTTCCAACCAGGCGACCAAGGATTACATCTTCGATATGGAGCGCTTCACTTCGTTCGAGGGCAACACGGGTCCGTACATCCTCTACACGATGGTGCGCATCAAGTCGATTCTTGCGAAGCTCGGTGAGCTTCCGGCAGCGGCAACGACCGCCGGAGACCGCGAGCGCGGTGCGGAGGAGACCAACCTTCTTTTGACGCTCGCGCGTTTTGCGGAGATGATAGAAAAAGCAGCGGCAGAGCTTGCGCCGCACAGAGTGTGTCAGTATTTGTTTGAGTTGGCGGATAATTTCAACGGTTTCTATCACGCCAACAAGATTGTGAGCGAGCCCGACGAGGGCAAGCGAAACGAGTGGATCACCGTTCTGCAGATCGTTCTTGCGATTCTTACGGACGGCATCACGATGCTTGGAATGGAAGCACCGGATCGCATGTGATCTTTGTCTCGGATGTGATTTTCACAAGGGAGGGAAACAACAATGAGTCGATCGTATCTGAACGGAAGAAGAGTTCTTCTTGCGCTTGCGGTTTTGGCCGCGGCAGTGCTTCTTGCGTTTTTGCCCGGACGTCTCGGTGCGTTCGCCGAAGGCGAGGACGGACCGAAGGATACCGAGCATGTCGAGCAGTATCAGAACGGATATTATGAGGGTGAAGTCACCATGGACAGCACCCGTATTCGTAAGGCGCCCGGTACCAAGACGCCGGACGGCAAGAAGGAGAAGAAGGGTGATCTGGATGACACCGTGAAGACCTCGGGCGGTAAGGATGTTATTCTTGCCAAGGGTACCAAGGTATATGTTGTCGGTGAGAGCAAGGACTCCGACGGCGACATGTGGTACCATGTCAAGTTTACGTACTCCGGTGAGGAGCTTGAGGGTTACGCATATCACACGCGTGTAAAGCGCAAGGATGCCCAGATTACGTTCAGCCCGACTCCGACGACGGAGCCCACGGCGACGGAGGTGCCGCCGACGCCTACGGAAGAGCAGCAGAAGGGTGAGCTGATCAACGCTCCGACTCCGACCCAGTCTCCCGAGACGGAGAACATGGTGGAGCAGGAGAAGAAGAACCCGAACAACAAGTGGAAGTATTTCGCAATCATCGTCGGTGTGATTATCATCGGCGGTATTGCGTTTACCGTGATCACGCATTTCTCGGAGAAGAAGATCGACGAGGAGATGCACCGCAACAGCAGACACTATGAGGTCGAGCGCCTGGAGGGCGAGTCCGAGGAGGACTTCCGCGAGGCGCGCAAGAGTGCGTTCAAGGGCCAGCTCAAGGACCAGAGCGACCGCGATATTGCCGAGGAGATCGGAATCGACGAGTTCAAGCTCGATCTGGACGGCGTATTTGACGACGAGGATGCGACGCAGGGCGCCGTTTCCGAGGCCGTGACGGAGGCTGTCACCGAGGATGCCGCAGCCGCGATCGTGTCCGATGCCGCTGAGGCTGCAGAGGCCGCTACGGGCGACTGGAGCGACAAGGATGAGGCGTTCCTCAAGCATCTTTCGGAAAATGCCGACGAGCAGGAGAAGGCTTTGATCGCTCAGATCGTTCCGAACTATCCGATGAGCGATGAGGCTGCTGTGACCGAAGAGGAGGAAGATCCCGAGCCGACGCCCGAGGAGCTTCTGCGTGTTGCCCTGGACGATCTGAAGGAACAGGATACGCTTGTTCATAAGGAGTACGGTGTCGGTGAGGTCATCGACAACAGTGATCCTCAGGTGATCCAGGTTCGCTTCGGCCGCGACCTTCGCTTCCTGAAGAAGGACCGTCTGGCGAGAAAGCAATTGGTTGAGTTGTAAGCCGTCTGGTAGGAGATTTCGGGAATGGCGGGGAACCGTCATTCCCTTTTCTACGCGAAAGAGAGTCTGTCGGGGCATCGTTTGCCCGGGCGGAGGAGATGTCTGGAGGAAGCATGAAGACAGTTTTTCGGAAAGATCTTCGTGAAGTGCTGGCGGGATATGCCATGCTTGCGGTGTCGCTGGTGATGCTTGAGCTCATCGCGATCGCCGGATACCTGATGAAGAATCAAAAACTGACGGGGACATGCCTGACGATGATTGTCTTTGCACTGGTCATCGCGGCAATGTACATATTGTTTGTGGCGGGAAGATCGTTCCTCGGAAACCTTCGCAGCAAGGCGTATTACGAGGAGCTCGAGGCAAAGGGAATCTCGCGCGCAAAGGCCGTGCTTTACAAGTTTTTGTATGTCACGGCGGCATTTGTCCTGTTTGCGGTTGCGTATCTCGGCGTTCTCTACGCCGACATCGCGATCTCGCTTCGGATGTTTCCGGAGTCCCGCGAGGAGTTGCGCAAGATTGATATGATGAATTTTCTGCGCGACGAGGGAACGGCTCCCGCAAAGCAGATCGCCGCTACGGTGTTTGAGTATCTGACGGCGGGGACGGTGATGGTTGCGCTTGCATTTTTCGTCGTGATCCTCTCGTTCACGTTTGTGATGCGCTACAAATTCACCGGGTTCGGCAGTGTACTGTTGTACATTTTCTTCTTCGGCGCATTTTTGAAGCTTTACTATGCGACGATTGCCGGCCGGGACGGAGCCAGCCTTCATCTGGTGGCCGGAGGCATGCAGCTGGCCGTGACGGTCGGTCTGATGGTGCTTGTACTTGTGATTCTTACCTGGAAGACATTTCCCGGTGAAATAAAGAAACGACCCGGCGAGGTCTGACCTCAATCTGCCGGAATAAGGAGATTACAATGGCTGATGTGAAACCTTTTGTCTGTGTCCGTCCGACACAGGAACTTGCTTCGCGCGTGGCGGCTCTGCCGTATGACGTTTACAACCGCGCGGAGGCGAAGGTGGCGGCTTTGGCGGAACCGCTTTCCTTCCTCAATATCGACCGCGCGGAGAGCAATCTTCCCGATGACGTCGACACGTACGACGCGCGCGTTTACGCGAAGGCGAAGGAGCTTCTCGACGCCCGCGAAGCGGACGGCACGTATATCACGGACGCTCAGGAGTGCTACTATGTTTACGAGCTGATCATGGACGGTCGCTCGCAGACCGGTATCGTTGCCTGCGCATCCATCGATGATTACGCGAACGGTGTGATCAAGAAGCATGAAAATACCCGCGAGGAGAAGGAGCAGGACCGCATCCGTCACGTCGACACGTGCAATGCGCAGACCGGCCCGATCTTCCTTGCGTACCGCAGCAACGAAGCCATCGGAAAGATCATGGCGGACTATAAGAAGACGGAGCCTTTGTACGCATTTACCGCGGATGACGGCATCACGCACAACGTTTGGCGCATCGCCGAGCCTGCGGACGTCGCAGTAATCCGCGAGGCATTTGCGGGCATGGGAGCGATCTACATTGCGGACGGTCATCACCGCGCCGCGTCGGCCGTGAAGGTCGGCTTCAAGCGCCGCGCCGAGGCCGGAACGTACACCGGAGCGGAGGAGTTCAACTACTTCCTCTCGGTACTGTTCCCGGAGGATTGTCTGATGATCCTTCCGTACAACCGCGTTGTGAAGGACCTCAACGGCCTTTCGAAGGATGCGTTCCTGGCGGCGGTTTCGGAGCATTTTACGATTCGCAAGGTCGGCAGGGAAGCGTATGCGCCGGCGGCGAAGGCAACGTTTGGCATGTTCCTTGACGAGGAGTGGTATGAGCTCTCGGCCAAGGAGGAACTTACGGCAATCCAGGACCCGGTGGCGTCGCTGGATGTGTCGCTTTTGCAGGATTACCTGCTCGGACCGGTGCTCGGCATCGGCGATCCGCGCGTAGACAAGCGCATCGACTTTATCGGCGGAATCCGCGGTCTGGGGGAGCTTGAGCGGAGAGTGCACAGCGATATGAAGGTAGCATTTTCCATGTATCCCACGCAGATTACGGAGCTGTTCGCCGTGGCGGACGCGGGGCTTTTAATGCCTCCGAAGTCCACCTGGTTCGAGCCGAAGCTTCGCAGCGGATTGTTCATTCACAAATTGGGGTAGTATGAGCATTCTTACAGTGGAAAATCTTTCGCACGGTTTCGGAGACCGTGCCATCTTCCGGGATGTTACGTTCCGCCTTCTGGCGGGCGAGCATATCGGTCTTGTCGGCGCAAACGGCGAGGGCAAGAGTACATTTTTCAACATCATCATCGGTGATCTGATGCCGGATGAAGGGTCGATCACGTGGGCGAAGAATGTGCGGGTCGGATATCTGGACCAGCACACGGTGTTAAAGCCCGGCATGACGATCCGCGATGTGTTGGCGTCCGCATTTTCCTGGCTTTTCGAGAAGGAAGAGGAGATCAACGTCATCTGCGAGAAGATGGCGGACGCGGACGAGGAGACGATGACGGCGCTCATGGAAGAGATGGGCGTTTTGCAGGAGATGCTGGAGCAGCACGATTTCTACTCGATCGACACCAAGATCGATGAGATCGGGCGCGCGTTCGAGCTGGACGCGCTCGGGTTTGACCGGGACGTCAGCGAGCTTTCCGGCGGACAGAGAACGAAGGTTTTGCTGGCGAAGCTGTTGCTGGAAAAGCCCGACATTCTTCTTTTGGACGAGCCGACCAACTACCTTGACGAGCAGCATATCGACTGGCTCAAGAGATACTTAAACGGCTATGAAAATGCATTCATCCTGATCTCGCACGACATTCCGTTCTTAAACAGTGTCGTGAATGTTATCTGGCATGTGGAGCAGGCGACGCTCACGCGCTATCCCGGGGATTACGACCATTTCCTTGAGGTGTACGAGATGCGCAAGGGGCAGATCGAGGCCGCTTACAACCGCCAGCAGCAGGAGATCAAGGAACTCAAGGATTTTGTCGCGCGCAACAAGTCACGCGTGGCGACCAGAAACATGGCGATGTCGCGCCAGAAGAAGCTCGACAAGATGGACGTGATCGAGCTTGTGAAGGAGAACCCGACGCCCGAGTTCTGCTTTAAAGAGGCAAGAGTTCCGTCGCGCGTTGTGATCGAGACGAAGGATCTGGTGATCGGCTACGACCGACCGCTTTCGAGGCCTCTCAACATCCATATCGAGCGAGGCTCGAAGGTTGTTTTGCGCGGTGCGAACGGTATCGGCAAGACGACGCTTCTTCGGAGCATACTGGGTGAGATTCCGGTGCTTGACGGCACGGTTTCGCTCGGGGATTACCTCTCGGTCGGGTACTTCGAGCAGGAGTTGAGCGGCGAAGGCACGAAGACCTGCATGGACGAATTCTGGGACGAGTATCCGTCCTACACGAACTACGAGGTTCGCTCGGCGCTCGCCAAATGCGGCCTTACAACCAAGCACATCGAAAGTCAGGTGCGCGTTCTCTCCGGCGGTGAGCAGGCGAAGGTCCGCCTTTGCAAGCTGATGAACCGCGAGAGCAACCTCCTCATCCTCGACGAACCGACGAACCACCTGGACGTCGACGCGAAGGAGGCGCTGCACAAGGCACTTTCGGAATACAAGGGAACCATCCTGATGGTTTGCCACGAACCGGAGTTTTACGAAGACCTCGCCACGGAAGTCATCGACTGCGGCGAATGGAGTCTTCTCGCGTAGGAAAGCCGCATCTTTACAGACGGCGTCTCTCGACGGAGGGCGAAAACGATGGAAGACAAGGATCCTTGGAAGAAAAAGACAGAGGGTGAGGAACGCACGACAATCCAGCGCGTCAACCGGCTTTTGATGGCTGCATTTTTCATCATCCTTTTCTGTTATGTGTTTGCGATCTTCGTGCGGCCGTTTCTTTGGCCGGAGCTTCGGCAGATGCCGAACCGGTCAGCCTCGCCGGACGGGATCGAACTCGACAATGCCGAGGCAATCGCCGAGTTCGCCGAGAAATACTACGGAAAAGCGGAACTGTTGAGCGAGGAGGTGCTCGGCGCGGATGAGAACAGACATCGTGAGTGTGTCTTCCGCGATGTCGAGCACGGGTTTACGTACACCCTGTCCTCGTATCCGAAAGTTGACTTCTGGCTGGATACCGCGTGGTCCTACGAGGGAACCAGCATCCGGGGCGATTACGAGGAGCGCTATGCCGAATGGCAGGAGAAGCATATGAAGGAGGAGTTTATCATGAACTGCAAGGAATTGTTCGCGGGGATCAAACCGGCTGCGACACTCAAAAAGACTACGGAAAATAACCCGCTTATGGTTCAGCGCCTCGGCGCGGACCCGTATGCGCTTGTCTACAACGGGCGCGTTTACATCTACATGACGGGCGACGTCATCGAGACCGGTGTCGGCGGAAAGCCCGCAGCCAACAGCTATCAGAAGATTAACACGATCAACGTGATCTCTTCGGATGATTTCGTCAACTGGACTGATCACGGCTCCATCAAGGCGGCCGGCTTCACCGGTGCGGCCAAGTGGGGCGGCAACTCCTGGGCCCCCGCGGCGGCGTGCAAGGAGATCGACGGGAAGATGCAGTTCTTCCTCTATTTTGCGAACAGCGGCAACGGCATCGGCGTGCTTCGCGCGGACAGTCCGATTGGTCCGTTCGAGGATCCGATCGGCAAGGCGCTCATCAACCGCAACACGCCGAATTGTGCGAACGTGACGTGGCTGTTCGACCCGGCGGTTTGGGTGGATGAGGACGGTTCCGCGTACCTTTATGTCGGAGGCGGTGTGCCGGGCGGCAACCAGCCTACGGCGGACCAGATCGAGCATCCGTACACGGCCCGCATGGTCAAACTCGGTGACGATATGATCTCCCTCGACGGCGATCCGATCGCGCTCGACCCGCCGTTCCTCTTTGAGGATTCCGGTATCAACCGTATCGGGGATACGTACTACTACAGCTACTGCAGCAACTTCAACGTGGACGGACATCCGAATGCGTCGAAGTACAATCTGCACAACGGCCAGATCTGCTACATGACCTCGGACAGCCCGTACGGGCCGTTTACGTATCAGGGTGCAATCCTCAAGAACCCCGGCGAGTACTTCGGGCCGGGCGGAAACAACCACCATTGCATCTTCGAGTACGAGGGCAAATACTACATCACCTACCACTCGCAGATTCTCGACAAGCCTTTAGGCACGGGCGGCGGCTACCGCTGCACGCACATCGATGAGCTTCCCGTTAATGAGGACGGAACAATTTCGATGGGCAAGGGTACGAGAAAGGGAGTGGCGCAGCTTCGCGAATTCAATCCCTACAAGTATGTCAGCGCTGCAACGATGCGCACGATGGGCGGCATCGAGACGAAGCCTTACGGCGATATCGCGAAGAAGTACGGATCGGGCGAGATGGTTGTGACCGGCATCGACGACGGCGACTGGATCAACATCGGCGGCGCGGATTTCGGTGAGGACGGCGCAAAGACGTTCACGGCAACATTTGTCGACAGCATCGGTGCTACCGGCGTGATTGCCATCCGTCTGGACAGCTTAACCGGCGAGGACGTCGGCTATGTGAAGGTGAACGGCGACGGAGATGTGACAACCGAGCTTCTTAAGACGGTGACCGGCGAACACGACATCTTCTTCCTCTTCTCGGGAAGCGGCTACAGCTGGAGAGGCTGGAGGTTTGGAAAGTAATTTCGAAAAAAAGTTATGCGAAAGCGCTCGGAGGACCGTGCCAGGTGCACGGTCCTTCAATTTTCGTTTAAATATTTGAAAAATCATGAAAATTGTGCTTGACTTTGTCGCGTTAAAGCGTTACACTTTCAACTGGCAAAGTCAGGCCTTCTTTTTTTGCGTTTCCGCCTCTGCAGGGCGGAGGGCGCGCGGCCGACGTTGCATATACTCGAGTATATCTTTGTGGACGGTCGACGGGCTGTCCGAAAAATGGGAGGAAACATGCCGATTACAGAGTTTTTGGTGCGCAATGCGCAGCTGTACGGAAACGAAGTCTGCCTGGTGGAGATCAACCCGGCGGAGCAGAAGAGCCGCACCTGGCGGGAGTATGAATTGATCGAGAGCGACCGCGACGAGAAGTATCGCCGGGAGATGACGTGGGAGGATTTTGACCGCAAGTCGAACCGTTTCGCAAACCTTCTCTTAAGCCGCGGCGTAAAGAAGGGTGACAAGGTTGCCATCCTTTTGATGAACTGCCTTGAGTGGCTGCCGATCTACTTCGGCGTTCTCAAGACCGGCGCGCTTGCCGTGCCCATGAACTACCGCTACACGGCGGATGAGATCAAGTATTGTCTCGACCTCGCGGACTGTAGCGTCCTTGTATTCGGACCGGAGTTCGTAGGTCGTGTTGAGGATATCGCGGAGCGCATCCCGAAGGTGAAGGAGATGTTCTACGTCGGCGAGGACTGCCCGTCGTTTGCGGACAGCTACGAAAAATACGCCGCCTACTGCACCTCGAAGAACCCGAACATCGCGCTCACGGACGATGACGATGCGGCGATTTATTTTTCGTCGGGTACGACGGGATTCCCGAAGGCAATCCTGCATGCGCACAGAGCGCTCGTTTCATCCTGCCAGACCGAGCAGAATCACCATGGTCAGACGCACGATGATGTATTCCTGTGCATTCCGCCGTTGTACCACACCGGCGCGAAGATGCACTGGTTCGGAAGCCTGCTTGTCGGCGGCAAGGCCGTGTTGCTGCGCGGCGTGAAGCCCGAGTGGATTCTGGAGACGGTATCCCGCGAGAAGGCGACGATTGTTTGGCTGTTGGTGCCGTGGGCACAGGACATCCTCGACACGATCGACCGCGGCGAGATCGATGTGTCGAAGTACGAGCTTTCGCAGTGGAGACTGATGCATGTCGGAGCACAGCCCGTTCCGCCGAGCCTGATCAAGCGATGGAAAGAGCATTTTCCGAATCATGATTACGATACGAACTACGGTTTGTCCGAGTCCATCGGACCCGGCTGCGTGCATCTCGGTATCGAGAACATCCGCAAGGTCGGCGCGATCGGCGTTCCGGGCTACGGCTGGGAGTGCGACATCGTCGATGAGAACCGTAAGAGCGTGAAGCAGGGCGAGGTCGGCGAGCTTGCCGTCAAGGGCCCGGGCGTCATGAAGTGCTACTACAAGGACGAGGCGGCGACGAAGGCCGTGCTGTCCGAGGACGGCTGGCTTTACACCGGCGATATGGCAAAGCAGGACGAGGAGGGCTTCATCTACCTCGTGGACCGCAAGAAGGACGTCATCATCATGGGCGGCGAGAACATCTACCCCGTGCAGATCGAGGATTTCCTGCGTGCGAACAACAAGATCGCGGACGTTGCGGTCATCGGTGTTCCGGACGCGCGCCTCGGTGAGGTGACGCTGGCGATCATCCAGATCAAGGAGGGCATGACGGCGACGGAGGAGGAGATCAACAACTTCTGCCTCGACCTGCCACGGTACAAGCGCCCCCGCAAGATTGTCTTCGCGGATGTTCCGAGAAATCCTACCGGCAAGATCGAGAAGCCGAAGCTTCGCCAGATCTACTGCGGCGGAAGCCTTGTGGAAGCCCAGATCAAGTAAGTAAATTCGCGCACTCCGGCGCGCTTTATCACAGACCGGAGCGGGCCTTGCCCGGACAGGAGATCCCCTATGTTGATTGCCCTGACATCGGCACTATTGATTTGTTTCTTCTCGTTGATGATCATCGTCGGATGGCGCTGCAAAAAGCACGCGACGGACGTCAACGGCTTCGTGCTCGGCGGACGCAACGTCGGCCCCTGGCTGACGGCATTTGCCTTCGGTACGTCGTATTTCTCGGCGGTTATCTTCGTCGGCTACGCAGGCCAGTTCGGTTGGAACTTCGGTCTTGCGAGCACGTGGGTAGGCCTCGGCAACGCGTTCATCGGCTCGCTCCTCGCATGGGAGATCTTGGGCCGCCGCACGCGTATCATGACCAGACACCTCGACACAAAGACGATGCCCGACTTCTTTGAGAAGCGCTTCGGCTCGAAGGGCCTCAAGATTGCGGCTTCCGTCATCGTGTTCATCTTCATGATCCCGTACACGGCTTCCTTGTACAACGGTCTGTCGAGTCTGTTTAACATCGTGTTCAGCGTTCCGTACTGGGTTGTCATCGTGATCATGGCGGTTCTCACCGCTGTTTACGTAATCTTCGGCGGTTACATGGCGACGGCCATCAACGACTTCATCCAGGGCATCATCATGCTCGTTGGTATCATTGCGGTCATCCTTGCGACCATCGCAAGCCGCGGCGGTCTGCAGGAGGCGGTTGCCAAGCTTTCCGAGAAGAGCGCGACAATGCCTTCCGGCGAGACCTTAAACGGTGCGTTCGCAAGCTTCTTCGGACCCGATCCGCTGGCTCTGTTGTTCGTTGTTCTGCTCACGTCGCTCGGTACCTGGGGCCTTCCTCAGATGGTCGGCAAATTCTACTCCATCAAGAACGAGGACTCCATCAAGAAGGGTACCATCATCTCGACATTTTTCGCAATTGTCGTTGCCGGCGGCTGCTACTTCCTCGGCGGTTTCGGACGTCTCTTCGCGGATTCCTCGGCACTCAAGTGGCAGGATGCGGAGAAGACCAAGCCGTTCTTTGACAGCATCGTTCCCGCGATGCTCTCCGAGCTTCCGGAGGTCATCATCGCCATCGTGATCGTGCTTGTCCTTGCGGCTTCGATGTCGACACTCTCGTCTCTGGTTCTCACGTCGAGCTCGACATTGACGCTCGATGTTATCGCACCCGCAAGCAAGAACATGAACGACCGCAAGAAGGTCGGCATCATGAGACTGTTCATCATTTTCTTCGTGGCGATCTCGGCGGTTCTGGCTGTTTTGAAGGACTCCCTCAACATCACGTTCATCGCACAGATGATGGGTGTTTCGTGGGGCGCAATGGCCGGCGCATTCCTTGCGCCGTTCCTGTACGGTCTCTACTCGAAGAAGATCAGTGGCAAGGCTGTTGCGGCAAGTTTTACGTTCGCAACCGTGATGACCGTGATGCAGCTGCTGGTTTCCTTCAAGGTGCTCTCGTTTGATCCGAACACCGTGATCGGTTACATCTTCAAGTCCTCCATCAACTCGGGTGTTGTCTCGATGGTCGGCGGATTGATTTTAGTTCCGATCGTGAGCCTTCTTACAAAGAAGCCCGAGGCGGCGAAGGTCGATGCAATGTTCGCCTGCTACGACCAGAAGGTCATGACGGAAGTCAAGATGCGCGAGCGTCTCGAGGAAAAATAACCGCTTCCTATGGCGTAATCGGAAAAAATCGTGTATAATCAAGTGCTGTCGGGGTGTTACCGGCAGCACTTTTTTCATTCTTGTGCGAAAGGACGTTGTGTGGGAAAATGATCGGTCGGTGGAAGCGCAAGGCGGAGGATGGGAGCCGAAGCCTGCTGAGCTCGTATTCAATTGCATTTGCCGCGCTGTGCGCGGTTGTGTTTGTGTGGTACTACGCCTTCGGGCGCTCGTTGATCTGGAAGGGCGACGGGTGGACGCAGCACTACAAGGCACTTTTGTATTATTCAAGATACTTGCGGAGTATTTTGCGAAACTTTTTTACGGGGGAATCGCTCTCAATTCCGGCGTTTGATGTTGCAATCGGAGAGGGCAATGACATTCTGGAGACGTTCCACTATTATGTCATCGGCGATCCGTTTGCATTTTTCTCGTTCCTTGTTCCGATGCGGCTGATGGTCGTCTACTATGTGGCGATGATCCTGTTGCGCATGTATCTTGCGGGGCTTGCGTTCATCTGGATGCTGCGCACGCTGCACAAGGGGAAGCCTCTTGGGAACGTCGCTCTGATCGCGGGTGCGATCGTGTATGTCTTTGCCTACTGGGGACTGTTCAATTCGGCGAGACATCCGTACTTTTTAAATCCCTGTCTTTATTTTCCACTGCTGATTATCGGTGTCGAGAAGATTCTGCGGCGCGAGCGGCCGTACCTCTTTGCGGGGATGGTGGCGATCGCGGGCGTGAGCAACTTTTACTTTTTCTACGTGCTCGGCATTCTGACGGCCGTGTACGCGGTTCTGCGCGTGTTGTGGCTTCGGAAGACCGAGGGCGGGGAGGTTGTGAAGCCCTTGCTCCGCCTCGCAGCGTTTGCGCTGCTGGGTGTTGCGACAGCGGCGTTTATCTTCCTGCCGATGTGCCGCGCTTTTATGACAAATGCGCGCATGGGAACGCAAAATGCAAGGCATTTTCTCTATCCTCTGAGCTACTACGGAAAGCTGCCGGCGCTGGCGCTTTCGTCGGGCGAGGCGTACTGGGTATGCATGGGCCTTGCGGCGCCCGTGTTCCCTGCGTGCTGCCTGTTGTGGCGGCGGAAGGGGAACGGCTTTTGCAAACTTTGCATGGCGGTCTGCGGCATGATGCTTCTGTTCCCGATCTTCGGGCAGGTGCTCAACGGCTTTTCGTACATGTGCAACCGCTGGAGTTTCTGCATCGCGCTTGTGTGCGGTGCCGCGTTTGCGCTCATGTGGGATGAGCTCACGGCGCTTCCTAAGGACGATTGGAAGTTCCTATGCAAATGCTGTGCCGTTTACGCAGCGTTGTGCGTGATCTGCTGGAATTCGCGAACGTCGCGGGCGTTCGGGAGCATTTTACTGTTGTTCCTTACGATGTGGGAATTGCGGCCCGTGAAGACTGCGAAGGCGAAGACGGTGGAATCTTCGGAGGGAGAGAAATCCGCGAAAGAAGAGAAGCCCGAGAAGGCGGCGAAGCCGCGCAATCCCGGAGCGGCGCTCGCCGCGATCGTTGTTCTTGCGATTGCGGTCAACAGCTTCTGGCACAATTGTTATCTCTCGGATTCCTACGCTTCGAAAGCATCGTACGTGTGGGACGCAAGCGATGTTCCGTATACGAACGAGGCCAGGCAGGTGCGCCGTCTGGTGCGCGCAAACGGCGATTCCGGGTGGTTCCGCTATTCCGGAACGGAGCCGGAGGGAAATGCCAACATTGTCGGAGAGGTGTCCTCCACGCAGTTTTACTGGACCATCGGAAGCCCTGAGCTCGCGGAGTACCGGACCGCGATGTCTTTGCGCGAGTACAGTCTGTACAAGTATCAAAACTACGACGAGCGGGCTGCGCTCACGACACTCTCGGCGGTCGGCTACTATGTGATGAACCCGGCGATGCAGGAGGCGGTTCCGTACGGCTTTACGAAGATCGGAACGCTGTCGGACGGCAAGCGGGATGTGTATAAAAATGATTTTGCGCTGCCGCTTTTCTACACGTACGACAGCTGCGTGCTGCGAAGCGATTGGGACAACCTGTCCTCGCCGCAGAAGGAGGATGTGCTCCTGCGGGCGATGGTCATCGAAGCGGAAAATGAGGGCACGATGCAGCCGCTTTCGCTTAAGGAACTGGAGTGCGCGGGGTATCCGCAGTCCGTTTCGATTCCGTTTACTGTGGAGTGCGGCGGGGATGTGACGTTCGACGGGAAGACATTTACCGTCGGAGCGCGCGGCGGAGAGGTCCGGTTTACGTTTGAGGGGCTCGCGGACGCAGAGACGATGTTTGAATTTGTCGGCGCGGAGATTGCCCCGACGACAGGGCAGGAGCCGAAGCGGTTCGGTTTGAAGCCCTTCAAAAAGCCGATTACCATCGGACCGTTTACATTCGAAAAGCCGGCGGATTTCCGGTTTCTGGCAACGGACCGGCTCGATTGGAAGGTGCCGGACACGGCGGAGTTAACGCTGTCGGACGGACGGTACGAGAAGGTGCTTGCGCTTTATAACAGCGAGTACCGCTACTACAACGGACGCCGGGATTTCTGCGTCAACCTCGGGTATCGGGAGGACGCGCAGAACCTGATTACGGTTGCATTTTCCGAGAAAGGAACGTACTCGTTTGATGCGATCCGCGTTTGGTGCCGCCCCATGGAGCAGTACAAGACGGCGGTTGCAAAGCGCGCGGAGGCGATGGTTCGCAAGCTGACGATCGGAACGAACGAGATCGCGGCGACCGTGGTCACGGACGTGCCGAAACTTGTGTGCATCGCGGTGCCGTACCACGAGGGCTTCACGGCGTATGTAAACGGCGAGAAGGCAGAGCTGTTGCATGCCAATGTCGGCTATATGGGCGTCCGCGTCGAGCCCGGTGAGAACCGTGTTCAGCTTTTGTATCGGCCGCCGCTGCGGTTTGCGGGCGGGCTGATCACGCTCGCGGCTTTGATTGTGTTTGGATGGTATGTGTTTTACAATGAGCGGAAGATCCGGCATGCCCGGAGGAAGGAGAATTCCGATGATTGATCGTTCCGCGGAGGCGGTTGCGAACTTTGAGGCGGGCTGCGGGTGCGCGCAGGCTGTTTTCGTGGCGTATGCCGAGGACCTCGGCATGGACCGGGATACGGCGATGAAGATTTCGGCGTCGTTCGGCAGCGGCATGGGCCGCATGCGCGAGGTGTGCGGCTGCTGCAGCGCGATGTTTCTGGTTGCCGGCATGCTGACCGGCGCGACGGACCCGAAGGACCGCGCGGCCAAGACGCACAACTACGAGGTTGTGAGGCATCTTGCGGACCGGTTCCGCGAGAAGACGGGGAGTATCATCTGTCGGGAAATGCTCGCCGGCATCTATGTCGCGAACGACGGGACGGCGGTTCCGGAGGAGCGGACCGAGGAGTTTTACAAGCGCCGTCCGTGCCGCGAACTGGTGCGGCTTGCGGCGACGATCATCGCCGAGGAATTGTGACAGAATAGCGGTCACATTTTCCGAGAATTCGCATAATTATACTGCATTTTTACCCGAAAAATGCCTCTTTATTGACATGGCTCCCGAAGTGTGATACAAAGGATTTGTGGACCGGCTTCGGTCCGCGGGACACGTTGAGAAATGTGGGTAGCGCGACTGCCCGGAAAGAAGAGGTTGGAGATGAGAAAAAGTCTGGTATGGATTTTGCTTCTTGCGATGGCGTTGATGCTGGTCGGCGGCTGCGGTAAGAAGGACGACGACAAGAAGGACGACAGCA
>JAFZWG010000081.1 GCA_017617395.1 Lachnospiraceae bacterium
CGGAAAATGGGCATGGTCTATCAGCATTTTAATCTCTTCTCACACTTAAGCGTGCTGGAAAACATCATACTCGCGCCGATGAAGGTGGCCGGTCGAAGCCGCGAGGACGCGGTCGCGGAAGCAAAGCAGCTTTTAGCCCGCGTCGGCATGGCGGGGCGGGAAGATGCCAATCCCGCAGACCTCTCCGGCGGCCAGAAGCAGCGTGTCGCCATCGCCAGAACGCTCGCGATGCACCCCGAGATCATCCTCTTCGACGAGCCGACCAGCGCGCTCGACCCGACGATGGTGGACGAGGTAGAGTCCGTCATCCGCTCCCTGTCGGAGGACGGCATCACCGGCGTGATCGTGACGCACGACCTTCAGTTTGCCAGACGGATCGCCTCCCGCGTAGTATTTCTCGCGGACAAAGGCATATGCGAGGAGGGCACGCCCGAGCAGCTCTTCGACCATCCGGCGAAGCTGCAGACACAGCGCTTTTTGTATCGCTCCCGCATGTTCGAGCGGGATCTCTCGCCCGAAACGCTCGACCTCTACGCGCTCGCGAGCGAGCTTCGCGCGTTCCTGCGCCGCTATGAGTACGAAAAAAAGCAGGAGAAGCTCCTGCCCGTGCTGTGCGACGAACTGCTGTACCCGGTTTTGAAGCACCCCGAGGTGCCCGCAGCAGGCGCTTCGCTTCGACTGCTGTGCAGCGAGACAAGCAGCCGCCACACGATGATGATCAGCTTCCGCGGAATCGACTCCGATCCGCTCGAGGAGCCGTATCTGGACGAGCTGAACCTGGCGCTTCTAAACAACTACGCAGAATTTGTCCTAAGCCGCAGGAAGGATGACGGCTGGGAAGTCTGCATTCAGATGGGGTGATTCCGGTACGGAACCGGACGACAAAAGGGGGATATCACATGGATTCCGACAAGAAGGACTTTTACAACACCGTCAAACTGGTGATCGGTGCCGCCATTGTCATCTTCATCATCGGCCTGATCGTCAGAGCCTACCTGAAGGCGCAGAATCAGAAGAATCCGAAAGACGAGCGCCGGGAGAAGGATCAGGCGTACGCATTGGAACAGCTCAAGGGTTACCTGTATACGTATTGCGGGCTTCAGCCCGATACATACACGCTCACCATCGTGTCCAAGGGGCGTAAAGACAGCGAAGTGAACTGTACCCTGACCGTTGACGGCAAGGAGTATGCGGCGGAATATCGCGGCACCTACTCGAGCACAAACTACTTTGCGGATGAATTTCTGGACATGATCCGGACGACGCTTACGAGCGACCTGAGAAAAGCGTTCGGAGCGCCGGACGCCTACCGGATGGAGCTCACGTCTCTTACATGCGGCTACACCGAACGCGAGACCCGAGAGCCCGGCAAAGGCACAAACATGCTTCCGATCTGGCTGAGCAAAAAGGATATGGACGACTTCCGCGCCGGAACATTCAACGTCGAGACCTTTCAGGAAAACATCTCCGTCAAATGCTCCCTCACGCTCACCGCGCCCGAGGGCACGAACCTGACGAAAGCATTTTTCGTCGAGATGGCGAAGGATTTGTACTACCTGGATACGCTCACCGTCACGTGCGGGAACAAGACCTACTCCTACTCGCCGCGGAACAACATCCTGGAAACTACGGAGTAAAGGGGAATTCGGAAAATGAAAACATTTCTTAAAACCAGAGTGATCCCGTACACCATCATCATCGCCGTGCTCGTCATCGTCATCATAATCAAGACCAAGACCGATCAGTCGAAGAAAACCAACGCCGAGGACGAGAAAAAGGCCTGGGTCGAAAGCAACCTGCTCGCGACGTACGGGCGCAAGGCGACCTACTACAAATTCATTTCCAACCCCGGAACCGACTCGGTGATCCTCGACTTTACGATCGACGGCGCTACTTACAAATTCTACGGCAACTTCAAAAACAACACCGGCGTTATGTCGGTGATGAATGAATTTTTCGCAAGGCGGACCGCCGAGTGCACAATCGCCGAACTACTGGAGGAAGGGCTTCTTACGCAGGACAATGTAGGAAAGACCGAGACCTCGTTTGACACCACTGTCTCTGGCACTCCGTACGCGATGTGCCTCCCGATGACGGCCTCGGAGGACGTCCTTGAGGAATTCCTGCGGACCGGAGAGATGAAGGATTACACCATCAGCGTGTGCTGCAAGATCAACGTGACATTCCCCGAGGCGCAGAGGCTTACGAAGGACGTGTTCACGAAGATGAAGGCCCGCTTCCCGTTCCTCGAGGAACTGGTGCTGGTCAATCAGACCACCCCGGACGGTACGATTGAATACCACTACTATCCCAAAGAGGATAAGCTGCGCACCGTCGAGTAAGCAACGGCCGCAAAACCGCAGCTGTAAACCGCAACAAAAAAGCCCGAGGCACCCGCCCCGGGCTTAACTTTTGTCTTATGTCATTCCTGCAGCCATTTCGGCTTGCTGTACTCCCTCCACGCATAGAGCAGCATGATCACGATGCCCGCGATGAAACCGCCCAGATGCGCCGCCGTGTCGACAAATGCACTCTTGGTGAAGATACTGCGAAGCGCGCAGAACAGAAGGTACGCGCCGAAGACTCCGAGCGACCCGCGCTTGCTCGTCGCCGCCTCGCTGTAACCGTCCATCGGACCGGACAGAACCAGCATGTACAAAAGCAGTGCGCTCAAAAGTGCCGCGATGGCACCGGACGCGCCGATGGACTGAACATCGTACAGCTCGATCGTGTATTTGCCGTAGCTCCACGACCAGAGCGTGATCCGCATCGGCAGAACGTGGTTGAACACAACCGACGAGATGGAAGCAAACAATCCACCGATAAAGTAAACTCCGAGAAGCCTAAGCCGCGTGATGCGCTGCTCAAGCCAAACCGCACAGATGCCGAGGATCAGCATGTTTCCGAGCAGGTGCGAGATGTTCTCGTGCAGGAACAGACACGTGAACAGCCTGTGCAGCTGCAGTTCGCCGACAACCTTCGGCCACGAGCACGAGCCGGCCTCGATCACCTGCTCGCTGCCGAGCACGCCCTGGAAAATGTACGCGATCACATTTGCGATGATCAGCGCAAACGCCACATACGCACCCTTGTTGCAGTCCGCCTTGTCGTTTAGAAACTGCCAGACCTTTCCCTTGACGGAATCCGCCTCGCGGATTTCTGCCAGTTTCTGCTCCGAAACCTTGACCTCCACGACCTCAAGATCGCTCAGGTCATCGAACACTTCCGGCTTTTTGTCTTCCCCCGGTGTCCACATAACATTTTCCCCCTTCGATGGTATGGAAACATTGTACCCTGTCCGGCGGAAAATGTCAATACATTTTACCTTTTCGTCGCATTCAATCGCCGGTTATATGCCGAACTTGCAGCCCTCGTACAACCGAAGGTGCTTCCAGAGCGCCAGCGGTTCTGTCATAACCAGATTTCCGCTCGTCACATAGCGGTCCCAGCTCAGATTGTCCATCAACACCTCCGGAAGGTTCGCACGAACCTCCGCCGGCAGGTAATCCTCGCCGTACGCCCTGCCCTCGTAACGGAAATCGTACTCTCCGAAGGACACCATGTCCCAGTGAAGCTCCTCCGACTGCGCTTTGCCGAAGAAATCCTCGGAGACGTCGAACCGGAAGTACTTCGCCAGCAGCTTCGCCGCAGCCTTGGCTTCCTCCGCCGTGATCTCCGGCCCGAAATTCGCGTAGTGAAGCCCGGTGAACATCTCTGTGAGAATCTGCTCGCCCGAAGCGTCAAAAATCTCGTCGGCGGAGATGCACTGTCCGTCCTTCAGCCAGACGTTGATGCCGTTCGATACATACGCGTCGTTGACGTCCCCGCAGCAGAGCTCAAAATAGCAGTACCCGTTCGGAAACAGCATTCCCTTCTCAAGGATGAGGTTTAAGTCGCGGCCGGGCTCGAAGAAGTCCGCCTCGCACGTCCCGAGCGCCTGCTTTGCTATGTCGATCAGCTTCGCCCCGCTGAGCCACCCGTCGATGCGGTTGATCTGGTCCGCGCCGAGCGTTGCGGTCCACTTGTAATCATTCTTCGAATAGCGAACCGTCACCGTAATCTCCTCGCCTCCGTCCGGGCGGAACGCAAAGCTGCCGAAGACCGGCTCATGCTCCGACTCGTGAGACCAGTCGGCCATCTCCATCACTCCGAGCGGGCGGAACACATAGCCGCCGGCGTCCTGGAAGGGCCGCCAGGGAGCCTCGATCCCGACCGGTTCGGTGAGCGTCACCTTGGCGTCGCCCCCGTGGAGCTTGCCAACAACGGCAACCGCCATCGATTCCCCGTTGTCGACGAGGTAGAAATTCTCCTGCCCGCTGACGCCCGGGATCGTCACCGACTGGTTCGTCAAAAGCGGCCCGTACAGGTAGTCGTCGCGGTAGATTTTCCCAAGCTCGCCGTTTAAGAACGAAACATAGTCCGAGCCCTCCGCGAACAGATCGGACAGCGACATCTCCATGCCGTTTCGCAGGTTGAAGGTCATTCCGACCGACTCGGTGATCTGGTAAAACATCCGCACGACGGCTTTGCCTTCTTGGTCGGCCGCGACATACTCGTAGCGCGTGGTGAACCGGTCGTCATCCTCCGGCCACCGGCCCCGCATGTAATCGCCGGCCTGTGAAAGGAAATCAAACGTCCCGCTCTCCATCCAGCGCCAGGTCCGAATGAGTCGGAAGGAAAATACTCCCTCGCGGTTAAACGTAACCTCGTAGTCCATATTCCCGCCGGGTCTGCCGAACGTTTCCAGAATCTCCTCGATCCCCTCAACCTCCGGAAGATACGCGTCTTCCGTCATCGCCGTGGCGACCTCGCCGATCCGCTCATTTATCCCAAGCTGAACGTCATCGGCTTTCAGGCCCTGGAGACGCGGGTACCGGTTGTTTCCCGGTTTGAACGCATCCCGGACCGTCAGCGTGTTGTTCCAGCTCACGCCACAGGCGAAAAGTGTCTTCTCTGCGCCTTTTACCAGCGCGCCCGTCGCCGTTGCGGAAGCCGCCCTCGCAGGGAACACGATCCCGCGAAGCTCCTCGCTTTTCCCGAGCAGATCCACCGGCCGGTCCGTCGGCGTCGGCGAGCTCGTCGGAATCGGACTCGGCTCGGATGTCGGCAGTTTCGCAGCATGCGTGACGGTCGGCGTCGGCTCTTCTGTCTGCAGATTTCCCTTGCTTCCGCCGCAAGCCGCCAGCAACATCATGCAGCACAACGCCGCAAATACCGGTAGTATTTTTCGAAACACGCCCCTACCTCCTGGAGTTATTACTTCATGTCGTACGGAACATAACCGTTCTCACGCGCGATTCTCGCGCCGTTCTCGCCCTTCACCCACGCGATGATGTCGCGAACGATGCTGTCCTCGGGAAGATCTTTTCTCGTCACAATCTGCGAAAAATTCAAAAACGGATACTGTCCCTTCGAGATCGTCTCGTCGCTCGGGATCACGCCGTCGACGCCCAAAAGCTTGATCTGGTCGCTCGTGTGCATGTTGACCACGTAGTAGTAATACGAGAACGAAATCGCGCCCTTTCCGTTGTCGTAGTCAACCACACGGTCGATCGCACCGGCCATGTCGTCCACCCGAAGCTCCAAAACCGGCTCCATCACCTGGTCCTTCGGAAGCACGTAGCGGTACAGACCGGTCTGGCTTCCCGACCCCTCGTTTCTCTGGAACAAAACGATCGGCTCATCGTCGCCGCCGACTTCCTTCCAGTTCTTGATCTTGCCGCTCACGATGCCCTTCAGCTGCTCCTGCGTGATGCTGTTCACGGGGTTGTCCTTGTTGACGAAGAAGACAAATCCGCCGCTCAAGATCGTGTGATACTCAAACTCGACGCCGGCCTTCTTCGCCGTCTCCACCTGCTCATCGGACGGAAGCGCGCAGAAGATCATGTCCGACTTGCCCTCCGTGAGGTTTTTATACGCGCCGGGCGTGTTGTTGCACGGCAGGAACAACTTCGCATCCTCGACGCTCATGCCGAGAAGCTCGGCAAATACAGCGTCGTAGAACGGCTCCAGTGCAAGCGCACCGTCGACAACCGGCAGCGTATCCACCGTGAGCGTCTTACCGCTCGGAAGCACCGCAGCCTTCGCCGCTTCCGTCGGCGTTGCGGTCGGTTCCGCAGTCGGTTCCTTCGTCGGCTCGGTCGTCACAGTCGGCTGTGTCGTCGGTGTCACACTGCCGTTGGACGGCTTATTTTTCCCGCATGCGCACAGTGCGCACACCATCGCAATCATAAGGATTACTCCGATTACCTTGTTTCGTTTCATGTTGATTTACCTCGTTTCTCCACACATTTTTATCATTTTCGGAAAATGCTTCCGCAGCCGCTCCCTACGGGAACGGGTAGCCCTCGAACATTTTCAGATGTTTCAGCAAAATATACGGGTCCGAATGCTTCAGACAATCCCCCGCATTAGTCAAAGAGCCCCGCAGTACCTGCGGCAGCAGGTCTTTGAATTCCTCCGGGACACCCTCGAGGACCGGATCTTTTGCAACAGTGTAATGGTTCGGCGGTCCGCTGTGCACATAACTGCCTTCCTTCCAGAGGAACAAATAATCATCCCAGCTCCAGTAGTCCTGCCGCTCCACGATACTATTATCCTCAAGCTCCACAAAATACGGCATCAGTGCTTTTGCCGCCTTCCTCGCATCTTCCTCACTGATTGTCGTACCACGATATTCCGTCGACAGATCGGCAATCAGCTCAGCAAGAAGCTCCTCATAGGAGACATCCAGCAGTTCCTCCTTGGTAATGATGATCCCATCCTTCATCCAGGAATTCTCCGTCTGGTAAGGATAATAACTCCACCAATCATCCTCCGAAGGCGGGAATTCCGTGTAAGACACGATCCATTCGATATTATAATACCCGTTGGGATAGACCTCGACGTCCGTAATGTACAGTTTACAATCCGCATCCGAAAGTCCCGGATCCACCCACATGGGTATGCACTGCTTCGCATACTCCAGAATCTTCGCATCTGTAAAACTCTCTTTGACCTCCTGTCCGAAGTCTCTGTTGTATTCCGATCCCCAATCCGGGCAATCGATCCCTCGGTACACGATTACTTGGGTGTCCTTGTCGGCACCGTTCGGACGAACGCGGAACTGTCCGATTTCTTCGGTATCGCACGGGCCGTCCATATCTAAGCTGCAGAAACGAACATACCCAAGCGCACCTTCGACATAAACTCCCTGTTGCTCCTGATAGATGTCCCCATTACGGTCACGATCGGCGACCACAGCCGGAAGGTCGATCACCTCCCATTCGCCGCGGCTGTTCCTCAGTTCCACGTAATACGATCCCAAGCAGAACATTTCATCGCCGGTAATCATTTCCGGCAGGTGCCCTCCGTCATATTCCTGCGTTTCATCATAGGCACCGCCGCTATGGGTTCCCTGCATCCCGTTCCCTTTTTGGTACTCGTAGTCACTGAACCAGAATACATATTTCGACTTTTTCTCCATCTCCTCGTTCAGGTACGTAAGATAGTCAAAGCCTGCCGGAAAGAGATCCGACAACGACATTTCCTCGCCGGTACTCAAGTCGAAATTGTACTCGATCGTTTCCGTGAGTCCGTAATCAAAGCGTACTTTCATTCGGTTTCCGGTTTCGCTCAGGACGGTATAATCCATATACAAGAGGATTCCCCTGTCTTTCTCATCGGCATTGACATACGAAAGCAGCTCATCATAGTCCGCGAATTCCATATCTTCATGCCAGACCCATCGTCCTTCCGCTCCAACATGGAGTATTCCGTTACTGCTGCCCGCATAGCACTGCACTCCCGCTTCGGGAAGGCCTCTCTCCTTCACAACAAGCATAATACCGGGCACATCCGGAAGATAATCCGGATCGATCATCGTACGCGCTGCTGTTTCGATGCGCTCGTTGATCTTCGCGAGGATACTCTGATCCTTCAGCCCGTACACGCGCACCGTCCTGCAGGGGTCACTATAGTCCGCAACCTCTCCGGTCTTTAAGTTGATGTCTTCGATGCTCACACCGCTCAGTTTTCGGAATCCGTACTCCTGATTCTTCTTGTCCGCCTCGGACAGTTCCGGCCCCGTTCCCAGCGGATTGGCCGTTAACCTCGGCGCGATCGCATTGTGAAGCTCGCGACTTCTCGCAGCCAACGCCGCAAGATCCGATACCGGCACCCGTGTCGGCGCTGCGGTTACCGTCGGCGTCACGGTGACATTTTTCGTCGGCACCGGCGTTGATGTCCCCGGCTGCCCTTCCGTCGGTGTCACAGCCTGTGTCGACGTCGGGGTAGGAACGTCATGCTCGCTGTGCGATCCTCTGCCGCACGCGCTGAGCGCACACATCACCGCGAGCACAATCGCCGTTTGAAGCCATCTCTTTCTTCTCACGTCTTTGTCACCTCATCTTCCCCGCACATTGTTCACTCAAACGAATAGCCTTCATATATTCGAAGATGTCTTCGAATCAGATTCGGATCCGAATAGTACAGATCCGTTTCTTCGTATCCTCTCAGACTGTCCCACAACTCCTGCGGCAGAGCCGCCTTCAGATCCGGGAAGGTCTCTTCGGACACGTCATCGGGAGTTTTGAGCAATGCATATCCGCCGGGCTCCCAGACATACCACTGAACCCATGACCACGTGTCTTTTCCCCCAAGCGGATCTGAAAACTTCGAAAAATACGGTCTCAGCGCTTTCGCTGCTGCCGCAGCCTCCTCCCGGGTCGCAACGGGCTTGCCGTGCTCGCGATCTCCGACGCGCAGTCCCGCAATGATTTCCGTAAAGAGCTCCTCATAGGAGACGTCGAAGCATTCCTCCTCCGGAATGAATCGTCCGTCATGAACCCAGCCTCTCAGAGTGAAATGTTCATAGCCGCGCCCCTGACGCCACGTTCCTTTCACATTCACGCACCATTCCAGGTAGTAATATCCGTTCGGGTATACTTCTGCACAATACAACAACATCTCCGCATCCGTGGTCGGTCTGCTGTACCAATAATCGATCCAGACGCTCTCCGCCTCCAGAAATTCTTTCGCGTATTTCACGATTTTCTCGTCCGAAAGATCTTCCCGGGCTCTCGCCGTCCATTCCTCTCCGGCGTAAGATTCCCAATCCGGCAGGTCCTTCTGCCGCTTCACTTCCACCTCAATCTCGAGGGCTCCGCTCGGCACGGCACGGATTTTTCCGAGTCTCTGACTCTTGTTCATATGCACTTTTTCGTCGCTGTTTTCTCTCCATTCCCAATCATAAAAAACGACTGTTTCGAGCGGACTGAGCGTATACTCCGGCATTACCGAATACAGAAGCTCCCCCGCGCTCCGGTATACAACATCCGACAGGATTACGGAAACCTCTCTCCCTTGATTCGTGTTGATCCGCAACCAATTGTCATACAGATGAAACTCCTCGTCACCGGAGATCTGCAGCGAGACGCCGGAGTCGACCTCCTGCATTTCGTCATATTGTTCCCAGGCACCGCTGCCGTCGTAATGATCGAACCAGTACTCATATTGCGACGCCTCGTAGACCTTCTCGTCAAGATACGCAAGATAGTCGTAGCCTTCGGGGAACAAATCCGAGAGAGACATCTCCTCTCCGGTTGACAAATCGAAATTCAGATAATATGTGCCGTACAGCTGGTAAACCATGCGCACCGGCGAGTTCCACACGAAGGAATATCCGTCCAGAATTTCATACCGGGCGTCCGCCCAGTCCACCTGTTCGCAGAACTTCGCAAGCTCCTCGTCGTTGGCAAATACACGCTCCTCCTCCCAGTACCAGGTGGCCTCCACCTCCACCGAAAGAATTCCGGCCTCGCAATGATGGTACTCATGAACTTTCGATTGCGGAAGCCCGTGCTCCTTCACAATCGTCATGATTCCGGCGATGTCCGGCAGAAAATTCGGGTGCGACATGTTGCGGACAATCGACTCCAGACGGTCGTTGACCTTCTTTTGAACCGCCTCGTCACGAAGCCCCGAGATGCGCAGGTACGTGTGCGGCACGGTCCAGGTTTCCTCGACGATACTCCCTGTCTCCATGACAACATCCTGAAAGACCGGCCAATAGCTCCTCGAGATTCCGTATGCGCGGTCCCGCTTCTCGCTCTCCGGCATCGCCGGAGCGGTTCCAAGCGGATTGACCGCCCGCTTCGTAAAAACTTCCTCGTGGAGTTCGCGGTTTCGGGCAGCCAACGCTGCGAGATCCGTCGCCGGCACCGGCGTAGCCGTCACGGTCGGCGTCGGTGTCCCGGTCGGTTCACTCGTCACGGTCGGCGTCACCGCCTCCGTCACAACCGATGTCGGCGTCAGGTTCGTATCCCCGCCGTTTTTCGAGCACGAGGCCACCGTCAGACAGGCAACCGCTATAACCACCAAAACAAGTATTTTCCTCATACACCCACCTAACGCTCCCGCGGCATGCGCTGTTTCGCATCATACTGCGGAAAATGATACCCCTCATACATCCTCAGGTGCCGCAGCAGAACGAACGGATCGCTGAGGACAACTGTCTCGACATAGCTATCAAAGCACATAAAATTCCAAAGCTTCTCGCTGACATTCTCCTTGATCCCGGGCGGCATCGCGCTCGGATACATCATTCCCCAGGTGTCCGCCTCGCTTCGACCCGGCCAGCGAATCTTAACTCCGCCAAACGAGGAAGCCTCGCTGTATTCCGTGGAGAGAACTGCGTCATACTCGATTTTCTCAAGATACGGCAGAAGCAATGTCACCGTCTCCGAAACCTCTGCCTCGCTCAGCATGGGCTCCCATCTCCACAAGAGAGCGGAGAGCATTTCCCGAAGCAGTTCCTCGTACGGAACATCGAAGATTTCTTCGTCCGGGATCACTTCTCCGTCCCGGGTCCAGACTTCCGCGAGGTCACCCGTTCCGAGATAGTGAAGAGCGCCTTCCGTAAGCCCTGATTTGCATATCTCCCAGCACCATCTTACAAAGCCGTTCGGATACACCTCCGCGGAGACAAAGGCGAGCGAGCAATTCGATACGCGCTCCGTTTTGCTCCGCTCCGAAAGGGACTGCTCGGCGCAGTGCAACATCGCTTCGTCGGAGAACATCTGTCGGACGGGCTCCTCGACCGTTCCGAACGCGGACGAATACGTGAAGGCTCCCGTCCCGCGCCAGACTTCCGCCGAGATCGTGTCCGCATCCCCCGAAGGGACGACTACCGACCCGATCTTCTCCCCGCTGACCGTCATCGTCGAGCCGAAATAAACTCTTCCGAGCGGCTCAAACATGAATTCCTGCTGATACTTGTAGATGCCCTCTGTGTTCCCCACGGGAATCGCCTTCGGAAGCTGCACCGTGACATCATGTCCGTTGAAAAGCCCCGGAAAACACACGCTCACGCCGTTTCCATACCCCTGAAGAACAAACGCCTCGTCCCCGGTCAGTCCCGTGAACGCGCGGCCGCCGTCATACTCGCGCGACTCCGCGTATTTTTTCCCGTACTGTCCGTCGTACTCGCCGGTCGATTGATACTTCGCATCGTCGAACCAGAAATCGTTGCGAAGCGCCCGGGAAATCCCGTCGTTGAGAATCGCGAGATAATCCTCGCCCTCCTCAAACAGATCGGACAGCCGCAGTTCTTCACCACTCACCAGCGAAAAATTCACCCCGATCGTCTCCCGGATCTCATGGCAGATGCACGCCATCATCCGACCGGTCTCCCCGTCGTCAACCTCCTGATACGATACCGAAAACCGCCCGTCTCCCGTCGCCCAGCGCTCATTGGCCTCCCGGATCACACTCGGATGGTACACACTGTCCATGCTGTACCAGGTCCATATCCGGCAGATTTCGACCGACAGCACGTTGTCGCAGTTGCAGGACTGCATCACATACACGTTGCAGCCCGGCTGCCCTTTCTCCCGGAGGATCGACACGATTCCGGAGACATCCGGGTAATACCACGGGCTCGAAACCGCCTCCGCGATCTCGTCGATGCGGTTGTTGATCCGCGCCATCACCGCCGGGTCCGACAGCCCCTCGAAATACGTTGTCTCCGCATAGTCGGTGTTCCTTCCCCACAGGGCCTTTTCCTTCGGAGTCGCATCCCACTCAAACATCTTCCCCGAAATCATCCGAAGCGGATTGGCTCTGTCGACGCCGTAGCTGCAGGCCTCGAGCTCCTCTTCCGTCCGGGCGGGTCCCGTTCCGACCGCGCTCACCTCATTCTTCGGTTTCACTAACGCATGCAATTCCCTGTTTTTGGCGATGAGCTCCGACCAGTCCTCCGTCGGAAGCGGATCGCCGGTCTCCCAGACCGCCATGGTATCGGATGTTTCATTTTCCGTCCGGTTCTTGTCGCCCTCGCACGCGCACGCGACAAAAAGAAGCGCCCCCAAAAGCGCAGACACAAAAAAAGATGTTCTTCGAAGTGTACTCACTTTTGTAACCTCCTCGGAACGGCCGGACAAACCCCTCTTAACTTTCCGATCCGGTCCCGCCCCCGCCAAACGGCGAGGGCGGTCCGATCGATCTCCCACACAAGCTGCAGATTTCGGCGGCGCTTATCGCCGCACAATCAATCTATCAACTGTGCCTATTGTATCACAAAAAAACAAGCCGTTGGTTACAAAGCTGTTACAATTCGCGGAAAATTCTTACATTTGTGTTTCTTGTTGTTACGGCTTTGTTACACGCCCGGGCAGACAAAAAGCCGGCAGAGCATCATCTGCCCCGCCGGCCAGGTTACATTTGTTTGGTTTTACTGCTTTCCGAGATGTGCAAGCTGCTCCTCAACCTGCTTCATCATCGCGGTGTATTTTTCGAGCTTCGCGCGCTCCTCGGCGATCTTCGCCTCGGGTGCCTTGGATACGAAGCGCTCGTTGCTGAGCATGCCGTTGACGCGGGCAAGCTCGCCGGTCAGACGCTCCCTCTCCTTCGTGAGACGCTCGATCTCCTTCGCGATGTCCACAAGGTCCGAAAGCGGCATGTAGATCGTCGCACCGGCAACCACTACGGACACAGCGTCGTCATCGATGCCGGCCTTGTCGCTCTGAACCGTTACCTCGCTTGCGCTCGCAAGAGCTGCGAAGAAGTCCTTGCTGCCCTCGAAGATGCCGCGTACATGCTCGTCATCGGAAACAACGAACACCTTCGCCTTGCGCGACGGCGGAACGTTCATGTCGTTTCTCAGCACACGCATTGCGGTCACAGCGTTCTTGATCAGCTCAACCGCCTCTTCCTCCTTGCTCCAAACCATGGACTTCATAAACTCAGGCCACTCGGAGATCATGATGGAGGTGTCGTCCGTAAGGCGTCCCTGCGCATCGGCAAGCGTGCGGTAAATCTCCTCGGTGATGAACGGCATGAACGGGTGCAGCAGCTGCATCGACGTCGTCAAAACCGAGCAAAGCGTGAACAATGCCGCCTGCTTCGTCTTCGTCTCCGTGCCGTAGAGACGGGGCTTAACCATCTCGATGTACCAGTCGCAGAACTCGGACCAGATGAAGTCGTAAATCTTGCCTGCCGCGATACCGAGCTCGAAGTTCTCGAGGTTCTCCGTAACGTCGGCTACGAGCTGGTTGCACTTCGAGAGGATCCAGCGGTCCGCATCGGTGAGCGCGGTCAGATCCATGGCAGCGTTCATGTCAACCTGCTCGAGGTTCATCATGATGAAACGGCTCGCGTTCCAAACCTTGTTCGCAAAATTTCTGCTCGCCTCAACACGCTCCCAGTAGAAGCGCATGTCGTTGCCGGGCGCGTTGCCGGTCACGAGCGTGAAACGAAGCGCGTCGGCGCCGTATTTGTCGATCACTTCGAGAGGATCGATACCGTTTCCGAGAGACTTGCTCATTTTACGACCCTGAGAGTCGCGAACGAGTCCGTGGATGAGAACCGTCTTGAACGGAACCTCGCCCATCTGCTCGATTCCGGAGAACATCATTCTCATAACCCAGAACGGGATGATATCGTAACCGGTAACGAGCGTGCTCGTCGGGTAAAAATACTCAAGCTCCTTGGTCTTCTCCGGCCAGCCGAGCGTCGAGAACGGCCACAGTGCCGAGCTAAACCACGTATCGAGCGTGTCGGGATCCTGGCGCATCGGCTTGCCGCACTTCGGGCAGATCGCCTGATCGTCCTTGGTTACCACCGTCTCTCCGCACGCGTCGCAGTAGAACGCGGGAATCCGGTGACCCCACCACAGCTGGCGGCTGATGCACCAGTCGCGGATATTCTCAAGCCAGTGGAAATACGTCTTCTCAAAATGCTCCGGAACGAACTGCGTCTTGTCCTGCTTTACAGCGTCGATCGCAGGGCCTGCCAGAGGCTTCATCTTGACGAACCACTGCATCGAAACGCGGGGCTCGATCGTCGTGCCGCAGCGGTAGCAGGTGCCTACATTGTGGGCGTGATCCTCGATCTCCGTGAGCGCGCCGCACTCCTGCAGATCCTTTACGATCGCCTTGCGGGCCTCGTAGCGGTCCATTCCTGCGTACTTCGGATAATCCTCCGTGATCTTCGCATCCGGCGTCAAAACATTGATCACCGGCAGGTTATGACGAAGACCTACCTCAAAGTCGTTCGGGTCGTGTGCGGGCGTGATCTTTACAACACCGGTACCGAACTCCATGTCAACATACTCATCCCCGATCACCGGGATCTCGCGGCCGACAAGCGGCAGCGTAACGGTCTTGCCGATCAGGTGCTTGTAGCGGTCATCGTTCGGGTTCACGGCAACCGCGGTATCGCCGAGCATCGTCTCGGGACGCGTCGTCGCCATCTCGATGTAGCCGCTGCCGTCCGTGTACGGATAGCGCAGATGCCAGAAATGACCTGCCTGATCCTCGTAGTTAACCTCCGCGTCGGAGATCGTCGTCAGGCAGTGCGGGCACCAGTTGATAATGCGGTTTCCGCGGTAAATAAGCCCCTTGTTGTAGAGGTTTACGAACACTTCCTTAACGGCCTTGTTGCAGCCCTCGTCCATCGTGAAACGCTCGCGGTCCCAGTCGCAGGACGAGCCCATTTTCTTAAGCTGACTAATGATGCGGCCGCCGTACTGACGCTTCCACTCCCATGCTCTCTCGAGGAATCCCTCACGTCCGAGGTCCTCCTTCGTGATGCCTTCCTTCGCCATCGCCTCAACGATCTTCGCCTCGGTCGCAATCGATGCGTGGTCGGTGCCGGGAAGCCACAATGCCTCATAGCCCTGCATGCGCTTGAAGCGGATCAAAATATCCTGCAGCGTGTTGTCCAAAGCGTGCCCCATATGCAGCTGTCCGGTGATGTTCGGCGGCGGGATCACGATCGTGTACGGCTTCTTCTCGGGCCGTACTTCCGCATGAAAATACTTCTTGTCCTGCCACATCTGATACAGGCGGTCTTCAATCTCTTTCGGATTGTAGGTCTTAGCCAGTTCCTTCATGTTGTACTCCTTTCTGTGTGAGCGCGCCGTGACGTGTCACATCGCGAAGCTCGCTTTGCTCCCTTCGCTCAATGTACCGGCGCTCAAAAATCAAAGACGCCCCTCGCCGTATAAGGACGAGGGGCTGTTCGTGGTACCACCTTATTTCGCAGCTTGCGCTGCCTCTTTACGCCGCTCCAACAAGCGACTCATCGGTAACGGGATTACCCGGAGACCTCTATTCCCGCCTCATGCGCAAGCGCTATTTGCGGTTTCGAAATCTCGGCTCCGAAGCTACTTCCGCATCCCCGTCTCCGAACCGGTCTTTCAGCCTTGGGCCGGTCTCTCTGGCGGTCGGTAGAAACGTACTCCTCTTCTTCCATGCCTTTTGAATATTGAATATGGACATAATTTACCGCAGACCGCGGACTTTGTCAAGCCATATTTTCCGCCGCAGGGTCAATTGCGGGGGAAACCTCGCACCGAAGCGCTCCGTTTCGGCAAATGGATTTGCCTTTTTCCGGACACTCTGCTATACTGAGGTTGTGTGTATATTATTCGGGAGGTGTTACCATGACTGATTTCGATGCGTATCTCAACGGCGAGTATGCCAGATGGAGAGGCAAGCCCAAGATGTCGTGCTTCGTGCTTGAGTGTATCTTCAACCCGCTGTTGTTCATCGCTCTCATCTGGGCAGCCTTTGACTTATTCTTCTACACGATGGTTCGCAAGATGCCCTCGGGCGAGATGGGCGGCATCTTCAAGGGCTTCGTAGGCGTCTTTCTGCTGATTCACATGATGCCCGTGTGGATTTATCTGGGCGGCGTGATCTTCTCGGTTTTCCGACAGCGCAACATCGAGTACGCAATCACGGACCGCGGCATCTACTTCAGCCGCGGCGTTCTCTCGAAGGAGATCGTCTTCAAGCCCTTCGCGGAGATCACCAACGTCAGCATGACGCGCGGCATGATTGACCGCATGACCGGCTGCGGTGATGTGAACATCATCTGCGGCGGCCGTTACAGCACCGGCGCAGGCGTCGGCTCCAACAACTTCTCCATCCGCGACATTCCGGACTACCAGGAAGTCTTCGCGATGGTTCGACGGATGCAGACGGACATCTACGCCGACACCATGTATCCGAACGCGCTTCGCCCCGAGAACAACCCGGGCTACCAGACGCAGTACCAGCCGACCGACCGCCGATACTAAACAGAACAAAAAAAGCACACCGCCATGGTGTGCTTTCGTTTTCGCGGTGCACTCTCCCCCACCGGAGTGCACCGCACATCTTTATCGCCTGATTACTTCAATTCAATCGTCTTACCGTTGATGCAGATTGCAACGATTTCGTCCATCGGAATCAGTCTGTCGCCGAGTGCTGTCGTGTCGAAGGACTGATTCGGCATGAGAGAGTACGTCTTGGCGGAAGTTTTCTTGCCATCGATCTCCTCATCGTCACATACGATCCAGCCGTCCCAAATCTCCGGCTCTGCCTTTCCGGTTTTCTCCGGGGCAACATTTTGCTCCCGATTCACCGGATACAGGATGGTTCCGTCGGCAAGGGTGATGTACTCCAGCCGGAAGTCACCGAAGCTTCCTTCGGCAAATACATCCAGACAAGCCTGCGTAACCTCGACTTTGGTGATGCGCACCTCCTCCGATGTGTTGTACAACAGGGGCACCTTGCCGTCTTTTTTGCCGATCCGGCTGGTCTCCTTCTTCGCCGGGTAATTGCAACACCAGTTGAACGCAAAGCGTGCATCCTGCGTATTTTTCGTATTGAAACCGCATTCAAAGTGGATGAACGACCGGTTCAGCTCATGGCCTGCATCCGCCCTAACCTCCATCAAAAGCCACAGATGACCGTCGCGCACAAACGGTTTCAGGGAGGCGCTGTGTCCGTCAGGCATAACGGCCTTTAGTTCTCTCTCGTACCGCTCCGTGCAGTCAATTCCGGAAAATGCAGCCGTCAACCGGTTGGTCTCATACAGTTCGATGTAAAAATGCGTCGGTCCCGGTTCTTCCGGACACTTGCCGGTCTCAAACTCCTCTGCCGGAATATCGGTCTCAATCTCAACCCACTGTCTCTTTGCATCTCCGATGGCGTCCACCACCGTGACGGTCACATCGTCGATCGTCTTCGAAAGGCCAATCTGATAGTAGCCGTTATCCAGCTCCTTCATGGTGCTCTCAAGGCCGATCAGCTGCAGGAAACGAACATCATAAACGATATGCGCGGTGGCGACGAAGGTTCCGAGAAGAAGCACCGCAAGGGCCGCTGCCACCAGGGCGATACGCCAGACGCGCCTGCGGCCGATCCGCTTCCGCGCAGGAGCCGCTGCGGCAGCTTCCTCCACATATTTCTTATCAATATTTCCGATAGCTTCAAACAGATCATATTCGTTCATAGTGTGATCCCCTCCTTTTCCAGGTATTGTCTGAGCGCCTTGCGCAGGCGGAACAGTATGGTTTTCACACTGCCCTCCGACACCCCCAGGCGGGTGCCGATGTCCCGGACGGAATCGCAGAACCAGTAGCGTCTCACAAAAATGATCCGCTGCTCTTTCGTGAGTGTGTCAAGGAATTGCTCGATCGCCTTTGCGAGCTCCTCCGACATGACATTCGCTTCCGTGGTTTCCTTCGCGGGAAGGCACTCCAAAAGTTCATTCGTAAGCTCGCATTGCACCGCATGCCGCTTCGATCGCAGGCCGGCTTTGTAGCGATTGACGGCGATTCCCCGCACGATCTTTCCGAGGAACGGGAATAAGTAGTCGTGCGGCTCGTGGGGCGGAATCCGGTTCCAGGCTTCCAGGTACGTGTCGTTCTCGCACTCTTCCGCGCTCTGCATATCCCCGAGGATTCCGTTTGCAATGTTTCGTATACGGGCGCCGTACTTTTCCGACGTTCGCTTTATGGCTTCTTCGTCTCTGGCCAGATAGAGATCCACAATCTGCCGGTCTTCCATGCGCGGCACCTCCTTTCCCGAAAGGCTTTACCCTTTCACCCACAATATCAGCATTTTCCGCATCCGGGTTGACACCCCTTCGGAAAATGCAGCGAAAAATTTCAAAAAAGGCCCGCGTCCTGCGGGCCTTATCCTGATTTCAGACAATTATTGTTGTTCTTCGTTTTTCTCCGCGGAATCCTCCCTGCCGTTCTCACGGAAGCCGGGCATTACGCTGCGGATGGATTTGATGATGCCGGGATAGGAGACGGAGCGCATCGCCGGGAAGGCGGTAAGCATGCGCTTCTGCTGCTTCGTAAGAAGCCCTAAGGCCTTGCGGAAGAACGTCTCCACGACGACCGTGTCGTACACCGCTGCCATGCGCTCCTTGACGGAGACGAACATCTCGGCGATCTTGCGGACCTTCTGTTCGAAGTCGACCGCCTGCTTCACGCTCATGACGAAGTCCGCGACAAAGGCTGCGAATAACGTCCACGAA
>JAFZWG010000082.1 GCA_017617395.1 Lachnospiraceae bacterium
GATCCTGCGGCTGCAGAATTTTGAGACGAAGAAGGGCGTGAGACTGTACGCGAAGCTCGAGCTGGCCAATCCTGCCGGCAGCGTCAAGGACCGCGTCGGCATGTACATGATCGACGATGCGAAGCGAAGAGGGCTTCTTAAAGAGGGAAGCACGATCGTGGACGCCACGGCGGGAAACACCGGCATCGGCATCGCGATCGCGGCGCTCAACCAGGGCTACCGGGTCATCTTCACCGTCCCCGACAAATTCTCCCAGGAGAAACAGAAGGTTCTTCGGGCGCTCGGCGCAGAGATCATCAACACGCCGCGCGCGGACGGAATGCTCGGGGCGGAGCGGGAGGCGGAGCGGATCATCGCAACCATCCCCGGCGCGATTTCGCTAAAGCAGTTCGACAACCCCGCGAACCCGCAGGCACATTACGAGACCACGGGGCCGGAGATCTGGCGGCAGCTTGACGGCGACGTCGACTACTTCGTGGCGGGCGCCGGCAGCGGCGGAACCTTCAGCGGCATCACACGCTACCTAAAAGAACAGAAGCCTTCCGTCACGGGAGTGCTTGCGGACCCGGTCGGTTCGACGATCGGCGGAGGCGAGCATGCGGACTACGACATCGAGGGCATCGGCAATGACTTCATCGCCAAAACGATGGACATGTCGCTGGTCGACGAGGTTATCAAAGTGACGGACGCGGAGGCATTTGCCACCGTGAAGGAGCTGGCGCGCAGGGAAGGCGTCCTGGCCGGTTCCTCGTCGGGAGCGGCGCTTGCAGCGGCCTTGAAGCTTGCGCAGCGCATCGATCACGGCAGCATCGTCACCGTCTTCCCGGACCGCGGCGACCGTTATATCAGCAAGGGATTATACGACTAACAGACACAGGATAAAGGGAAAAATGAGAGATCCGACAATTGTATATGAACTCCGAAACGTATCCAAAACCTATCGCAATGAAGGGAAGGATTTTACGGCACTTCGCGATGTGAGTTTCTCCATCCGCGAGGGAGAGATCTTTGGAATCATCGGAATGAGCGGCGCAGGCAAATCCACTCTGGTGCGAACCTTAAACCGCCTGACGGAGGTCTCCTCGGGCAGCGTCTCGTACTACGGAAGAGACCTTGCGGAACTGAAACCGCGGGAACTCCGAACGGTGCGTCGCTCGATTGCGATGATCTTCCAAAACTTCAATCTCCTTAGGCAGCGAACCGTGATCAAGAATGTGGAGCAGCCGCTTCGCATCGCCGGGATCGGGCGCCGCGAGCGAAAGGAGATTGCGCGGAAAATGCTCGAGGTCGTCGGGCTTTCCGAGAAAGAAAAAGAATACCCCGCGCGGCTGTCCGGCGGACAGCAACAGCGTGTGGCCATTGCAAGAGCGCTTGCGGCGGACCCGAAGGTTCTGCTCTGCGACGAGGCGACCAGCGCGCTCGACCCGAAGATCACGGGCGAGATTTTGGAGCTTCTGCAGAAGATCAACCGCGAGCGGAAGCTGACCATCGTGATCATCACGCACGAGATGTCCGTGGTGGAGCGGATCTGCGACAGAGTCGCGATCATCGAGGACGGCAACCTGGCGGAGGTCGGCGACGTGAAGGAAGTCTTCCGCGCACCGAAGTCGAGGGCGGCGAAGAAACTGGTGTTTCCGAGCAACCCGTACGACCCGTCGGACGAGAACAGCCGCCTGATCCGGATTGCATTTGACGGGCTTTCCGCGAAGGAACCGCTCATTGCGGATCTCGTGGCGACAACCGGCCAGAAGGTCAACATCCTAAGCGCGAACACCAAGAGCGTGGGCGGCGTCGGATACGGCCAGATGGTCCTTGAACTGCCGCCGGCGAAGAGCGACCAGGACATTGTCACGGAGTATTTCCGGAGCAAGGGTCTTGCGATATCGGAGGTGAATGACGAATGAGCGATTACATCATCCAGGCAATCAAAAACGGCGTCTGGGAGACGCTTCGGATGACCGCCTACGCCTCCCTGTACGCGTACCTTGTAGGGCTTCCGGTCGGCGTGATCCTCTACGCGACCGCGAAGGGGAGGCTGTTGCAGAACCGTCCGGTCAACATCGTCATCGGTGTGATCACGGACATCATGCGGTCCCTGCCGTTCCTCATTTTGCTCGTGCTGCTGATCCCGTTCACGCGGTTCGTGACCGGCTCGTCCATCGGGACGACAGCCGCAATTGTGCCGCTCACGGTCGGAGCGATTCCGATCGTCGCGCGAATGGTGGAAGCGTCGCTCTGTGAAGTGCAGCCGGGAATCATCGAGGCGGCGACCTCCATGGGCGCCTCGCCCGTGCATATCATTTTCCGATTCATCCTGCCGGAGGCGGCCCCGTCGCTTCTGCAGGGAGCGGCCATCAACGTAGCCACAGTCCTCGGCTACTCGGCAATGGCGGGAGTCATCGGCGGCGGAGGCCTCGGCGCCATCGCCCTGCAATACGGTTACTACCGCTACCAAAAAGACGTCCTCTGGACCACCGTGCTTTTACTGGTCATCATGGTCATGGTCATCCAGGCGGCGGGAGGACTTCTCTCGAAGATTCGGCGAAAGGCCTGATCGAAATACAACTTCTAAAAAACGAAAAATGTTAATTCAAAGGAGATTACTATCATGAAAAAGAAGTTATTTATCGCAGCTATCACACTCATTTTTACCCTGGCGCTTGTCGGATGCGGCAAGGACAAAAATTCTACCGCATCCGACAGCAAAGTTATCAAAGTCGGCGCGAACATCGTTCCTCACGCCGAGATTCTCGAGTACGTCAAGCCTATCCTCAAGGACAAGGGCTACACGCTTGAGATCGTCAAGCTCGAGGACTCCATCACCCCGAACACCGGCGTGATCGAGGGCAGCCTGGACGCGAACTACTTCCAGCACGTTCCGTATCTTGAGCAGTTCAACAAGGAAAACGGCAGCGACCTCGTTTCCATCGGCGCGATCCACTACGAGCCCTTCGGTATCTATGCCGGTCGCACGAAGGATCTGAAGGACCTTCCGGACGGTGCGATCATCGCGGTTCCCAACAACGTGACCAACGAGGCAAGAGCACTTCTTCTGCTTGCGCAGGAGGGCATCATCACCCTGAGAGATGGCGCGGGCATCACCGCAACGATCGCTGACATCGTGTCGAACCCGAAGAACATCCAGTTCAAGGAGCTTGCTCCCGAGCAGCTTGTGGCAGCGCTTCCCGACGTTGACGTCGCCGTCATCAACGGCAACTATGCGATCGAGGGCGGCCTCCATGTAAGCCAGGCTCTCGCGGTTGAGGCAAATGACGGCCTCGCAGCCCAGACCTACGGCAACATCATCGCCACCGTGCCTTCCAAGAAGGACAGTGAGGCCCTCAAGGTTCTTGTCGAGGTGCTCCAGAGCGACGATGTCAAGAAGTTCATCGAAGGCAAATACGACGGCGCCGTAGTGCCGTTGAAGTAAGGCAGATGACAGAGGGACAGTCCCCAGTTGTCATCTTGCCGTCAGATGACA
>JAFZWG010000083.1 GCA_017617395.1 Lachnospiraceae bacterium
AAGGTTGTCGTACTCCGCCAAAAGCGGCAGCGCACTCTCACCGCCGAAATCGACGTACGCCTCGTCGACGATCACCGCCACATCGCGATTGGCGTCCAGAATCCTGCGCACTTCCGAAAGCGGCAGCGACACCGAGGTCGGCGCGTTCGGGTTGGCGATGATGATACCGCCGATCGGACCGTCATGCTTTGTATAATCCTCCGTGCGGATGCGGAAGTTCTCGTCAAGCGGAATCTGCTTGTACGGAATCCGGTAAAGCTCCGCCCAGACATCGTAGAAGGAGTAAGTCACATCCGGAAACAGAATCGGTACATTGCCGCTGAAGAACGTCAAAAACACCATGCCGAGCACGTCGTCCGAGCCGACGCCGACGAAGATCTGCGACGGGTCGAAGCCGTACACCTCGGAGATGGCGTTCACCAGCTCTGTGACCTCGGCATCCGGGTATTTGCGGAGGTTCGCCGCCTCGCAGCGATTGCCCAGCTCGGGCTTTCCGGACATCTCACGAAGAATCGCGAGCACCGCCGGTGACGGCGGATACGGATTCTCGTTGGTATTCAGTTTTATTACAGGGCGCTGCGGCTGTTCCCCCGGAACATAGGGGGTCACGCGGCGCACATTATCACGCCAGGTTCCCATTTTTCATCCTTTCGTTCGTATCCCGACCGCTCGCGCGGCAGCCATGCATTCAGCGCAGGCCGTACTCCGCTGCCAGCGCCTCAAAGCCCGGCAGGGACCGCTCGATCATGTCGTACGATACGCAATATGCAAGTCTCACATAGCCCGGACCTCCGAAGCCCGTGCCGGCCACCATGAGAATGCGGTGCTTCTTCGCCGCTGCGACGAACGCCTTGTCGTCCCCGTCCGGTGCCTTCACAAAGAGGTAAAATGCACCCTGCGGCTTGATGCACGAAAAACCGTACTCCGTAAGCTTTCCGTACAAAAGCTCGCGGTTTCGGTTGTAAATCTCCACATCGACCTTCGCGTCGAGGCAGCGTCCGACCGCCTTCTGAATGAGAGACGGCGCGTTGACAAAACCGAGCACACGGTTCGCGGCCGTAGCGCCGGGGATGATCTCCGCTGCATCGTCGAGCTCGTCCGGGAGCACCAGATAACCGATGCGCTCGCCCGGAAGAGACAGCGACTTACTGTAGGAATAACCGACAACCGTGTTGTGGTAGTATTTCGTGAGATACGGAACCGTAACACCGTCGTACACCAGCTCGCGGTACGGCTCGTCCGCGATCATGTAAATGCTGATGCCGTACTCGGCCTCCTTCGCGCGCAGCACATCCGCGATGCGAACGATCAACTCCTCGGGGTACACAACGCCCGTCGGATTGTTCGGCGTATTGACGATCAGGGCCTTCGTCTTCGGCGTGATCACCGAAGCAAGCACCTCCGGCACCGGCAAAAACGTGTCGGGATCGGTCGCTGCGGTCACCAAAATGCCGTCCACATTTCGCACGTAGTTGCGGTACTCGCCGAAGAACGGAGCGAACGTGATCACCTCGTCGCCCGGGTTCACCAGAGTCTTCAGGATAACGTTCAGACCGCCTGCGGCGCCGACCGTCATCAGTATATTTTTCGCGGTAAATGCAGTTCCGAAGTTGTTGTTAAGGTGCGTCGCGATTGCCGCGCGAACATCCTCAAAACCGGCATTGTTCATATATCCGTGCAACACGTTCTCGTCCTCGTGGGCGATGATGTCCAGAAGCGTCTCGCGGATTTCCGCGGGCGGAACCACGCTCGGGTTGCCGAGGCTGTAGTCGTAGACATTCTCACGGCCGAACTCCTTCGCCATCTTCGTGCCTTCCTCGAACATCGCGCGGATTGCCGAACCGTTTTTGTTGAGATCGAGAATCATGGAATTAATCATGGATTTGTCCTCCGAAATAAGATTGCATAGACACCATGATTTTACCACTCTGCCCCATAGAAGTAAAGCCGTTTTCGCAAAATGCAGTGTTGTTTTCGCCCGCGCGGTATGGTATACTACTGTATTATGTGATAATCCGGAGGACTGGTATGCTCGGCGGAAAAATCGAATTTGACCAGAACTTTATCTTGGCGAACCGGGACAAGAATGAGCTCCCGATCCACACCGTCCGTGAGGGCCTGACCGCGATGTTCGGCGATATGCTGACCGTGGATTTCGAGGACCTTGCGCTGTTGACATTTTCCCTCCCGTCGGGCTCTGCGGAGCAGACGGCGCGGCAGATCGACACGCTGTTGCACAAGTCATTCTGCCTTGGCGACGGACGCCAGATCCACGAGAACGACTCGTCCGTCTACTACGTGTACCCCGAGGTGATGCTCTCCGTTGTTCGCACGTCCGACTCGAAGACGGACTCGCCTCTCTCCTACTTTGACAACATTATCGGCTGGGACGCCCTCAAGGCTCTGTGTAACGAGATTGCGACGATTTCTCCGGAGATCCACCGCCACAACACGCAGATTTCGTTCCAGCATCTGAATTATCTCTTCTCCGTGAACGACGGCGCCGGACTCACGACCGTGCTGCACACGTACGCGGACTTCATCACGGCGCTTGAGCTGTTTCCTTTCTGCAAGGACGATCCGGTCGTCGAGCTTCGCATCGGCATGAAGACGGAGGACGGTTATCAGTCTCCGTTCGACACCGTGACGTACCTCTCCAAGATTGAGAACCGCAACCGCCTTGTCTGCTTTGACATCAGCGCTCTCACGGAGCACTCGCGCATCGGCGATCTGAAATCGTTCCTGCGCCAGATTCTCCCCTTCGAGAGCGATTACCTCTTCGCGTTCCGCGTTCCCTACATCGAGCCGACCGCACTCTCCTCGATTGAGGAATGCATCACCGATGTTTTGTATTTAAAGACGATTCCCGTTCCTCCCTACACGAAGGACCAGCTTCGCGACGGCGCCAAGCTGATGCTCCGCGATTACTCCTTCGCGCTTGCGGACGACGCCTGGGACGTCTTCTTCTCGCGCATTGCCGAGGAGAAAAGTGACGGTCGCTTCTACGGCATGCAGTCCGTTCGCAAGATCGTATGCGAGATTTTGTGGTTAAAGCACCGCGCGGACGCCGCGAAGGACGAAAAAGCCGAGGTCGGCGAGCTGATCACGATCACAAAGGACGAACTTCTCTCCCTCTCGCCCGCATACTCCGAGCGCACCCGCTCCGGATTTGACGAGCTTGCGGAGATGATCGGCATGGAGGCCATCAGCGAGCGCATCCGCGAGATCGTCTCACAGGTGACGTACGCGATGAAGGACAAGAACATCGAGCGGCCCACGCTGCACATGCGCTTTACGGGCGCACCGGGAACCGGCAAGACGACCGTGGCGCGCATCCTCGGCAAGATCTTCGCCGAGGCAGGCATCCTTCGAAACGGCTACTTCTTTGAGTACATGTCGCGCGATCTGTGCGGCGAGTACGTCGGCCAGACGGCACCGAAGACCGCTGCCATCTGCCGCGATGCGTACGGCTCGGTTCTGTTCCTCGATGAGGCCTACTCTCTCTACAGCGGCGAGGGCGGCAACGACTACGGTCGCGAGGCGCTCACAACGCTCGTCTCAGAGATGGAGAACCACCGCGATGACATGGTTGTCATCATGGCCGGTTACAAGGCCGATATGGACAAATTGATGGAGGGCAACGCGGGTCTTCGCTCGCGCATGCCGTTCCAGATTGATTTTCCGGGTTATACGAAGCAGCAGCTGACGGACATCTTCTTACTGATGGTGCGGAAGCATTTTGCGTACGACGATGCCCTGGAGAAGACCGTTCGCGACTTCTTTGAGACGCTCGATCAGGCGTACATGGATTCGCCCGATTTCGCCAACGCGCGCTTTGTTCGCAACCTTTACGAGCGCACGTGGTCGAAAGCCGCCATCCGCTCGCAGATGGACGGCAACGCGAAGATCCGCATCCTTCCCGAGGACTTCATCGCGGCGACCGCCGAGGCCGAGTTCCACGAAAAGCTCGCGACGCGCCGCACGCTCGGATTTTTGTAAAATGCTCTGACACCAACCTGCTTTCATTACTTTTTGGGAGGAAATTCTCATGGACATTGCACCGGAAGTACTCGACGCCGAGCGCGTCTTTCGCAATCTTCGCCAGGTTGTCAGCGGACTTGTGGACAACTTCACCTGCGATGAGGACAAAAAAGCCATCGTCTTCCAGGTTTCCGGCGAGCCGTTCGAGACTGCATTCAAGCTGACGGTCCACACGGACAAGCAGCTGTTGACCATCTACTCCAAGCTCCCGTTCACGGTTGCCGAGGCGTTCCGCGCGAACTATGCGACGGCTGTGAGCCGCATCAACTATGACCGCATGTACGGCGCAACCTTCGACTTCTCCCCGGACAAGGGCTTCACGGTCTACCGCCAGCCCGTTCCGTTCAAGAAAAGTCTGATCTCCATGGAGCTTTTAGAGGCCGCCATCCGCGAGACGCTCGCGACGGTGACCAAGTATGTCTGCTACCTCTACGACGTATCGCACGGAATCGACGCCGTGTTGCCCGAGGAGGGGTAAGCGCTGCATTTGCCAAATGTATCAAAAGCCCTGAACGGTGGTTCCGCTCAGGGCTTTTTTCATGCTCTCATTGAATGATCTTCAGTTTCTCGATGTACGGCTCAGGATCGACGATGCCAAACGGTATCTCCCACAGCACCGGCTCCTTACAGGCGGCAACGCTCGGGAACGCGGCGCGGATGATCGCGCACAAGAAGTCCGCCTTGGCGCGCAGATGCGGGCTGTTTCGGAAGAGGTACTTGTTGCAGGCATAGAGATTCTCGATGATCCTGGCGCGGTCCTCCTTCCAGTTCGAGCGCGAGTAGGCATCGATGAACCAGGCCTCTGCGAGATTGTCCGAATAAGTACCTGAGTAGTCGCTTATGTTGTCGCCGTTTTCGTCGGTGTAGGCGTCATAATACGGGTAGCGTTTCGTGTTCAGTTCATTCTCCCAGTACAGATAATCAAGCAAATCCTGCTGGTCCGAGAACTCCGAAATCCGATGCTCCATCATATGCATCGTCTCGTGCACGAGCGTCTGCTTGATCTGTGAGGCATATTTGGAGCACACGCCCATGCAGATCGACGGCCAGGAGATGTTCACCACCGCGGCCGCCTCCGCGATCATATTGTTGCCCGTCCGCACAAACTCCGCGCAAACGAAGAAGTCGACGCCGGTCTTGCCGTCGCCCGGAATCTCTCTCCAGAAGCCGTCGGGGTACATCGCCAGAAAATTCTCCAGCGAATCGATCATCGTCAACAGCTCGACATCGTCCGTGATCGGCAGCATCCGGTAGTCAAAGATCTCCGTCCGCAGGTCATACTCCTTATAACGGATTCGAACCCCGTACGTATCGTAGATTGCGTCGATGCGGCTATCAACAACACCCTCGGAATCGTTCGTCGACACGATGTAATTCTCAATCGGGGTAGCTTCACCTTTCGAAAAATCCCACAAAAAGACGCCGGGCGTCTGCTCGTCCGAGTTTCCGTAAAATACGACCACAGAGTCGTTCATCAGCTGCGGCGAGCCGAAGTAGTCCGAGCCCGTGAGCTCGCGGAACCGAAGGATATTGCGGAACCGGTACTGTTGTTTGCCGGTAAGATCATACACGGCGAACGAATCGGACGCCCATGCATTTTCCGGCTCGGTCTCATCGTACCTTCCGCCGACGGTCACGACCACCGACCCCGACAGCACCGAGATGTCCTCCGAGTCGGAGCCCTTGCGGAAGGATACCACCTTGCCGCTCTCCCTTAAGGACTTCAGGTACCACGTGTGCTCACCGTCGGTCGTCACATAGTCCGAAAAATACCGCGCGCGGTAGAGCTCTCGTTTCGCATGCGTGACCTCTCCGGTCGTCGCATCCACTGTCAAAAGGCCGTCTCCCTCCGCGCCATAGCAGGCAAACCGGTAGCGGCTTCCCTCATAGCCGGTCAGTCGATGGACGCTCTCGATGTTGTCGCAGGTGTACTGCCGAAGCAGCTTGCACGCGTGAACATCGTATTGATACAACCGCTCCGAATCCCGCTCATACGTCCACAAAATGCCGTCGTCCGTGCAGTCGATCGCATATCCGGTCATCTCGAAGTCCCCGGCCTTTTTGAACTCATAATCATACACGAACACCCTGCCGGCCTCGTGGTCTCCGAACACGACGGTTCCGTCCGCAAGCAGCATCACCGTCTGGTAGCTCGACTCCGGTGCCGTACGGGCATGTGTGAACCGCACCTCCGGTCTGGCCACATGCAACAGCATATAGTGCGGCGTGTTGTAATCCACGTTGTCTATGTCCGGATACTCCGGATCCGGCGCAAGTTTCGGATACGATACGCTGAGAACAAAGCCGTTGTTGACGAAGACGCTCGTCAAAAACTCGCTCTCCAGATAGTCATCGATCGGCAGCCGGTAGACGCTCGGAAACTCCTCCATCGGCTCAAAATGCTGCGTGATATCGTAACTTGTCGGAATCACCCACGGTGTCGGCGTCGGCGTGGGCGAAGGCGTCGGGCTCGGTGACGGTGTCGGTGTGCATGCGAGCGAACCTTCCTTACTCTCGCGCCTTTGTGCATTTTCCTTTGCGCAGGCGCACAACAGCAACACGAAAAGAAGCGTTGCAAAAGCCAGCAACGCGCGTCGATACCGTAGTGTTCGTCTGTGCATCATAACATTTTCCTTTGCCCGGAAACAAGACAACGAAAGCGCTCCGATTCCGAAAACGCTTTCGTTGTTACAATTCCGTCGTCTTCCCGTCTGCCGCATACGCAGCGGCCTCTTATGTCCGATCAGATTCCGACATATTCGTTATTCTCAAATCTGCCCTTACGGACGCGTCCGTTGGCGTACGTCATGACGCCCTCGCCGTGGCGCTTGTCCGCCTTCCAGCCGCCCTCGTAGCGATCGCCGGTGGACCATACGAATGTGCCTTCACCGTTGCGGACGCCGTGCTCGAACTCGCCCTCATAGTAGCTGCCGTTCGTGTACGTGAACACGCCCTTACCGTTCGGCAGGCTCTTCTCGTCCACTTCGCCCTCGTAACGGTTTCCGCTCTTGTAGTTGATCGTGCGGATCTCGCGCTCGGGCACCGCTTCCTCTGCCGGCGCGGCATCTTCCGCCGCTGCCTCGGTCGCTGCCTCTGCGGACTCTGCAGCTGTTGTTGCTGCCTCTGCTGCGGTCTCGGCTGCATTTTCCGCTGCGGTTACCGCAGTCTCCGCTGCTTCCGCTACAGTCGCTGCTGCCTCGCTCGCTGCCTCCGCGGCCTGTTCAACCGCCGCTGCCGTCTCCTCGGCAACGGTCACAACCTCGGCGACAACCTCCGAGAAGACCTTCTTGCCGCCTTCCCAGATCTGCGCTTCCTTCGATCCGTCCGGATGAATCAAAACGCCCTTGCCGTCGCGCTTGCCGGCCTTCCATTCGCCCATGTAGATGTTGCCGTTCGAGAAGGTGTACGAACCGAAACCGTCGAACGTGCCGCCTTCAAAATTGCCTTCGTACACTTCGCCGTTCACCTGCACGAACCGACCCTGGCCGGACTTGATGCTGTTCTCCCAGTTGCCCTCGTAGCGGCTTCCCGCTGCGTAGGTCATAATGCCCTGGCCATGGCGCTTGCCCATCTCGTATGCACCTTCGTAGACATCGCCGTTCGCATATTCCATGCGGCCCACGCCCTGGCGCTTGCCGTTTACGAAATAGCCTTCATAGCGCTCGCCGTTCGCGTACGTCTCGGTGTGATAGCCCGTCTTCGTCACGGGATCGTATGAACGATCCTCCGCAGGCGCTGCGGTCTCTGCCAGAGCGGCCTCCGAAGCTGTCTCGACCGAAGCGGCTGCCTCCGCGGTCTCTGCGGACGCGGTCTCCGCCGGTGCTTCCGCTGCTGCGGCCGGCGGCACTACGCCGAGTTTCTTGAAATATTCCTGCATCGCGCGGTCCTCGAGCGTCTTCTCGTCGACAACCTGCTTCACAACCGGCTTCTCGCGCTCCTCCTCGGGAATCGGCTTGCCGATGCTGTTATACATACCCTGCAACAATTTGGAATTCGCGTCGGGAGTACGCTCGTCTTCCGTCGTCTCCACAAAACTGGATTCAATCATAGTGTCAACCCCTTGTTCCGCGGCCTCCGAAGTCTCCTGTACGCCTTCGGTCGCTGCCGCTGCCTCCTTGGTCTCTGCCGCTTCTCCGCCGGAGAGATCCACATCCGCCACCGACTCATCATACGCTGCCAGCGAGTGCGCTGCCGATTCCGCCATGCGCTTCGCCAAAACGTCCGCCGCATCCTCGAGATCCAGCATCTCCGAACCGTCGAAACCGTTTCCGCGGAACACGGTGCGCGCGTGCGAGATGTTCACCGGCTCGGCGCGCTGCGATGTGATCTTCGACACATTGGCCGACTGCGGCATTCCCTCGAACAACAGCGGGGATCCCTCGTCCTCCTCGGCCGCCTCGATCTCCTCCTTCGCCAGAGGATTCCAGATGCGGTTGCTCAGATCCTCGTTCGGCAGCTCCGACGTGTTCTGGCGGCGAATCATCGATTCGCGCTCCTCCTCGATCGGATTGTCCGCCAAGGAGCTCTCCTGCTCCGCCAAAAATGCAGCAATCTGGTCCTCGGTCGGCGCCTCCGAGAAAGCGCAGATTCCGTTCACCCAGTAGCCCTCGAGCGAGTGCCCGTCACGGAAGAACATCTTGCCGTTTCCGTTGGGCTTGTCGTCGCTCCACTCGCCGTCATACTCGCGGCCGTCGCCGAAATACACATGGCCGTTCGTAAATGCTCCGGCCGAAAAATACCCGTCGAAGATGTTGTCTCCGGGGAGTACCTCCTCGCCGTAGCCCTCATACTTGTCGTTCACCCACTCACCGTCGTAGTAGGCCTCGTTGCGGAACGTGAGTCTTCCCTTGCCGTGCCGCATGCCGTTTTTGAAATCGCCCTTGTAGCTCTTTCTCGAATCATGCTCATTGTAGGTGAGCTCGCCTCTGCCGTCGGGAATCCCGTTCCTCGCCTTTCCGACGAAGTGTCCCTCCGGAAGATCGATTTCCATGTCGGCCGCCACATCCCGATTCTGCTGCTTCATTTTGAACCGGCATTTGACGCACAAACCGTCGCCGCCGGCGCTGTTTTCCTTGCAGATCATACAATACATAGCTTCCACTCACCTTTCTCCGTAAACTACCCCGTCCCTGCACCGGCCACCTTCAACCGATTCTTAGGGAGTATATTTATCATATCAAAATTTTCCGAAAAATGCTACCGCTTCAGAGCGATTTTTCGGAAAATCGACATAAAAAAAGAAGGCACTGTCAAACGACAGTACCCTCAGAGCTGCCTAGCGGATTTGAACCGCCGACCTCCGCCTTACCAAGGCGACGCTCTACCAGCTGAGCCAAGGCAGCATCACACAACGGCTAATATACCACAACCAAAACCGATTTGCAAGCACTATTTTCAGTTTTTCTCGAATCCCGAAAAACGGCGCTTTTCTATGTCTCGTCAGCCCTTCGGATCGATGTCACAAAAAGCTCGGTATCGCTCACGGAAAATGCAACCTCGCAGTCGTCATACCGCATTCCGTACTGCCTTGCGGCATCGTTCTGGTACGCCGGCCGGGGGTCCGAAGACAGCACCACGACAAGGTTCGTAAGCCATGTCTCATCCTTGCCGAGTGTCGCCGCATCCTCTCTCACTCGTTCAGCCAAAACGACGGAAATCCTGTCATTCGCATGTTCGTCGGCAAAGCCGCCCACGGCGTCTGTGACACAATCGGCGTACGGAATGTACGGCTTGATGTCGTAGATCGGCGTCCCGTCCATCAGATCGGCCCCGGATACAACCAGAACCGGCCCCTCCGGTGTCTGCTCCGTGCGAACGAGCTTAACGACCGACAGCCCGAGCGGATTCGGGCGGTACGGCGAGCGCGTCGCAAAAACGCCGACCCGGGTGTTACCGCCAAGCTTCGGCGGGCGAACCGTCGGCCGGAACTCCGTATCCCTGGGAATCCGGTCAAACTCCCACAAAAGCCACAGATGCGAAAAGCCCGCAATCCCTCGCAACGCATCCGGATTGCGGTACTTCTTCTCAAAGACGATCCGGCTCGTCATCTCCCGGGCGATCCCGCTCTGCCTGGGAACTCCGAACCGGTCCGTAAAATCGTTTCGAATCGTGGCAATCTTTACGATTTCCATAGTTCTCTTCCTTCTCTTACTTCTGCATGCTCCGCTGACGGACGATCTCATACGCGAGAATACCGGTTGCGACGGAAGCATTTAACGAGTCCACATCGCCCTTCATCGGAATGCATGCGGTCATGTCGCAGGCCTCGCGCACGAGCCGGCTGACGCCGTTTCCTTCGTTTCCGATGACAAGTCCGATCGGTCCGGTCATGTTCACGCGGTACATCACATCGCCGTCCATGTCGGCGCACACGAACCAGATGCCCTTCTTCTTGAGGTCCTCCATGGTCCGCACGAGGTTGGTCACCTTCGCTACCGGCGTGTAATTGATCGCGCCCGCGCTCGTCTTCGCCACAACGGCCGTAAGTCCCACCGCGCGGCGCTTCGGAATGATGATGCCGTGCACGCCGGCCTGGTTCGCGGTCCGGATGATCGCGCCCAGATTGTGCGGGTCCTCAATGCCGTCCAAAAGGATGAGGAACGGCGCCTCGCTCTTCGCCTCCGCAGCAGCCAGGATATCGTCCACCTCCGCGTACTCGTAGGCAGCCGCGTTCGCGATCACGCCCTGATGGCGGCCGGTCGTGCTGATCTGGTCCAGACGCTCCTTCTCGACGAAGTTGATGATCGTATCACCCTTCTTCGCCTCCCGCAGGATCGACTGGATCGGTCCGTCCTGGCAACCCTTAAGCACATAAAGCTTGTCGATCGTCTTGCCGGCGCGGAACGCCTCCAAAACCGCATTGCGCCCCTCAATGGTAAACTCTTCGTATCGCATAGATTCCTCCTAAAAGATGACAGAGGGACAGTCCCCA
>JAFZWG010000084.1 GCA_017617395.1 Lachnospiraceae bacterium
GAGATTGAGAGATATCTGGACCACACCGGCGCGAAACTTGTGAAGGGTCGTCTTCCGGAGGCGGCAGGCGAGGTGGTCATCTCCTCGATGGTGCTGAAGAACCGGAAAATGCAGGTCGGCGACTGGTTCCGCAAGGAAGTGTTCGGAGAAACGTTCCGCATCGTCGGCGAGGTAGAGTCGGACATTATGGTCAGTGCGGGCATGCCGAATCACAATTACAACTGCGGCTCGTATTATGTGATACAGTACGATGAGGCAAATGCGGACCTCACCGCGTTCTTTACGGAGATGGGTGTGGAACTGAGCGCCGGCGACATTGTGTATGATCTGCCGGCGCACAGGGAGCATTTTCGCGAGGACTGCGACGAGCTGATTGCCGACATCGTGAACACAATCTCCGCGGTTGTCATGTTCTTCGTGGCGGTGACGATGCTGATCGCGTACGTGTCCTTTCTGCGAAACCGTGTGAACGAGTATTGTCTGTACGCATCCATCGGGTATCGCCGCTGGGAGGTGTACGGGATGATGATGCGGGAAATGACCATCATTTTCGGAATCGGATTTCTCCTCGGTACGGTGATGGCACTTCCGACGGCGCTGATCGTAAAGACGGCGATCCTTGATCCGGCCGGTATCGTGTCGGTGGCATGGTATCCGGGGATGATTGCGAAACTCGGCGCGATCATGCTGCTGATTCTGGGGCTTTTGCAGATCCCGGTTCTGGTGAGCATCCGAAAGATCAAGACGATCGACGAGATAGAAGAATAAGAATACAAGCTATACTACTACAGTAGAATACAAGGAGCGACAAGCGATGTTTACGATTAAAAACCTGAGCATGATCTATGATATGGACACGGATGAGAAAATGTACGCCCTCAAGGGTCTGGAGCTCTCACTTCCGGACAAGGGCCTCATCGGCATCATCGGACCTTCCGGCAGCGGCAAGAGCACATTGATGTACTGCCTTTCGACACTCAAGAAACCGACGGACGGCAGCGTGTGCTACAACGGCAAGGAACTTACGACGATAACGGACGCGGAGCGCGAGCAACTCCGCCGCCGCGAGTTCGGATTCGTGTTTCAGAAGCATTACCTCGTGCCGTACATGAGCGCGTTCGACAATGTGATGGTTGCGGCCGTGGACAACGGAGCGGCAACGCAGGAGAAGGCAAAACAGTTTCTTGCCGCGCTCGGACTCGGGGAACGCGAGATTGGAAAGCGTCCGACGAAGCTTTCCGGCGGACAGTGCCAGCGAGCATCGATCGCGAGGGCGATGATCAATGATCCGAAGGTTTTATTTGCCGACGAGCCCACCGCGTCTCTGGACCATGAGAATGCATTTAACGTGATGCGGATCCTGAAGGAGTATTCCGCCGACCGACTGGTGCTTGTCGTGACGCATGACCGGAGCATTCTGGGCGATGCGGACCGTATCATCGAGATGTGGGACGGCGAGATCAGCCGCGACGGAGGGACGTTATGAAACCGTATTCCGCATTGTACTATGTGAAGGAAAATAAAGGCCGCTCTCTTTTGATCGCCATCATGTTCTTCCTGACGACGCTTCTGATGCTCGGCGGCAACTACATCCGGAGCAACTACTATTACTGGGAAGGAATCATCGACTTTACCGAGAAGGTGGTGGAGGTTGAGGCCTCCGTGAACGACGAGGAGTTCCGGGATTATTTTGCGGTCATCGATAAGCTCTCGAACGATCCCGACCTAACGGTCATGCTTCACTCCGGCTACGGAGAACCGAGCATGGACTGGACCTGCACGATGGGATTTACGATGGGCGGGTACGCGACGCGCTTCAACACGCCCGAGGATATGGCGGAGGCGTTTCGCATCGTCGGTTACCACGGGGATTTTTCGAACCTGCGCAACGGTAGTCTTGCACTCAGCAAGGCGATGGCGAACAATCACGGTCTGAAGATCGGCGATATCGTGGACGAGAATTACGGCCTCTCGGGAACGTACACGCTCGATGCGCTGATCGACGAGGATACGTATGCGGTGTTCTATGTGGAGGAGTATGCGGAAGAGTATCTCATGCGCGCGCATGTGTTGAGCGAGAAGCTTTCGTATCCGGAGCTGATAAATCGTGTGAAGAGCGCCTGCAACGGTAACCAGTGCAAGATTCAAAAATCGTGGCGCGACGACATCGACGGTCAGTTCGGGCCGATCGACCTGATCTTCTACCTTGCGCTCCTTTTGTTGTCGCTGGTGCTGGCAGTCTCCGTGAACTCGGTCATCTCCGGACACTACCACAAGCGCATGTATGAGTTCGGCATTTACCGCGCCATCGGTCGGACGAAGCGCGATGTACGCCGCAAGGTTGCTGCGGAAATTCTGCTCACGGATGCCGTATCCGTCGTGGTCGGTATCGGATTTGTCGAGCTGCTTACCTTCCTTCTGAACGAGCTGTATTACATTCCGGGCGGGCGATACCTGCCGTACTGGTCCAAAATCGGTGTCATCGGCCTGATCATCTCGAACATCTGCGTGCTGCTTCCGACAATCCTTTTGCGCGGCCGCGCGATGTGCAAAGCGGACGTCACGGAATTCTGACATTGCGGCTGAGGCTCCGGTTTGGTATAATGACCCTATAATCCCGGTTCGGAGGTGGGGGATCATCGAAACGAAGAAACGAAAAAGTAAACTATGGAAAGTTGCGGCGACAGCGGCAGCTTTCTTTGCGTTAGCCGCGATGGGAGCATTCTTTGCCCTGCTGATTAAAGTCAAGGGCAATCTGAGTTATGTCTACAATTTCTTTGTGGAGACGCGCGGCGCGCTGAAGACGGCATATTTTGAGGCAGCTGCGGAGGGCGCGGACGCGGCAAAGCCGTATGCGACCGCTCAGACGGACCCCGAAAAATGGCTCCTCAGCACGACGATCTCCGTGAACGGCACGGAGGTTGCGGAGTACAGCCGCGCGGAGGAAATCCGGTTCACGGAGGAGTATCTGGATCATTTTCCGAAGCATGAAGGAATCATCACGTATCGCGGTAGTTACCGCAGGGACGTCACATCGTACGGAACGCCCGCACTCACGGATGGCAAATTCGGCGCGACGTGGCGATACCGCACGGGGCGTTTCTTAAAATGCGACGGCGTGAACTACTGGTCCGGCAACGGCTGGACGGGGCAGCCGCTCGCGGTGCGCTGGGACGAGGCGACGAAGCGGCACATGAATCTGTATCCGGAGGCGAAGGAAAAGGCCGGGCTTACGGAGATCATTTATCCGGGCATGGACGGCAAGATTCATTTTCTGGATATCGAGACCGGCGAGGAGACGCGCCCGGCGATCAACGTCGGCATGTGCTTTAAGGGCACGTGCTCGCTGCATCCGGAGTACCCGCTCTTGATCTGCGGCTCCGGCGATTCCGCGACGGGGCTGTTCGGCGAGCAGGTCAGCGCGCGCATTTTCATCTACAATCTGATCGACGGCAAGAAACTCTACGAGTTCGCGGCGGACGACCCGTTCGCGCCTCGCCTGTGGCACGGTTTCGACAGCTCGCCAATCTATTCCGCGGCGACGGACACCGTGATCTGCGCCGGCGAAAACGGCGTTTTATACACGGTTCATCTGAACAGTTCCTACGATGCGGAAAATGGGATTCTCACCGTAAACCCGGATGAGATCGTACGCTACAAATATGAATCCAGGAGTGCGGAAGAGCGCTTCGAGTCGTCGGAGCTGAGCAACGGTTCCGGCTCCGAATCGAGCGCGGTCGTGTGGGAGAATTACCTCTTCTTCGGCGACAACGGCGGCATTTTCCAGTGCTTCGATCTCAACACGATGACACCGGTCTGGGTGCAGGATCTGCGCGAGGATATCAACTCCAGCCCCGTGCTTGAGACGACGGAGCGCGGCGAGGTGTTCCTCTATGTGGCGACGACGCTCAAATACTATTACGACGAGCATCACACCGGCACGGCGGTGTTATATAAGCTGAATGCCAAGACCGGCGAGATTGTGTGGCAAAAAGCCTACGAGGTGCACACGGTGCTCGGGTTGGCCGGCGGTTTTCTCTCCTCCGGCGCGAGCGGCACGGGGAAGGTTTCGGATTACATCTACTACGCGGTTTCCAAGGTGCCGAAGGTGGATTCGTCGTGTCTGATTGCCGTCAGCAAGCAAACCGGCGAGGCGATCTGGCAGAAGGAACTCGCGTGCGACGCGTGGAGTTCGCCGGCGCTCATCTATGCGGCGGACGGCTCGGTGAAGCTGTGCCAGTGCTGCGGGAACGGCGATATCCTGCTGATGGACGCCGAGTCCGGAGAGATTCTGGACAGGGTCAACTTCGGCTCCAACATCGAGTCGACGCCGGTGATCTTTGAAAATCATCTGGCCGTCGGACTCCGGAGCGAGTACATCGTGGGCGTGGAACTTCGGTAGGCTCGGATCAATTGGTGGAAAATGATGAGAATTGCGAGATACAAATGGATTTCGGTGATCGCGGCGGCGGTGTTACTGCTGACGCTTGCTTTGCCGTGGAACGGCGGAAAAACCGACATGAAGGGCTTTTCGGAGACGGCTGAGCTCAAAGGGCTGACCGTGACCGGAGTCTCGGTGAAGTCGCCGGACAACGCCGTCAAGGTCTTCCTGGATACGTACTTCGGCGTTGACTTCGGGGCGTATGAATCCGAGAAAACCTTCGACGAGGCGCTTGCGAGACTGCGCCGGCATGAGGCGTCCGCCATGTGGGCGGTCGACCTGACAGCCGATTATCTGTGCCGGGACGGTGAGTTCTCGGCGCTTTCGCCCGGGGAGACGCCGGGCGGCGGGAATACGAGATTTTCATTCGGCTTCGCGTTTGCGCCGGAATCGACCGGTGAGCTGGCAAAGGCCGACGAGTGGATCGCGAAGGCAATCGCGGACGGAACGGCCGGCGCGGCGAGAGAGCGATGGGCAGCGGGAAATGCGGAGCTTCCGTCATTTTCCGAAGACGGAAAGGCGCTGTACATCGGCGTCACCGGGACGGTTCCTCCGCTCGAGATCGTGTCGCCCGACGGCAGTGTCGGCGGCGCGGCGGTTGAGCTCGCGGGACGGTTTGCGGAAAGTATCGGGCGAAGGCCGGTGTTTGTGGTGCTCGAGAGCGAGACGGCGCTCGTGCATCTGATGGCCGGCAAAGTTGACATGCTTGCGGCATACGGGACGAGCGAAAATCATTCGATGGAGATTCCCAAATACCGGATGTCGGTCGGTTACGCGGACGTCGCGGAATACCGGCTGGTAGTCAACGAGAAAGAGGTGAGCGGATTGATCACGTTTATGTCAGTCATCAAGGACAATCTGATTTCGGGCGGCGCATACAGCCTGATTCTCCGGGCGGTCGCGGTCACAGCGGCGATCACGCTGTGTGCGTGGATCCTTACGATGCTTTTCGGCGTGCTGCTCGGGTACGGCGCGACGGGCAAAAAGCGCGCTGTTTCGGCGACTGTCCGCGGCATTGCGTTTTTGCTTCGGAGCACGCCGGTACTGCTGGCGATGCTTCTGCTTGACTACGGCGTGTTCGGGACGCTTCACATTTCCTCGACCGTGTTGGCGGCGCTTGCTGTCGGCCTGTACGGCGCGGGGACGTTGGCGGAGATTCTGACGGAGGACGACGCAGCGACCGAAGCAGACAGGACGTTCGGAATATATGTGAAAACGACGGTGCCCGCACGGCTTTTGGGCGCCAAGAGAGAGTGGAAACGGCTGATGATCGGTCTTTTGCAGTGGACGACCGTCGCCGGGTACATCGGTGCCAACGATCTCACGAAAGTGATGCAGGGCATCGGTAACCGCACGCTGTTCCCGGTATTCTCGATCGCGTTCAGCATCGTGCTGTACCTGGTTGCCGTGCTGATCACGGAAGTTGCATTTTCCGCGATCGGACGAAAAAAACAAAATGACTGAAAAAATGTTAGATTATTGTAAGACAAATGTAAATCTTATGTAATGGTTTCGTAAAATTCTTATGGTATAACGGTTGTAACATAGATGGTAAAAGGGGGATTACCTTATGTCTCGACGGTTATTTTGCTCACTGGGTCCGACATGTTATCGGATATCTTTGGAGAAAGAGATCTTCAAGCGTAAGATCAAGAATCTGTTTGACGGCTGCAAGTTCGCGAAGGAGCGCCGGGATACGGCTCTTGGCAACATCGTCAAGAGTCACAGCTCGGTTTTGGTCCGCCGCCTCAACGGCGTGGACATCCGCCTTCAGGAAAATAAGGTCACAAACATCGAGCTTGCCTGCAAGAAGATCAACGGACTGATCATTCATCCGGGCGAGACGTTTTCCTACTGGGAGACGTGCGGAAGACCGACGAAGCGCAAAGGCTACAAGGAAGGTCTGATGATCTGCCACTCCGGCATGTCCTCAGGCATCGGCGGCGGTCTGTGCCAGATGGGCAACATGATCCACTGGCTTGTTTTGAACAGCCCGCTGACGGTGACGGAGCTTCACCATCACTCAGATGCACTGTTCCCGGATGAGCGGCGCCGCGTGCCGTTCGGAACCGGAACGTCGATCTGCTACAACCGCGTTGACTACCGGTTTCAGAACACGACCGACCAGGACGTGCAGCTTCTCGTGTGGTGCGAAAACGGTGATCTGTGCGGCGAACTCCGAAGCGAGAGAGAGTTCCCCGAGAGATACCGTCTGGTCGAGGAGGATCATCATTTTCAGCAAGAGGGCGACAAATTCTACCGGGTCTCCAAAGTGTACCGCCTCGTGATCGACCGTGCGAGCGGCGAGACGATCCGGAAGGAACTGATCCTCGACAACCACTCGGAAGTTATGTACGACTACAGCCTGATTCCTGCGGAGCAAATTCGAGATGCCTGATACGATTACAAAACGGATGGAAGCGGCGGCGAAAGCCAACCGGGACCGGATTGCATATAAATGCGGCGAGCACGCGATCACCTACGGTACGCTGTGGGATGAGGCGTGCCGCTGCGCTGCATGCATCCGGCGGCAGGGCACGTCGCCGGTTGTTCTTTTTCAGGACAAGCGGTGCGAGACCGTGATCGCGATGGTCGCCTGTCTTTTGGCCGGACGCGCGTACGTCCCAGTCGATGTGAAGACGCCCGCAAAACGCGTGGCGCGGATTCTTGCGATGACCGGCGCGGAGCTGGTGCTGACCGACCGAGAGATCGATCTGCAGCGCGGCACGGTATGCACGCTCGCAGAGCTTGCCTGCCTTTCGGAAAATGAGCCCTCACAGCCGGAGTGGGAGCTCGACGAAAACCGGATCGCTTATATGATCTTTACGTCCGGCAGCACGGGCGAGCCGAAGGGCGTGCCGATCACTGCCGCGAACCTCGCGAATTTTGCGGACTGGATCGCCGGGCTTTCGCCTCTGTGCGATTACAAAAACTGCAATGTGCTGAATCAGGCGAGCTTTGCGTTTGATCTGAGCGTGGCGGATATCTATTACGCGCTTGGGAACGGGCATACGCTCGTGACCAACGAGGCCGATATGCGGACGGAGTACGACCGTATCTTCGAGGTTTTTGCGAAGGAGCGGATCAATGTTGCGGTCATGACGCCCACCTGCATGAAAATGTGCCTTTTGAACGATGCGTTTACAGCGGAAAATTTCCCTGAATTTCAGTGTGTATACTTCTGCGGGGAGCGGCTTGAGAAGAAGACGGTCGAGCGGCTGTTCCGGCATTTTCCGAAGCTTGCGGTCATCAATGCATACGGCCCGACCGAGGCGACGTCCGCGGTGTCCGCAGTGACGATCACGTCGGAGATGCTTGCGGCGGAGGAGGTGCTTCCGGTCGGCTGCATGGCGACGGCGGCGACGGAGATCGCGATCGAGGACGGGGAGATCGTGCTGCGCGGGAAGAGCGTGTTCGGAGGGTACCTCGGCGGAGTCTGCGGGGGGCATTTTACGGAGAACGGAACGAACGGTTACCGGACCGGCGACTACGGAGAGATCCGGGACGGAAAATTATACTGCGGCGGGCGGAAGGACGGCCAGATCAAATACATGGGCTACCGGATCGAGCTCGCGGATATCGAGTCGAATCTGCTGGCCGTTGCGGGCGTGGAGGATTGCGCCGTGACGGTGAGCGGCAACGCCGAGGGAGCCGTCAGCGCGATCAGGGCGTTTGTGGTGTGCGAACCGGGCGGCCCGGACGAGGCGTGCGTGCGCGCGGCGCTTGCTGTGAGAGTGCCGGCGTACATGGTTCCGAAGAAGATTTCGGTCGTCGCGGAACTGCCGGTCAATGACAACGGGAAGATTGACAGAAAGGCGTTAAGGCAATATGATTGATGTAAGGAAAATTCTGGCGGAAGTCTGTGATGACGACGCCGTGTACGAGGAAGGGATCGACCTGATCGAGAGCGGGCTGCTGGACTCGCTCGCATTTGTCGAACTGTTCGACCGGTTGGAGGATGAGGGAATCTTTCTGCAGCCGACGCAGATCGACCGCAGCCGGCTTCGTACGCCTGAGGGGATCGAGCAGTTGATTGCGGAATACCGGAACTAGGATGGAGGTCCTATGCTTGTGACGTTGATCAATCTAGCGCTTGTGCTGGCGCTCTGGATCGCGGACTGCGCGCTTTCGGGCGTGTCGTTTGTGACCGTGGCGGCCACGGGAGCGCTTCTGATTGCGATGACAGCGGAAAGTTTAATCACGGAAGAGAGCAGGAAGACACGGAATGTGATTCGCGCTGCTTTGTTTGCGTTGACCGCGGGGTTCGCCGTGCTCGGGCACGGGTGGTGGAGCTTCGCGGTGTTCGCTTGTTTAAACGTACCCTCAATCCCGGTCACGGCGCTGATCGCGGCGCTCGCATTTGCGCTCAGGACGATTGTCACGGTGTACCCGGACATCGACGCGCGCCTTATGGCGGAGACGTTCGTGTTGGCAGCGGTGGTCGCTGCAATCGTCACGCTGATTCGGCTGATGAAGAAGGCGCTTTGGACAGTGAAACAGAGAGAGGAAACCGCGCAGGAGCGGCTTCTTCGGGCGAGCGTGAGCGAGATGAACGAGCGGCGCATCAACCGCGAGTTGTCGCAGCAGAGCTACGCGGCCGAGCGGAATGCAAGACTCCTTGAGAGGGAAAATATCAGCCGAAGCATTCACAATAATGTCGGGCACACGATCACGGCGGCGATCATGACTCTTGACGCCGCGGACATGCTGTTCGACGCAAAGCCCGAGGAAGCCAGAAAGCGCATGAATGATGCAAACGACCGCATCCGCGGGAGCCTGGATTCCATTCGAAGCGCGGTGCGCGCTCTCGACGAGGAGGGCGGCGAACTGCCGATCGCGGATCTTCAGAGATATCTTCGGAATGCGATTGAGGATTTTACGATGGACACGGAGCGGACGGTTTCATTCGCCGTGGATTGCTACTCGGAGGACATCGCGGTTCCACGGGAGCATGTTGAGTTCCTGACCGGCGTCCTGCAGGAGGCGTTCACGAACGGTGTAAAGCACGGCGGGGCGAAGCATTTTGCGGTGTCCCTGGCGGCGGACTCGGCGCATGTGAAGCTGAGCGTAAAGGACGACGGCGCGAGCGACTTCGACGAGAGCGTCCGGGACGAAAAGATCGCCTCGGGCTTCGGCCTTCGAAAAATTCTTGCGTACGCGCAGCGTTGCGGCGGAAATGCTTCATTTGACAACGAGGCGGGCTTCCGGACGGAAGTGGAGCTGCCGCTTCAGAGGAGGTAACCATGTATCGGGTTTTATTGGTTGATGATGAGACGATGCTTCTGGACAGTCTGGAGGTCATTCTCTCGCTTAATGATATGGAGATCGTCGGCAAGGCGCACGACGGCGTCGAGGCGCTTACGGTGCTTTCGGGGGCTGCGTGCGACATTGCGCTCGTGGACCTCAACATGAAGGGCATGGGTGGCATCGAGCTGATCGGGCACATGAAGAAGCGCTACCCGCAGACGAGGATTTTAGTGCTGACGACATTTTACGACGATTCGAACATCACCGACGCGATCAGCGGCGGTGCGGACGGATATCTTCTTAAGGACAGCGGCAAGGATGCCATTCTCGGAGCCATCCGCCAGATTATGGGCGGCGTGAGCGTCCTGGACCCGAAGGTGATGCAGCGGCTGACCGCGCTTGTCGGCAAGAGCGCGCCCCAGCAGCCGGCGTACGGCGAATTCACGGAACGTGAGCAGGAAATCGCCGGATTGCTGGTCGAGGGGCTTACGAACCGGCAGATCGCGGACCGTCTTTACATCTCCGAGGGGACCGTCAAAAATTACATCTCGGCGATCTATGACAAGACCGGGATTCATGACCGCGTGAAGCTTGTAGTGGCACTTCGCGGGTAGGTAATTCTAAAATATTTATAAAATCGTACAAAATTGACGCATTTTCCGATAGAACCTCTTTTTTTCTTTCTATCGCTGTGGTATAGTACGATGTTAGGTGCTTTCGCAACACTTTTTGGCCGTTTTTGGGCCGTTTCGAAGGCTTTTTTTGCGTATTTGTATAGAGGAAACCCGTCTTACATCGTTTCAGACTCTCAAAGCGACCTTCTGGCCGCGGTTCGACGGGGGTTAATGATATACACGTGAGGTTTCTTATGAGACAGGTGACAAAAAGGATCTTAAGCGTATTCCTATCCTTGGCAATGGTCTTAACGGGAATACCGGGGCGCGAGGCGCCCGTGGGGAAAGCGGCAGCCGCAGAGAGTACAACATATACTCGCGGTGCCGAGATGGGGGATTTAGCCCAATTGATGGGAGAGTTCGGCTTGTTCGCATTCGGTGAAATGCGCGCAAAATCCCATCAGCATTCGAATGTACTGGCGAACGCAGTGTTGCGTGACCCGTCGGAGACGTACGGCACAACGTACATTTCCAGCGAGTTCACGATTCGTACGTACATCCGCGAGAGCGGCTCGAGTTTCGTCAACTACATTCGCACGATGCCGGAAAAGCAGGACCGCGATCAGCTTATGAAGATCGGCTATAACGCGGACACGCTGATTGTCGGCACCGGTCTGGACGTATCAAAGAGAGGCAACGAGTACTATCTCGGAAATGCGAAGATCGAGAGCAGCGGAAATGTTATCGAGAATTCGGCTTCCGAGGAGTACATCAACCTGTCCAAGCTGCAGAAGAGCTTTGGATATTACAGCGGACAGCTGGCCGAGATGGAAGACTCCGAGACGCAGAACACGCTTCAGACGCAAAACGGAAGAACCATTTCAACCACGAAATCATCCGGTTCTGCCGTGATCAATCTGAAGGCTTCGGATTTCAATACCGGTTGGGCAGACACCGTTACGATCAATACTGCCGGAGCGGCACTGGTGATTAACGTCGATCTTGCGGGACGGTCGTCCTTCGAGCTTCCTCGAATCGTCACCAGAATCAACGGAAGTCCTGTGGGAAGCAACCTGCAGAACAACCAGACGTATGAATGGCTGTACCAGGATGCGGGCAACAACCGTGTTCTCTGGAATTTCTATGATTCTTCGCAGACGGATGGGAACTATCGCGGTTCCATCCTCTTCGATTCGGAATTTGTTGCCGGAACGATTCTGGCACCGTATGCTTCCGTGACGACGAGCACCGGTATCAACGGTATGGTGATTGCGGAAAATGCATACCTCAACGGCGAGTGCCACAGAATCAATCCCTGCGACAGTTTCCCGGCGCCGAAGCCGATCAACGAGGCTGATTTTGCGCTGATCAAGACTTATGCAGGCGAAGATCTGACTTCCATGGAGGAGTCGGAGCGCGATGCGCTTCTGGGCGACACGAGATTTACATTGTATGCAGCCAACGGCTCGACGGTTATTGCCGGACCGAAGGCTTTGAGCTGGAATGGGACGGAGCAGCGCGCGGAAGTACTCTTCCCCGATGTGAACTGCGGGACTTCCGCGGATGTTTACTATTACAAGCTGAAGGAAACGCAGGCACCGGCAGGATATGTCAAGAGTGACGTCGATGTGGACTGCAAGGTTGAGCGTGACCCGAAAACCGGTGAATTGAAAGCATACTACAAGCGTAGTACGGACGATGACAGCGCTTACAGCGAGGATTTTCCTCAGTTTGAGAATGTGAAGAAGGCTGAGATCAATCCGCAGATTGTTGTTCCCGGAAGCAACGTATATTCCGGAGATGCGAAGAAAGCCATGCTGACTCCGCAGAGCAATCCCGGCAAGGGTGAAGTGACCTATCAGTATCTGAAGAAGAACAGCAACGGCGAGTATGAGCCTGTGGATTCCCTGACGAATGCCGGCGAATACAGAATCATTGCGACCGTGGCCGAGACCAATACGCATCTCGGCGGAACGGCGACGCTCGATTACACGATCGTCAAGGCGCCGAACGGTTTGCGCATGGTGGACAGCACCGAGAGCGTTATCCGCGGTCACACCATCAATCTTGCCGACAACTTTGCAAACGCGGACGGACCGGTTACATACGAAATCTTCGCAAATGACCACGGCTGCACAGTGGATGAGAACGGAATCTTCTATGCTGACGGTGAGGTCGGAACGGTTTCGGTGATTGTGAAGGCTCTCGGAGATGAGAATCACAGACCGGCCGATGCAAGGACGATCAAGGTTACTGTCAACGATAAGGCGATGATTACTCCTTTGGTTACGCTGGATGACTGGACCTACGGTGACGAGAATACTCCTACGCCGGTTGTTACCGGAAATCCCGGAAACGGAGCAGTGACATATACCTACGAGAAGAAGAACGATGACGGAACATATACCCAGGTCGATGAGCCGAAGGAAGCGGGCACGTACCGAATCACTGCCAACATCGCCGAGACGGACGATTACAACGGCGCGAAGGCGACCGATGAGTTTGTGATTTTCAAGGCTGATATCACGCCTTCGGTATCCCTCGACGACTGGACGTACGGCGACGAGAACGTTCCGACACCGGTTGTTGCCGGAAACCCCGGTGAGGGCACGGTGACATATACATACGAGAAGAAAAATGATGCAGGCGAGTACGAGCCGGTTGACGAGCCGAAGGACGCCGGCGAGTACAGAGTGACCGCGACGATTCCTGAGACCGCAAACTACAACGGCGGTACCGCTTCGGACACGTTTGTGATCGAGGTTGCGGACAACGGCCTGAAGTTAAACGAGAATGGCGACGAGGAGTCGGTTGTCCGCGGCAAGACGATTGACCTTTCGGACAACTTTACGGACGCAGACGGTCCGGTCAGCTATGAGATCGACGGCGAGTCGCTCGGCTGCACCATCGACGAGGACGGAAAGCTTACGGCAGGCAATACGCCCGGAACAATCACGATCAAGGTGACGGCAGCGGGTGATGAGAACCATGAGCCGAAGACGGTCGAGATTCAGGTTACCGTTAACGATAAGCAGCCGATCACGCCTTCCGTGACACTGGATGACTGGACGTACGGCGACGAGAACGTTCCGACGCCGGCAATCACCGGCAATGACGGAAACGGCAAAGTTTCGTATTCCTTCGAGAAGAAGGACGGCGATACATACGTGCCGGTCGATAAGCCGGAGGATGCGGGCGAGTACCGCATCACCATAACGATTGCGGAGTCGGAGAACTACAACGGCGGCACGGCCCAGACGACGTTTACGATCAATAAGGCTGACATCGAGCCGGAAGTTGAGATTGATAACTGGACGTACGGCGAGGAGGCCGAAGAGCCGACGCTTACCGAGGGCAGCAACCCCGGCAACGGCGAAGTTACGATCACGTACGAGAAGAAAGATGAAGACGGCTACTATTATCCGGTTGCTGGGCCGAAGGATGCGGGTGAGTACCGCGTCACGGTGACGATTGATGAGACCGATAACTATAACGGCGGCTCGGCCGAAACGACATTTACGATTGACAAGGCGGAAAATAGCGCGACCATCGATGAAAATGAACTCATCGAGACCGTGAAGCGCGGCGGACATACCGTGGAGCTTGGCGGCAAGGTACAGAATCCGGACGGTGAGGTAAGCTACAGCATCATCAGCGAGGACGACCTTGGCTGCACGATCGATCCCGACACCGGAAAGTTTACTTCGGGAGAAACAACGGGAACGGTTCAGGTTCGCGTAAGCGTGGCGGGCGATGAGAATCACGAGCCCGCAGAGTTTACGATCTATGTTCAGGTGAATCCCAAGAGCACGGTTGCGCTGCAGGTTGAGGATCTGGACAAGACATACGACGGCAAGGCAGTGGAGCCTGTGATCACGGGAATTCCCGAGGATGAGACCGCGAATGTAACGTATATTAAGATCAACGAAGACGGCACGGAGACGAATCTTACCGAAGCGCCGAAGGATGCCGGCAAGTATCAGGTGATAGCGGAGTTTGCGGAGACCAAGGACTACGAAGCCTGCACAGTGACGAAGGATTTTACAATCGCTCAGAAGGATGTGACCGTAACGGCGAAGGATGCCGGGAAGGAATACGGCGCGGAAGAGCCGGGGTACGGCGCGGATGTGGAAGGTCTGGTAGAAGGCGAGTCCGAAGACCTGATCTCGTACACGTTCTCCCGTGAGGAAGGCGAGGACGTCGGTGAGTATGAACTTGTGCCGACGGGTGAGCAGTCGCAGGGCAATTACAACGTTACGTTCGAACCCGCGAAGTTCACGATTACGGCGGCCGAAGACCCTGCCGAAATTTCGACCGAGGGCAAGGAAAACACCGTAACGGTGAACACGCTCGAGGATGACGACCATTCGATCGCCCTTGCGCAGTTCGTGGATGGCAACGAGGGCGAAGTGACGTTCTCGATTGCGGACGAGGATAAGGACAAGGCGGAGATTGTCGACGGCAAGCTGGTGCCGAAGGATGAGGAAGGCACGGTGACGGTCAATGTGACGATTGCCGACAGCAAGAATCACACCGGAAAGACCGGCACGATCGAGATTGTGATCACGCCGAAGGAAGAGTGCACGCCGAGCGTATCGGTGGATGACTACACATATAACGAAAACGCACCGGAGCCGGAGATTTCGGGTGTTCCCGAGGGCGAGACGCCGATCGTGGAATACCGGAAAGTCGGCGACGACAGATACACAACGACCGCACCGACGGATGCCGGCGACTACGAAGTGCGCGTGACGGTGCCCGAGACGGCGGACCACAAGGAAGGTCAGGCGACGGCAGAGTTCACGATCGAGCGCGCGAAGGTGACGGTGTTCGCCGTCGATGAGAGCAAGACCTTCGGAGGCGAGGATCCCGCGCTTCAGGCGGCGGTTGCGGGACTTGTGAACGAACATGACAGAATCGTGTACGAATGCAACCGCGAGGCCGGCGAAGAAGCCGGAACGTACAAGATCACCCCAAGCGGTGAGGCGGTGCAGGGCAACTACGATGTTGAATACGTAGAAGGAACCTTTACCATCAAAAAGGCAAAGGATCCCGCGGTTGTGACGCCCGAAGAGAGTGTCAAGAAGGGAAACACGATCTCGCTTGCCGATCTCGTGAAGGACAACGTGGGCGATGTTTCGTTTGCAATCGAAGGCGACAATCTCGGATGCTCGTTAGACGGTGACAGCTTCACAGCCGGCACCACGGAAGGAACCGTGACGATCGTGGTTACGATCGAGGAATCCGATAACCACCTCGGCCGCACGGAGTACATTACAGTGACCGTGACGCCGAAGGATACGTTCGAGCCGGAAGTGACCATGGACGGCTGGACTTACGGCGAAACGAAAAATGAGCCGAGCCTCAAGGATAACGTAAGCAACGGAGATGTCGAGTACCTTTACTGGCCGGTCGGCGAGGAGGAAAAGGCCACAGACGAGATTCCGACGAATGCCGGAACGTACGTGGTGTGCGCGAAGATCGCGGAGACCGCTGCTTATGCTGCGGCAACCGCAACGAGCACGTTCACGATTTCGAGAGCGCCTGTGACGGTGACCGCGAAGGACTACGAAAAGGACTTCGGAGAAGATGATCCGGAGACCATGGAGGCAGATGTATCCGGTCTTGTGAACAACGATGACGCGAGCGTTATCGTGTACACGGTAACGCGCACCGGCGACGAGAATGCCGGCGAGTACAAGACGAAGGCCGTCGGCGATACGGAGCAGGGCAACTACGAGGTTACCTACGAAGACGGTACGTTCAAGATCAACAAGACGGAAGATCCCGCGAAGATCGATACCGAGGACAATGATGATAAGAACGTGATCGTCAACACGCTCGATACGGATGACCACAGTGTGGATCTCACACAGTTCGTGGAGGACGCTGAGGGCGATGTGACATTTGCCATCGATCCCGAGGATACGACCGGCGCCCGCATCGAGGACGGCAAATTCATCCCCGGCGACGAGCCCGGCGATGTCAAGGTTATCGTGACGGTAGCCGAAAGCGATAACCATACCGGAACGACCGAGACGATCACGATCCATGTGCTTCCGAAGGATTCGGGAACGCTGGATGTCACGATTAAGGATTTTACGTACAACAACACGGCGGCGGAGCCGGAGGTGACGGGAGTTCCCGAGGGCGAGACCGCGACAATCGAATACAAGAAGGCCGGCGAGGATACGTACACGACGACGGCTCCGAAGGATGCCGGCGAGTATACCGTGCGCGTGACGCTTCCCGAGACCGCAGACCACGAGGAAGCGGTTGTGACGAAGACGTTTACAATCAATCGCGCGAAAGTGACAGTGACGGCGAAGGACTACGAGAAGACGTACGGCGACGCTGACGAGACCATGGAGGCGGAAGTTACGGGTCTGATCGGAGACGATACGGTTTCGTACGAAGTGAATCGTGAGTCGGGCGAGGATGCCGGTTCGTACACCATCACACCGAGCGGTGATGCGGTTCAGGGCAACTACGATGTCACATACGAGAACGGAACCTACACGATCAACCGTAAGACGAACCCCGGCGAAATCTCGTCGGTCGGCAAGGAGTCCGAGGTTGTCGTGAATCAGCTCGAGGACGACGACCACTTTGTGGATCTTTCGCAGTATGTAAGCGATGCCGAGGGCAAGGTGACGTACGAGATCGATCCGGACGGCACGACAGTGACCGATGCGAAGATCGTGGACGGCAAGCTGGTTCCCGGCAAGGAAACCGGCTTGGTCAAGGTGAAGATCACGATCGACGGCTCGCCGAACTACACGGATGTGACCGGTTCGGTGAATATTCAGGTAATCTCGAAGAAGGCATGCAACCCTGCAATCGAGATTGAGGACTTTACGTACAACAACAAGGCGGCGGAGCCGACGGTGACAGGAGTTCCCGAGGGCGAGACCGCGACAATCGAATACTGCAAGGCAGGCGAAGAAACGTTCACGACAACGGCTCCGAAGGACGCCGGTGATTACATCGTGCGCGTCATCGTACCCGAGACCGCAGACCACGACAGAGGCGTGGCGACCGCCGAGTTCACGATCAACAGAGCGAAGGCGACCGTGACCGCGAAGGATGCGGAGAAGAATTACGGCGATGAGGATCCTGCATTTTCCGCCGAAGTGACCGGACTTGCGGAGGGTGACTCCGTGGGTGTGATCAGCTACACGTTCAAACGTGAGCAGGGCGAGGATGCCGGTGAGTACGAGATCATGCCGAAGGGTGACGCGGTTCAGGGCAACTACGATGTTGCGTATGAGCCTGCGACGCTCACGATCAAGAAGGCGAAGGACCCGGCGGTTGTGGATACGAACGGCGGTGTCGTGAAGATCAACGAAAATCCGACGGACGACAACAAGATCAACCTGAACACGCTCGTGGAGGGCGCCGAGGGCGATGTGTCGTTCACAATCGATCCGGACGGCACGACGGCAACCGGTGCGACGATCGACGAAAAGGGCAACCTGATTCCCGGCAGTACGCCCGGCGAGGTCAAGGTGCAGGTGGTCATCGAAGAGAGTGACAACCACACCGGCAAGACCGAGTACATCACAATCAAGGTGACGGAGAAGGATACCGAGACTCTTGCGGTGACGCAGGACGACGCGACGTACGGCGGCGAGGTTTCGAAGCCTTCGTTCACGCCTCCGACGGACACCGGCAAGACGACGATCACCTACAGCGGCACGCTCACGGACGGAACCGATGTTGAGATTCCGGATGGCAAGATGCCGACCGAGGCCGGAACGTACATTGTGACGGTCATCTGTGAGACGCCCGACGCTATCTACGTCGGCAAGGCCGAGCTCGTGATCGGGAAGGCGGTTCCTCCGGTCGGAACGATCAGCGCGGACGAGGTTCACAACGATCACGATATCGCGAAGGCAAATGTCCGCAGATCCGACACGACGATCCCGGGCAAGCTGAGCGTGACGGAGACGACGCTCTCCGAGGGCAAGCAGACGTACCACTGGACGTTTGTTCCGGAGGATACGAACAATTACGAGACTGTGAAGGGAACCGTGGAGATCACGATGACCGAGCACGACTGGAGCGCGTGGGAGATCGTGAAGCCCGCGACCGAGGAAGAGCCCGGACTTATGCGCCGCGTCTGCAAGATCTGCGGCGAGATCGAGAACGAGACGATTCCGAAGCTTGAGAAGAAGACGAAGGAAGACCCGAAGGAGGATCCGAAGGACGATCCGGTGACCTACACGCCCGACGGCTCCGGCAAGGAGACCTGGGAGAAGGGGTCGGAGAAGGAACTTCCGATCGTCATCCACAGAAGCAGCGACGATGACAAGCTGCGCGAGAACTTCGACGGCATCGAGGTTGACGGCAAGAAGTTGACCGAGGGCAAGGATTACACGATCGATGCCACCGGCAAGATCACGCTGAAGCCGGAGTACCTGCAGACGCTTCCGACCGGCGAGATCAGCATGAAGGTGCTCTTCACGGACGGCGAGGCGACGGTGAAGGTCGAGATCACGCAGAAGAACAATCCGGATTCGCCCAAGACCGGCGATCTTGCGTTCCTTTCGATGTGGATGGTACTGCTCGCGGCCGCAACCGTATTCCTGATCGCGAAAAAGCGCAAGGAAGAGGCCGAGGAGGGTTATCAGGCATAACAAAATGTGGTATACTGAGGGCGACGGGCGAGACCTGTCGCCCTTTTGGTTGCATTTTCCGCGCGAAGACGTATGCGCAAACAAAGAATCGGAAAATGCAGGAAAGCGAGGATGTATGAGTGCTAAATTAGACCGTTTGAAAGAGATTGATGCCCAGCTTACGAAGTTTTCGACCATCAGTGAGCTGTTGTACTGGGACATGCGCACGATCATGCCGGACGGCGGCTTTGACGCGCATTCGGACGCGATGGATTACATCGAGACGGAGTCGTTCCGCCTTTCGACGTCGGACGAGCTGTACAAGCTTTTGCAGGACCTGTCCGAGCCCGGGGAGTGGGATCAGCTCGATGATATGTGGAAGTTTAACGTAAAGACGATGCGCGAGGAGCAGGAGCGTCGGCGCCGCATTCCCGAGGAGGTGTTCCGCCGCGCGGTTGCCATCAGCACGGCGTCGGAGCGCGCGTGGGAGGAGGCCAAGGAGGCCTCGGATTTCTCTATCTTCGCGCCGCACCTGGAGAAGCAGATCGAGATCACGAAGGAGATCAAGTCGTACACGCACCCCGACATGGAGATCTACGATTCACTGCTGGACGACTACGAGAAGGGAATGGATTCGGCGACGGTCGACCGCATCTTCTCCGAGCTTCGGGACGGTTTGATCCCGTTGGTACACGAGATTTTAGCGGCGAAGCAGCCCGACGACTCCAAATTCAACCGCAAATACGACATCGAGGCCGAGAAGAAGGTGCAGAAGCTTCTTCTTACCTACATCGGCTTTGACTGGAGCCGCGGCACGACGGCGGAGTCGGAGCATCCGTTCACGCTCGACCTGGTGCCTACGGACGTTCGTGTGACGAACCATTTCCGCGAGGACAACGCAATCGACCCGATGTTCTCGGCCATCCATGAGGGCGGTCACGCCATCTTCGAGCAGAATGTCGACCCGCGGTACGGCGCAACCCCGGCCGGCGGCTGCGATTACCTCGGAATCCACGAGAGCCAGTCGCGCTTCCTTGAGAACATCTTAGGGCGCAACATCAACTTCTGGAAGCCGATCTATGCGGACGTACAGAAGCTGCAGCCGGAGTTTGCGGACGTCTCCTTGGAGGAGTTCGCGGCGGAGATCAACCACGTGCGCGCGAGCATGATCCGCACGGCGGCGGACGAGGTGACGTACTGCCTGCACGTGATCCTGCGCTACGAGGTTGAGAAGGCCATCTTCCGCGAGGGCGTGCCGGTTTCCGAACTTCCCGCTCTGTGGAATCGGAAAATGGAAGAGTACCTTGGCATCGTTCCCGCGAACGACGCGGAGGGAATTTTGCAGGATATGCACTGGAGCGACGGTTCGTTCGGGTATTTTCCGACGTACCTTCTGGGAAGCATCTACGACGGTATGTTTTTGGAGGCGATGGAGGCGGACCTCGGTCCGATCGATCCGATCCTTGCGGAGGGCCGCATCGGCGAGATCCGCGCATGGCTTACGGACAAGATTCACCGCCACGGCAACACGAGACGCCCGAAGGAAGTGCTTGCGGCCGTCTGCGGTCGCGAGGCGACGGCGGAGCCTTTGCTTCGTTATTTCCGCAAGAAGTATTCCGAGTATTATCACCTTTGATTGACATGCGTTGCGCATCGTCCGGAAAGCGAAAAAAGTGTGTGCATTTTTCGCAATAAATGTTTACTTTTCATAAAAAATGGACTATACTTGCCTTGTGTATGTTGATTACATAGACAAAACATACGGACGATTGATCCCACAACTATGGTCTAGGAGGAAACAACTATGGCATTTTGCAATCAGTGCGGCGCACAGCTTCAGGATGGCGCAGCGTTTTGCCCCGCTTGCGGTGCACAGCAGGGCGCAGCTCCCCAGCAGGCAGCTCCCCAGCAGGGTCAGGCAGGACAGGCCGGCAGTGGTTTTGATTTTAAGGCGTTGATCGAGAATACACCGGACTTCACGTCTCAGATGGATCCGGCGGATATCGAGGCGAACAAGTCGATGGCGATTCTTTCGTACATCTGGATTTTGTTCATTGTTCCGTTGGTAGCGGCTCCTCAGAGCAAATTTGCTCGCTTCCATGCAAATCAGGGCTTGGTTCTTTGCGTTTGCTGGATTGCAGCTTCGCTTATTGTTTGGATTCCGATCGTCAAGATCCTTTCCTTCATCCTTTACCTGGTTGGTCTTGGATATATGGTAATCGGTATCATGAACGCGAACAACGGCAAGGCGAAAGAGCTTCCGTTCATCGGCAAGTTCCGCATCATCAGATAATCGAACAAAGCATGTCGGGGCGGCAATCCTTCGGGGTTGTCGCCTTTTTGTGTGCTTTTCAAATACCGCTTCGTGTGGTATACTGTATAGGCGGTCGGCCTCGGTGACGGCGACCCTCAAATGCTTGGCGGAGGAAAATGACAATGTCGGGAACGGGAGAACAGGTACTTTCTGCAGAGATGATGAACGGAATGTACGATGCGCTTGAGCGCATTGAGAAGGAAGTGGGGAAGGCGGTCGTCGGAAAGCCGATGGTGATCCGCCGCGTGCTGACGGCGATTCTGGCCGGCGGTCACATTTTGATGGAGGATGTGCCGGGTGTCGGAAAGACGACTTTGGCGGTTGCATTTTCCAAGGTTATGAAGATGGACTATCACCGGATGCAGTTTACGCCCGACGTCATGCCGTCGGACGTGGTCGGCTTCCGGATCTACAACAAGGAGACGAAGCGGCAGGAGTACGTGCCCGGCAGCGTGATGTGCAATCTCTTCCTTGCGGACGAGATCAACCGCACGTCCTCGAAGACGCAGTCGGCGCTTCTGGAGGTCATGGAGGAGGGCACAGTCACAGTCGACGGAACGACCCGCGAGGTTCCGCAGCCTTTCATCGTCATCGCGACGCAGAATCCGATCGGCGCCGCGGGAACGCAGATGCTTCCGGACTCACAGCTCGACCGCTTCATGATCCGTGTGAGCATCGGTTATCCTTCCGGTACGGATGAGGTGCAGATGCTTCGTGACCGCAAGGACAGAAACCCGATTGACAGCGTGGGAACCGTCATAAACGCAAACGACCTGCTGTGGATCCGCAAGCAGGCGGAGAAGGTGCATGTCGACGACCGGATTTATACGTACGTCACGGAACTTGTCAACCAGACGAGACATCACGACATGCTCTCGCTGGGAATCAGCCCGCGCGGCACGCTGGCAATCATTGCGATGGCGAAGGCCAATGCGATGCTCGACCGCCGCACGTACACCGTTCCGGAGGACGTCATGAGTGTGTTCACCGTCACGACGGCGCACCGCATGATTCTGACGCCTCTGGCGCGCATGAACCGCGTGACCGCGGAGTCGGTTGCGGAGCAGGTTCTGCAGAGCGTGGTTCCGCCGCGCATCTTCGCGTAAGATTGCGATTGTGCCCGCTGCGGCGGGCGGTGTTTTGGCTTTTGATGCGGGGGAAATCGGATGTTCTGGAACTGGCTATGCTATTTGATCGCGATGGTTTTCGCAGGATTTGCCACGGTTATGTTCAGTAACCGTTTCTTTGTCATACTTTTTTGTGTAGGGCTGATGCTTCCGTTCGTCAGCCTTATTTGTATGCTCAGAATGCACGGCAAGCTGTACGCCTCGATCCATGCGGAGAAGATGCCGGTGCGGAGCGGGGAGAATTTTCCGTTTTATGTGGCGATCACGAACCGCGGCAGCATCCCGTGCGCAAATATCCGCATCCACGTTCTGGTGGAGGATGTGCTGGCCGGCGCGTCGCGCGTGATTCAGGGCACCGCCGCCATTCCCGGCAAGACGATCGGGCGGGCGGAGCTGAGAGAGCAGTCGTCGCACTGCGGCAGGATCGGGCTGAAGCTCATCAAAGTGGTTGCAAATGTGCCGTTCGGCTTCTTCCGCGTGCGTGCGCGCGTGGGTACGCAGGCGGCAGACTTTCTGGTTTACCCGGAGATGGTTGATGCGGGACTTACGCTTGTGCAGCCGAATCCGTACGCCTATATCGCGGACGAGGAGTACTCGCAGACGCGGGCCGGTGACGACCCTTCGGAGCTCTTCGGTGTGCGCGAGTATCGTCCGGGTGACCGGCAGAACCGAATTCACTGGAATCTGACCGTCTCCCGCGATGTTACGATGGTGAAGGAGCTGGGACTTCCGATCGATACCTCCGTCCTGGTTCTGGCCGACATCTATGAGATGCCGCAGTCGGTGGCGGAAGAGCAGTACGATGCGCTGATGACGGTGATCTCCTCGGTGGCGCGCCGGCTTCGCCGCGACCGTCAGATCTTCTACATCGGATGGTTGACGGAGCCCGGCAACGCATGGCATATGCGCATCGCCGAGGACGAGGAGTGGGATGCTGTGCAGACGCAGCTGTTCTGTGTTCACCCGTACGCGGATGACTGTTCCGTGACGGCCGGATATGCGCAGCGGTTTGCCGACGAGCGCTACCGAAATATCATCTATATCACGAACCGCTGGACGGAGAGCTCGGCGCTTGGTCTCGGATCGCTTCGCGCCGAAGCCAATGTGACGGTGCTTTTCGTGACCGACGAGAAGACAAAAGCTCCGCAGCTTACGATGGGCGAGCGTGTGATCCGGCTTCGCGCGGAGCATCTGGCGGAGGACCTCGGCCCCGCAGCAGACGTGATAACACTATAATTCTACTTGCGTAGAACAAGACAGAAATATACCCTCGCCGTCGGTAACGACGAGGAAAATTCACCGCAGCATCAATGCATCCTGCGGCAAATCCACACAGAAAGGAGGACATGCGACATGGACGGGTATGAGCAGCGCAAACGCGACACGGCGCTTCATGCATTTTTCGGAATTACGGCGACCTGGATCGGCGCATGGATTCCCTGTGCGGTGCTGAGTGAGGCTGTCGGTGTTACGTTTCCGCGCGAATTGATCCTTTTGCTCGCCGGGTTCAGCGTTCCTCTGTGGTTCGCGCTTCAGGCGGCACAATCCTTTAAGTATCGTCTTCTGGCACGGCTGACTCCGCTCGTGCCGGCAGCGGCCTTCTGTGCGGTGTTCCGCGAGGAGACGATGAACGGCATCCGCGGCATCCTGGCCGAGTTTGCGGTGCGCGCCAACAGCTATATGGGCTGGAGGCTCCCGATACCCTTCCCGGAATCCACCGAGGGAATGGCACCGTTTCTGGCATGGCTTCTGCCCACAACAATTCTTTTGATGTTTTCGGTTTCCGCGGCAGGCGGAATTGCGCCGCTGGCGTGGATTGCCGCCTCGGTGTTCGCCCCGACGATCGTCGTGTCGTTAAATATCTTCCCGCCGATCTGGATGCTCGTTTTGTATGTTGCGCTGGCGCTGTATTACGTCGTGGTGCAGGATTCGTTCGCGCTGCCCGTACGCTCGGGTAATCGTCTGCGGACCGGCGCTGCGCTGGCCCTCGCGATTGTCACGATTCCGGCAACGCTTGTTATAAACGATGCATTTTACGACGAAAACATCCGCTATCTCGAGGTTCGCGATAGGCTTCACGACATCCTCTGGGAGAAAATGCCTTCCTTCTTTGATTCGAAACCGGGCTCAAGTGCGCAACGCATGGGAATGAGCAACGGCGTGCTGCCGCTGGACGGTTATGTTTCGGATGCGGGGGAACTCCGGCTCCGCGTGACATACCCCTCGGGGATGTCGTCAATCTATCTGCGCGCTGCGGCGTACGGCGAGTATGACGGCATAACCTGGAACTCGGCGACGCGGCACGTTTTCCAGATCGAGGACATCGACCGCCGCGGCGAGGGAGTTGTGGACATCTCGACCATGACAGGGCAGATCGGAAAGGACTTCATTGATTACGGTCCCCAGATGACGGCCGTGCGGTTTCCGATCAAGAGCTCCTATATGTCCGTGGAGGTGCTCGACGAAGGTGAGAATTACATCTTCACGCCGTACGACACGATCGCGGTTTCGGGGTTCGAGGGGCAGTATGTGCGTTTCTCGCATGACCGCGAAGGCTGCTTCACTGCCACGGAGGGCAACCGCTACCGTTACCGCTGCAACTTTGTTTACAACGACTGGAGCGTTCCTTCCTACCTGGCGTATACGACGGATATCACGAAGCCGTCTGTGGCGAATACGAAAACGCCGCAGCTTGCGGAGTTGATGGCCCGGTACGATGAGTTTGTTCATGCGAATTATCTGGAGATTCCGAAGCAATGCGCTTCCGTGAATGGAAAAGTGAAGCTTTCGGAAAATGCAACCGTCTTCGACGCGATCTGTGCCGTTCAGGATTATCTGCGGGGTTACGGATATACCAAGCGCCCCGGACCGGTTCCGAAGGGCAAAGACTTTATCATGTATTTCCTTGAGGAAAAGAAGGCCGGCTTCTGTGTGCATTTTGCGAGCGCGGGCGTTATGCTGTTCCGCTCGCTCGGAATTCCGGCGCGGTTTGCGGAAGGCTACGTGATTCAGTCGCAGGACATGAAGGACGCGAAGCCCGCGGGAACCGAATTCATGAACATCCGCGATGCCGGCTCAAGCCGTCAGGAGACAATCTCTATGGAGACTCTTGAGGTGTACGACGGTTCCGCGCATGCATGGGTGGAGATTTATATCGACGGCTACGGCTGGTTTCCGGTGGAGGTGACCTTTGACGGGGAGTCTCTGGATGATACGCTGGCATATCTCTCCAAGCTTCGGGTGATCGATGCACAGCCGACGCTGACGCCCACGCCTTTCAATACGCCTACACCCGCGCTGACCGGCGAGCCGACGAAGGCGCCGAGCGGGGCGGTAACCCCGAAGGCCACGGCGACGCCCGCTCCGACGAAGACACCGACGCCGGCCGCGACGAAGACGCCCACAGTTGCGCCGCAGGTCACGCCCGGGATCACGGACACGCCGGAGCGCGCCGATGACAGCGAAAGCGGCAGCGGCCCGTGGAAGACGATCCTGATCACAGGGCTGGTTCTATTTATAATCGGAAGCGCACTGTGCATCCGACGCGCGTACGCCCGCTCCAGAAGACGAAGCCGCATCCTCGGCACGGAGCCGAGACGCGCGGTGATCGCCGTGTGCCGTGAGATCGGATATCTCTTCCGGTTAAACGGCATCGCGCTTCAGCCGGGCGAGACGGAGAGCAGCTACACGGAGCGCGTCTCCGGTGTTCTCGGAAACATCGATGCGCTTCGCTGGATTTACGATCTCGGCAACCGGGCGAACTTCGGCCCGGGAACCATCACGCGGGAGGAGCGGCGCAGAGCGCTGGCTTTGTATCGCAAGATCCGGACAAGAACACTTCGCGGCAAATCCTTTGCCACACGTTTCGCATGGGTTTTCCTGCGCGGCATCTGACGGCCGCGCGGGTCCCCTGCGGGGGCTTCGCGGGGGATTTGCGGGATGGTCCGGGTGCATTTTTCGACGGAAAATATTTTGCTTGACTTTCGCAAGAGGGTTGTGCTATAGTAGTGAGGCTATGGAAGAGGTCTTTTTTTTATGCCTAAATTTATACGGAGGTGAGAGTTATGCGAGTGAAGATTACATTGGCATGCACCGAGTGCAAGCAGCGTAATTACAACACGACCAAGGAAAAGAAAAACCATCCGGATAGGATGGAGACCCAGAAGTACTGCAGATTCTGCAAGA
>JAFZWG010000085.1 GCA_017617395.1 Lachnospiraceae bacterium
CGAAAACCTGTCGGAGAACGAGTGGATCTCGTTTGACGGCTTCGGCACGTGGTCCGGTGATTTTGTTGTGGGCGTAGCGTATCGCATAGGCAAGGACGGTCCGAGCTTTGTGTACGAAAACATGAAGGTGGACACGGTGATCCTTGCAAGCAATCCGAGCATGCTTCCGATCCGGACGCTTACGACGACCGGGCGGGACATCGGATTTGCTGTCTGGGTGGTGCTGTGGTTTGCGATTCCGATCGGATATTACCTGCTCATGTTGAGAGCGAGAAAGAAAGCCTCGTCGATGGAACCCGAGGCGATGGAGACAGCGGAAAATGGCGATTTATCTTGACAATGCAGCTTCGATGAAGACGCGCGCGGAGGCTTTGGCGGCAGCGATGCCGTATCTGGCGGAGGAGTACGGGAATCCGTCCTCCCTGCACTCGCCGGGGTTGTCCGCGAAGAAGGCGATCCAGAAGGCGAGAGAGGACATCGCGACGTGTCTGTGGTGCAAGCCGAGCGAGATTGTATTTACCTCGGGCGGAACGGAGAGCGACAACCTGGCGATCAAGGGATACTTTGAGGCCAATTGCGCCAGAGGGAAGCATATCATCACCACGAACATCGAGCATCACGCGGTCGGCGGGAGCATTGCGTGGCTTCGCGGCATGGGGGCGGAGGTGACGGTTCTTCCGGTGAACGGCGACGGGCTGGTCAGCGCTTCGCAGGTCGCGGCGGCCATCCGGCCGGACACGATCCTGATCGCGATCCAGTTCGCGAACAACGAGATCGGAACGATTCAGCCGGTCGCGGAGATTGCGGCGGTTGCGAAGGAGAGAGGGGTAGCATTTTTCACGGACGCGGTGCAGGCGGTCGGACATGTGCCGTTTGCTCTGGGAAGTTCCGAGGGAGCGGGCAAGCTTCCTCCGGGGGATACGCCCTACAACTATCAAGGAATTGCGATGCTCGCGGGCTCCGCGCACAAGTTCGGCGGGCCGAAGGGTACGGGCTTTTTGTTCGTTCGCGAGGGAACGAAAATTGCGCCGCAGATGCACGGCGGACCGCAGGAGATGCGGCTTCGCGCAGGTACGGAAAATGTCGCCGGCATCGTCGGCATGGCGGCCGCGTTGGTGGTTTCCTGCAGGGAATTGCGGGAGTCCTCGCGGCGTGTGCGTGCGCTCGGAAATATGATGATCGACCGGATTACGGCGGAGATTCCCGATGTGAGAGTAAACGGCAGCAGAGTCAGCCGGCTTGCGGGAAATGTGAGCGTCTCCTTTGCGGGAGTCGAGGCGGCCTCGGTGCTTGTGCTGATGGACATGGCGGGCATTGCCTGCTCGGGCGGCTCGGCGTGCACGTCGGCTTCGGGAGAGGTGTCGCATGTGATCCGCGCAATCGGTGTTCCGGCAGAGTACGAGAAGGGAACGGTCCGCATGACCATCTCTTCAGAGACGACGCAGGCCGAGGTCGACGCGGCAGTGACCGCGCTCGCGGGAGTGGTCGCAAAGCTTCGTGCGGGAAGAAACTATTGATATTTACAAGAAAAACCCTCCTTGCCGGATGACCAGCGAGGAGGGCATTTTTGTGCTTGAAGATTTAACTCTTAAAACTTGTGAAACTCCGGCTGACCGGCCTTGAAGGTCGCGTAGGAGGTGAACCCTAACGAGGTGAGCATCGCCTCCGCGCGGTCGAAGTCCGCGGCGACATGCTCGGCAAAGTGGGCGTCGGAGCCGACGGTAATCAGCGTTCCGCCGAGTTCCTTGTAGCGCGCCGCAATGGCGGCGGAAGGGTTCGTGTCGGGGTAGTTGCGCCGAAGCGCTCCGGTGTTGATCTCCAGACCGATGCCGCGTCGGATGATCGTGCGAAGGATCGCGTCGATCACGTCCGCGAGCTTATCTTTGTTTACACGGCGGTTCTTCGGCACGTAGCGGAGGATGTAGTCGAGATGACCGCAGACCTGGAAGTCGTCGTAGTGCTCCATGTTCCATAGCTCGGCCTCAAGGTACCGAAGAACGCCCTCGGTGCCCGTGCGATCCTCCCAGTACTGCGGGTAGTAGGGGTCGGTGTGGCACACGCAGTGCGTCGAGCCGATCACGAAGTCAAACGGGTACTTGCGCAGAAGCTCCTCATAGTATTGCCGTACCGGTTCCACAACGTCCTCCTCGTCGCGGAGTCCGAGCTCCACGCCGATGCGAAGGTCGATGCGGTCGCTCCACTCGTCGCGCAGCTTCGTAAGCTTCGCAAAATACTCCTCCGGATCGAACAGAAACAGCCCCTGGTCCAGCGGAAAGAGCCAGTCCATATGGTCGGTGATGCAGTACGTTGTAAGACCGCGGAAGACGGCGCTTTGCAGCATTGCCTCCGGTGCGGCATCACTGTCCGTGGAAAAGCTTGTGTGCGTATGGATGTCAGCCAGAATCATACAAAATCCTTTCGGTCTACTCCGTGACTAAAAGTTCCGCGTGTTCCGCGGGCTCCGCAACCAGGGAGTAGTTGGTGTAGTAAACGACAAAGCCGGGCTTGCCGCCGGCGGGCTTTTTCACATTTTTCTTTCGAAGATAGTCGACCTCGACCTTCGCCTGCTCGCGCCGCTTCGAGTAAAATGCAGCCAGCGATCCGGCCAGCTCGAACACCGCATCCGGAACCTCGGCGTCGCCGCAGCGAAGCACGACGTGGGAACCGGGAACGCCCTTGGCGTGGAACCACCAGTCGTTGCCGGCAGCAAAGTGGTGCGTGAGTTCCTCGTTCTGGTAATTGTTCTTGCCGACGTAGATGTCAAAGCCTTCGGCGGTGCGGTAGTGGTACGGGCGGCTTGCGGGCTTCTTCGGCGCCTTCTTTGAGTTTCCGTCGCGGTGAAACTTCAGATACCCGTAGTCCGTGAGCTCGCGGCGGATGTCCGCAAGGTCGGCCTCATCCTTAGCGTACTCTAAGGAGTCGCGGACGGACTCCAGGTGAGCCAGTTCCTCGCGGCTTTCGGTGATGTGCGCGGAAACCGCCTCGCCGGTTCGTTTCAGCTTGCTGTAGCGCTCGTAGTAGCGCTTTGCGTTATCCATGACGGAGAGCGTCTCGTCGAGCGGGATTGTGATCTCCTGATTGTCGTAGTAGTTTGTGCACGTGAAGGACTTCGAGCCCGAGACGGCGCTGTAGCCGTAGGTTGTCAACAGCTCGCCGTAGATGCGGAAGCGGTCCTTCTTCTCCGTGTCGGCAAATTGTTTCTCCTGCAGATCGAGCTTCTTCGCGACACGCTCAATCGCGGTTTGTACGGTGCGGCGAAGCTCCGACGACTTCTGGCGGATGCGCGTCGCTGCCTCCTTGGTCTCGTAGTAGTACAAAAGCAGCTCACTCATTGAGTCGAAGGCCTTCGCCTCATAGCGGCTGTAGTCCGTATACACTGTGAGCGGCAGTGCGGCAAATTCCGCGGGAACCGAATCCTCCAGCGCACACATCGGCGAAAAATCCCCGCTCTCAATCCGTCCGCGCAGCTTCGAAAGCTCAGTCCCGAGGCGTTCAAAATCGGCGTCGGAGCACTCGGCTGTATCATTGGCCGAATCGAGGCCCGCGCGGTGCAGAAGCTCGTTGGCGATCACGGGGCTTAAGCCTGTGACGGTCGTGTAGACGGCGCGGCGAAGATCTCCGGCGCAGGCACGGATACCTGCGGCGAGTGCTTCCGTACTGTCCGTAAGAAGAGAGAGCTTCTCGGCGGTCTTCGGGATGAAGTAGCTTCGGCCCGGAAGGACTTCTCGGACAGAGCTGACCATCTGAGAGACTCGCTTGATGCTGTCGACGATGGTGTCCGATTCATCGCAGAAGATGATGTTCGAATGCTTGCCCATCAGCTCGATGATGAGGTGCTTGATGCGCGTGTCGCCCATCTCGTCGAGATGCTCGATCCTGATGCGGATGACGCGCTCGAGGTCGGGCTGGTCAACCGAGAGGATCCGCGCGCTGCTTAAGTGCTTCCGTAAAAGCATGCAAAATGCCGGTGCGGTGAGCGGAGAGGGGCGGTTATCCGGAATCAGGCACGCGAGCGGCAGAGATGCGCTCGCGGACAGGTGAAGCCGGTAGGTGTCATAGTTTTTTATCGTCAATAAAAGCGCATCGGGCTCGGGCTGTGCGATCTTCGTGATCCGCCCTCCGACGAGCTTTTCTCGCCATTCGTGTACGAGGCAGGCGACGGTGATTCCGTCCAGTGCCATGGGTATCTCCTCCGTGTCGTAAGACTCGCAGCGCAGGTGCCGGATGCCGGTGTCGGACGCTGTGAAACAAGCCAAGTATAGCACAAATCGTTTGACATTACTACGGGAAAAACATATAATGATTATGATTGATTTTTGATTGGACGGCGCGAGGGAGCGGGTGAATTTCCGCCGGGTGTGGGGTCGTGCCGGAGAAGGAAAGCAGGACGTATGATTAACAAACTGGAACGCAAATTCGGCAAATACGCCATCCACGGTCTGATGAAGTATCTGATGCTTCTGTACGGCGTCGGATTGGTGATTTTCTTCGTCAACGCGGACTTTTATGTGCAGTGGCTGGCGCTGGACATCGAAAAAGTCTTTATGCACGGTCAGGTGTGGCGGCTTGTGACCTTTTTGGTTCAGCCGATCGAGCAGCAGGAGCAGCTGTTCTTCGTGCTCATCTCCATGTACCTGTACTACTTTATCGGCAATATGCTGGAGATGAGATGGGGAGCGTTCCGCTTCAATCTGTTTTATTTTTCGGGAATATTGCTGACCATTCTCGGCAGCATTATCACGTATTTTATGTATTATTGGATCACGGGTGTCGGACTCTCGGTCGGAGCGTCTTTGGAGTACATCAATCTGGCGATGTTCTTCTCCTTTGCGGTGGAGTTCGGTGAGGTGCAGCTTCTGTTGTTCTTCCTGCTTCCGATCAAGGTGAAATATCTGGGAATCTTCTACGGCGCGTACTACGCATATCAGTTTGCCAAGATTTACATCTACCTGGGAGCGAAGCCGTTCCTGGTTGTTGTGATCCCGTTCCTGGTCGGAATCGCGAACTTCTTGATCTTCTGGTTTGCGACGAGAAAATCGCGGCGGGCCAGACGGGCGACGATCGCGGATCTTCGCAGGCGCTACGCGTACATGCAGGGCGTTCGCACCGGCGAGCGCGAGGGCAGTGTGGTGAACACCGCGGGCACGAAGAAGGTCATCACCAAGCATCGCTGTGCGGTGTGCGGCCGGACCGAGCTTGACGACGACATGCTGGAGTTCCGGTTCTGCTCGAAGTGCGAGGGCGATTACGAATATTGCATGGACCACCTCTACACGCACACGCACGTGAAGCGTGAGCCGGCGGGCGGTCTTGGCGGGGAGCTCCTTTCGGAGATCACCGACGAAGTAAAAAAGGATGATTCGGGAGACGATACGATAGGATGAGTGTAAAGAGTATTGAGCGCCGCCTCTGCAGCGGCTTCTATGATATGGCATGGCTGAACCTTGCGGCCGGCATCGAGAACCTGCCGGATGCAGAGGATTCGGAAAATGCATCCGCCGAAGCGCTCCGCGGCGAGTGGCTGTCGGTGGCTTTGCCGGTTGCGAAGACGCTTGCCGGAGAGGAAGCAGACGACCTGGCTGCGGGCACGGAGAAACTCCTGGCGCTTCGCGAGAGGATCGCGGCGTCGGTCGAGGCACTGGCGAGATGCCGTGCCGAGGCGACGGTTTTGCGCAAGGCACTCGCAAGGCGCGCGGCCGGCGAGAAGACCGTGGTGCCCGTGGATACGGACGATGAGGTTAGAAGCTTACTGGCACGCATCTTCGCGGGCAACGACCCGATGATGATGAACCTGCGGGTGCAGTCGATGGTTTCTGCATTTCCCGCACGAATCACGAAGAAACGTTTTTATGATATGATCGCCGGATACCTGTCGCTGTACAACGGCCAGGAGGACGGTTACGGACTGGAGTCCTTCTGTTACCGCATCCGCTCCGCGGCGGCAATCGGCGAGGATGTCGGCGTCACGGACGAGGCGGTTTCGGAGGCAAAAGCCGTTCTGGCGAAGGCCTCGGAGCTTGCGGTTTCGGAGGCAACGGACGGCGCGGAGGAGATGAGCGAAACGCTTGATCGGCTCTGCGGAACGCTCGATGCGAACATCGGTCTTTGCGAGAGCATCGTCCGGTGCATCAACCCGATGGCGGCGATCGGCATCTTAAGCGGTGTTCAGGAGGATCTGGCGAAGGATTCCTCGGTGGAGAAGGAGCTCTGTCCGGCGGTTTTGGCGCAGCTTTCGCGCGCGGCCGGCGAGGAGGTTGACGAAGCTTCGTACGAGCGCCTCGCGGCAGCGGCGCACGACGCGATGGAGAGGTTCTTCGAGCCGCTTTCGGTGATGACCGAGCAGGAGACGGGACGGCTGCAGTCCGCGATCGACGCGATGGACGACGAGACGGCAGCGGCGTACATCCCCGTGATGAAGGCGGCGAGACTCATGTCCACGTCTGCATTTGCCTCGCTCTCGGAGGAAGTGTCGCCGAAGGTTACGCCGGAGCAGGTGGACGCGTGCCGCGACGAGCTGTATGCGCAGCTTGAGGCGCGGTTCGAGGGACTTCCGAAGTCCCTGGTAAGAGAATGGATGGCATCGGTACTCTCGGAGCTTCCCGTGTGGTTTGAGAACCGCTCCGAGGTGATGGAATACATGCTTGCGGCGCTCCGCGGATGCCGTACGGACGGCGAGCGCAGATATGCGATTTCGGAGCTTCGCAAGTCGCTGTAAGCAGGTTTGCGGTGTGCTGCGGGACGGCGGTTTCGCAGCGGGAGAGGCAGGAGGATATGCTCAAACTCAGCAGTCGGGTCAAGACAATCGAGGAGGACGCTGACGACCTCGGTACCATGATTCGTGCGATTCGCAAAAATCGCGGCGGCGAGGGAGTGTATTTGGTGACGCATTCGGACGCCACGCAGGGGCTGATGGAGATCACGCCGCTTGCGTACGCGCGCATCGAGGCGGCCAAGCGGGACATCGATGTTTTAGGTGTCGCGAAGAGCCGTGAAAATGCGCTTGAGCTGGTCCGCAGCATGGTTGAGGAGATGGCGAAGAGTGGAAACTTCACCGTTTCCGGGCTTCTTTGACGGGAGGCAGGAATGGGAGTCGTTTGGCTTGTGTTGAAAATCATAGGAATCACCCTCCTGTGCATTCTCGGGCTGGTGCTCCTTGTGCTTGCGTTAGTGCTGTTCGTTCCGATCCGCTACCGACTGGAAGGGAGCATCCGATCAAAACAGGACTTCGAGGGCACGGTTCAGGTGCATTGGCTGCTGCGCGCCTTCAATCTGCGCTTTGATATCGAAAGCCCGTTGAAGGTTCGAAAGAAGATGCGCATCCTGTGGCTGTTCGGCCGCAAGGGCGACGGTGTTGTCTATCCGTCGGAGGACGAAGACGAGGAGTCGGAAGATGAAACCGCCTCCGAGGAAGAATCCGAAAAGAAAGAGGACGCCGCGGATAAAGAGGATGCTTCGAAGAAAGAAGACAGCGCCGCGGAAACCGTTGCCGGAAACAAACCGGCGGAGACGGTAGCCGAGACAGCGCCTAAGGACGATACGAAAGAAGAGAAGGAAGAGGAAAAGGCAGAGGAGAAGCCGGCAGAGAAGCCTGCGGAGAAACCTGCCGACAAGCCCGAGGAGGCGAAGGAAGAGCCGCCGGCGGACGAAAAACCGAAGAAGAAATCATTTTCCGAGAGGATCGAGGAGAAGATCGAGGGCGTGAAAGAGACATTTGCATGCGTCGCGGAGCTCTTCTCGAGGAAGAAAGGCCTGTTGGAAAGATACATAAAGAAACCTTCCACGAAGGCGGCGGTTGCAAAGCTCTGGAAGACGGTGCTGTGGTTACTCAAACACATCGCGCCGAGGAAGGGGCACGCCGAGCTTACATTCGGCATGAAGAACCCCGAGACGACCGGCAAGATCTTCGCCGGGGCGGCGGTGTTGTATCCGTGGTACTGGAAGCACATCGATGTGGAGCCGGACTTCGGAGGCGAGACACTCCGGGGCGAGGGAATGCTCAAGGGCCGGATCCGGTTGTTCGGCATTGTCATCCGGGCGCTGGGGCTTTTGATCGACAAGAACATCAAGAAGATGCGCAAGGAGTTTACGAAGGTTAAGGACAGCATGACCGCGACGCCGGGCGAGCTCAAAAAGATTGTCAAAAAGGATGAAGCGGCGTAACAAAAGGAACAGTAACGACAATTCAGCATAGTTAGCGGGAGCGGGGCTTCCGCGGAAATGGAGAAGCATCATGGCAGAAGTAAATTTCGGTGAGACCGTCAGCAAGCTGTTGGAGGGAATGGAAGGATTTGTCTCCACGAAGAGTGTGGTAGGAGATGCGAGAACGCTGCCGGACGGCACGGTCATCATTCCTCTGGTGGACGTTTCGTTCGCGGTCGGCGCGGGCGCTTTCAACAAGGACGCGAAGAATCGCGCGACCGGTGCGGTCGGCGGCAAGATGTCGCCCTGCGCGGTTTTGATCATCCGCGACGGCAACACGAGACTGATTACGATCAAGGATCAGGACACGATGTCGAGAATCTTCGAGATGCTTCCCGATGTGGTGGAGCGCGTGCGCAACATGATCGGAAAGAAGAAGTCGGACAAGGAGGTTTCCGAGGAGGAAATCAACATGATCGCCGACGAGATCATGAAGGAAGACGCGAAGGACGCGGAGTGATGTAAAAAAACATAAAATCCGCGAAATTTTTGCTTGCATTTTCCGAACAAGTTTGATATTATGTGCATGTTCGGGTTTTTGAGTCCATTTGATAAAGGAGGTGCGATATCATGGCAAAGTGTGATATCTGTGATAAAGGCGCTCTGTTCGGAAGACAGATCAGCATTACGAGAAGTCAGGTTTCCGGACGTGCCAACAGAATGTGGAAGTCCAACGTGAAGTCGGTTCATGTGAAGGTTGACGGCGGTTCCAAGAAGATGCATGTCTGCACCGCTTGCCTCAGATCCGGCCTTGTTGAGCGTGCCTGAGACGGAATGAGAAATGCGGGAGTCCGATAAGCGACGCGAAGTCGCGGTATCGGACTCTTTTTGTTAGGCTTGCTTTTTTCGCATATTTGTACTATAATATGTGGGGGTTTGCAGTTGCAGATTCCGAATATTCGTGTGCGGCGAAGAAGGGGTGCCGCGCGCGGGAAAGAGGTGTATCATGGACGGCAATTTGGAGACGAAATACGGAGAAGTGTTTATCGATCTTGACGTCATTGCGCAGTACGCGGGTTCGGCCGCCATCGAGAACTTCGGTGTTGTCGGCATGTCCGCCGTCAGCATGAAGGACGGCCTTGCAAAATTGTTGCGCCGCGAGAGCTTAAATCACGGTGTTCATGTGGAAATCGAGGGCAACCGTCTGTCGATTGACCTTCATATTATCGTATCGTACGGCATCAGCGTTGCTACGGTGTGCCAGAATTTGTGTGAGACGGTCAAGTACCGGGTGGAGGAGTTCTCCGGTTTAACGGTTGAGAAAATCAATGTCTATGTCGACGGCGTTCGCGTGATCGACTAAAGACTTATCGCCCCGGACCGGAGACACAGCCGGTCTGCGCCCGTTTGTCGGCAGGGGCATAAAGGAGGAACGAAAAGTGGCGTTGCAAACAGTGGACGCAGCACTGATGCGCAAGATGTTTCTTGCGGGTGCGAAGAATCTGGAGTCCAAGAAGGAAATCATTAACGAGTTGAATGTTTTCCCGGTGCCGGACGGCGATACCGGAACGAATATGACATTGACGATCCTCTCGGCGGTCAAGGAAGTAAATGCCGCAGACGGTTCGATGAAGGCTCTGGCCAAGGCAATGTCTTCGGGTTCGCTGAAGGGTGCGCGCGGTAACTCCGGCGTTATTCTTTCGCAGCTGTTGCGTGGTTTTTCCAAGGTTGTTCGCGAGCATGAGGTCATTACGATTCCGATTGCGGCGGAGAGCTTTGCACGTGCCGTTGATACGGCGTACAATGCGGTTATGAAGCCGAAGGAGGGCACCATCTTAACGGTTGCCCGTGCCGGTGCGGAGCGTGCTGCGGAGCTCGCGGGAAGCTGCACGGACTTCGAGGAGTTTACGACGCAGGTTGTCAAGAGAATGCAGGAGGCTCTCGATTATACGCCCGAGCTTCTGCCCGTACTCAAGGAAGCCGGTGTGGTTGACTCCGGCGGAACGGGTCTTCTCGAGGTGATGAAGGGCGGTCTCGACTGCATGCTCGGCAAGGAGATCGATTACTCCTTCGAAGAGTCCGAGAGTGCCACTGCGGAGAAGAAGCCCGGCGGCGCAGGTTCGACGGACATTTCTACCGCAGACATCAAGTTCGGTTATTGCACGGAATTTATCATCATGCTGAATCGCGAGTTTTCGCTCGCCGACGAGGCATCCTTCAAGGCTTTCCTTTCCTCCATCGGCGATTCGATCGTCTGCGTGGCGGATGACGGCGTCGTGAAGGTACATGTACATACGAATGATCCGGGTCTTGCTCTTCAGCGTGCGCTCACGTTCGGACAGCTGTCCCGCATCAAGATCGACAACATGCGCGAGGAGCACAACGAGCGCGTGATCATGAGCGAAGAGAAGGCTGCCGAGCCGGCGAAACCGGTGGAGCGCAAGCCGTTCGGCTTTGTCTCGGTGTCGATCGGTGACGGAATGAACGCCATTTTCCGCGAGCTCGGCGTCGACTACCTCATCGAGGGCGGTCAGACGATGAACCCGAGCACGGAGGACATGCTCAAGGCGGTTGACGCCGTTGAGGCGAACACGGTGTTCATCCTTCCGAACAACAAGAATATCATCCTTGCCGCTGAGCAGGCCAAGAGCCTTGTCGAGGACAAGGAGATCATCGTCATCCCGACCAAGACGGTGCCGCAGGGCATCAGCGCGGTCATCGCGTTCAACCCGGAGGTTTCCGCGGACGAGAACCGCGAGGCGATGACGGAAGCGTTGTCCTACGTCAAGAGCGGTCAGGTCACCTACGCGGTGCGTGACACAAGCTTCGAGGGACACGAGATTCACGAGTCCGACATCATGGGTATCTCCGATCACGGTATTGTGGCGGTCGGTCAGGACATCGACGACACGACGCTTGCGATGATCGAGACGATGATGGACGACGACGCAGGGCTTCTCAGCATCTACTACGGCAGCGATGTGACGGAAGAGCAGGCACAGGGCCTTGCGGATCGTTTCTCCGAGAAATTCCCGCTGGTGGACGTTGAGGTCCACAACGGCGGACAGCCGATTTACTACTACGTTGTATCGGTGGAGTGAGTTAGATTGGATGCGCCGGTTGCGTAACAGCAGCCGGCGTTTTTTGTAACACGAGTCGTTTGCGAGTGCCCGCAAGCCCGGGCTGCGAAAGGCGGTAACGATGGAGACGAGGGAAGCGCTCACAAAATTAAAGGGTGTCGGTCCGAAGACGGCCGAGGCATTTCACCGCTTGCGGATCGATACGGTCGGCGAGCTTCTTTCGTATCTGCCGAGACGCTACGAGATGTATGCGCCTGAGGTGCCGATCGCATCGCTTACGGAGGGCCGCACGGCGACGGTTTTGGGCACGTTTGCGAACCTTCCCGGTGTTGTCCGGACCTCGCGGGGAAGCCTCTTAACGGGAAAGTTTCGCGATGCCTCGGGCACGATCACGGTGCGGTGGTTCAACCGCCCCTACCTTCGGAAAATGATCTCAGTCGCCAAGTACGTTCTCCTTCGCGGTCGTGTTGCGAGAGACCGCAGGGAGCGGTATCTGCTGCAGCCGGAGATGTACACGCCCGAGCAGTACCGCGAGCTGATGAAGACGCTTCGGCCGGTGTACGGCCTGACCTCGGGACTGACGACCAATGCGATCGCCAAGGCGGTTCGCGCGGCGCTTGACAACTGCGAGATACGGGAGAAGATTCCGGCGACGGTCCTTAAGGATACGGGGCTGATGCGGATCAAAGACGCGCTGGAGGAAGCGCATTTTCCGAAGAACGAGGAGACGACGAGGGAGGCGATGCGCCGTCTGGCGTTCGATGAATTTTTCGGCTTTTTGCTGTCGGTAAGGAACCTTCGCGAGCAGACGGAGACGCTTCCGAACACAAGTCCGGTGGCGTGCAGCGGGTTTGCGAACAGACTGATCGAGAGCCTTCCGTATGAGCTCACGGGCGCGCAGAAGCGCGCGTGGGGCGAGATTGCGGCGGACCTTCGCGGGAACCACCCGATGCAGCGTTTGCTGCAGGGCGACGTCGGCTCGGGCAAGACCGTGATTGCGGAGCTGGTGCTCGCATCGTCGGCGGAGGCCGGGTATCAGGCGTGTCTGATGGTGCCGACGGAAGTGCTTGCGAAGCAGCATTTTGCAGAGCTGTCGAAGCGGCTCGGCGCGCTCGGCATCACAGTAGGACTTTTGACGGGCTCTACGACGGCGGCACAGAGAAGAGAAATCCTCGCGGGTGCGGTGTCCGGAGAGCTTCAGGTGCTGGTCGGAACGCACGCGCTGTTCCAGGAGGGCGTTTCGTTTGCGCACCTCGGTGCGGTCGTTGTCGATGAGCAGCACCGCTTCGGCGTCGAGCAGCGAAGGGCGCTGTCGGACAAGGGCAGCACGCCGCACGTTCTTTTGATGAGCGCGACACCGATTCCCAGAACGCTTGCGATGATGCTGTACGCGGATCTCGACATCTCGATTCTTGACGAGATGCCCGCGAACCGGAAGAAGATCAAGACCGCCGTTGTGGACGCGGGGTACCGCCCGAAGGCGTATCATTTCTTAGCGGAACACATTGCGGCAGGGGAGCAGGCGTATGTGATCTGCCCGCTGATCGAGGCGAGCGACGGGCTCGATGCGGAAAATGTGGAGGACTACGCGGAGTGCCTCTCGGAGGAGCTTCCGGATGCGCGAATCGCGACGCTGCACGGGCGCATGAGCGCGAAGGAGAAAACGGCTGTGATGGAGGCTTTCGCGCGCAGGGAGACCGACATTCTGGTGAGCACCACGGTCATCGAGGTCGGCATCGACGTTGCGAACGCAACCGTGATCATGATCGAGGATGCCGAGCGGTTCGGTCTTGCACAACTGCACCAGCTGCGCGGCCGTGTCGGACGAGGCGAGAAACAGTCGTATTGCATCCTCGTGCAGGGCAACGATTCCGCGGACGCGAAGGAGCGACTTTCGGTGCTGCAGACGGCCACCGACGGCTATGCGATCGCGGAGAAGGACCTGTCCCTTCGAGGACCGGGAGATTTCTTCGGAATCCGCCAGAGCGGCGAGGATATCTTCCGCATTGCGGACCCTATCCGGGACGCGGATATTCTGGGGATGGCGAAGCGCGCAGTGACGTCGCTAAGCGCCTCGGAATATGCGAAGGCAGTGAAGCAATGTCTTGCGGAAACGAAGGAGTCTGTGGTATACTGAAACTTGTGATTATGCATCGAAAACATTGTTTTCGTTGAAACTTTTTTGAAAAATGCTTAGAGTTTTTCCGCGTTTGCGGTACTAAGGAGTGTAAAGGCAGTTTGAATCCTTAGAGGAGGCACCCCAATGGATCCTGGTGAGAGCAGTTATCGCCGTTTTTTAGGCGGCGACGATGAGGGACTGCGGGAGATCATCCGTGAGTACCATTACGGGTTGCTGATGTATCTGAACAGCCTTGTTCGGAACGTAGCCCTAGCCGAGGATCTGACGGAGGACACGTTCGCGGAGATCGCGGTAAAGAGGCCGCGGTTTCACGGCAGAAGCCGGTTTAAGACATGGCTGTACGCGATCGGCAGAAACCTCGCATGTAAGTACATCCGAAGAAGCTCGCGGGAGACGGTGATTCCCCTGTCGGCGGCCGAGGAGGTCGCGGAGGAGGAGAACCTGGAGCGAAACTGCATCCGCGACGAGCAGAAGATTGCGCTGCACCGTGCGATGAGTGGGCTGAAGGCAGAGTACCGGCAGGTTTTGTGGCTGACATTTTTCGAGGACTTGAGCAATGAGGAGGCCGCGGCGGTCATGGACCGGAAGAAGCGGCAGATCGAGAACCTTCTCTACAATGCGAAGAAAGCGTTGAAAGAGGAATTGCAAAAGGCAGGGTTTCAATATGAAGAACAGTGATGAGATGTTTGAGAGCGTGCTTCGCAAGGTGAAAGTGCGCAAGGAGCAAAAGAAAGCGCGCGTTGCTGCTTTTAAGAGCGCGGCGATCGCGATTGCCTGCGTCGTGCTGGCATTTGTCATCGGCGCGGGGTTGGAGAAGAGAGTCCGGCTGCCGTTCGGAACGGGCGAGGTTTCCGTCACGGTTATGGCGGAGTCGCCGGTCAGCCCGACACACGGCGAGGACAGGACGGAGTACGTTTCTGTGGAAAATCAGGGCGGTGCCCCTTCCGCCGTTGCGGCAATTCCGCCGACGGTCATGGGCAGCAGAAATGCAAGACCGACGCCGACGCCGATTCCGCAGAGTCCGTCGCCTGCGGGCAGCGAGGGCTGACGCATCCGGATCGTTAGAACAAAGGTGATTGTTGGGAGGTCACATGCTGGGGTTAATCTACATTTGCTTAAATCTGTTGACAGGATTTGTCATCTGCTCGCTGGCGCTTCCGAAGCATGCGGCGTTTACGAGACGCACGTATCTTGGGGAGAAGACGTCGGTGATGCCGGCATTGCTGTGCCTTCCGCTGTGGTATATCGTCGGTGCGTTTTTGATGACGTGGGCGACGTATTTAACGGCATACCTTGCGTCGATGTGCGGCGCGAAGGAGCCTCTCGGGATCGCGAACATTGTTGTGATGCTCGTGTTCGCGGTGTTCGATGCCTGCGGGACGTATTACCTGTATCAGAAGAAGCGTCTTCGCCGCATCGGAGCCTATCTCAGTAAAGTCAATACGGGCGAGGTTGTGTTCGCCTGCATCACATTTTTCTTCTGTGCCTTTTTGATGTGGTGGACGTTCTCGTACCAGAACGGCCAGTACCGCGTCGGCTACAGCGTATTCAGCGATTTCGCGCCGCATCTCGGCATGATCCGCTCGTTCACGAGAGGCGATAATTTCCCGACATACTACTCGCATTTTGCGGGAGAGGACATCAAATACCACTTCCTGTTCCAGTTTATGGTCGGCAACCTCGAGTATCTCGGGCTGCGCCTCGACTGGGCGTTCAACCTGCCGAGCACGATCTGCTTCGCGGGCGCGTTCTGGCTTTTGTATGTGCTCTCGGTCAAGCTGACCGGCAAGCGTGCGGTCGGTTATGTTGCGGCGGCGCTGTTCGCGTTCCGAAGCAGCGATGCGGTGTTCGATTTCTTTGCAAAGCCCTCGCAGAAGCTGATTTACGGAGTTGAACAGAAGAACCTTTCGAAGACCATCTGGAAGGCGTTCCGGGAAAATGAGGAGTTCATCGGAACGACGACGCACGAGGACTGGGGCCTTTGGAATTTAAATGTGTATTGTAACCAGCGCCATCTGGCCATCGGCCTGTGCGCGCTGTTGATCGCGGTTTTGTTCCTCCTGCCGCTTGTGTTTGCGGCCGTGGCGCGCGTGAAGGAAGCGGTTGCAAAGAAAGAGGAGGAGCTTCGCGCGGACGATCCGAACCTGAAGCTGTTCTTCATCGAGAAGGTCGGGTACGCCATCCGGTTCTCCGTCTTTGAGGGCGAGGGCTGGATGCCCGAGAGCTGGGTTCGCCCGGTCGTTGTGGGACTGTTGCTCGGAATGTGCAGTTTCTTTAACGGCGCGTGCGTCATCGGATGTATGTGCGTGTTGTTTTTGCTTGCATTTGTCGCGGATCATCGCGTCGAATATGCGCTCACGGCGCTGTTGACGGTAGGCCTTACGCTTCTGGCGACCAAGTTCTTTATCAACGGCTCGGTGGTGGAGACGAAGTACTACTTCGGATTTCTCGCGGATCTTCGCACGTTCGCGGGCGTTTGGGAGTACATTATGACACTGTGCGGCATCCTGCCGTTTGTACTGCTCGCAGGGTTCCTTCTCGCTGACGGCTGCCGCAAATGGATCTGGGTTGCGTTCGCGGCTCCGTTCGTCTTCGCGTTTACAATCTCGCTGACCATCGACGTCACCGTGAACCACAAGTACATTATGATGAGCCTGATGCTTCTCGCGATTCCCGCGGCAAGTTTTCTGGTGTGGCTTTACGAGCGCGTCGGCGCATGGCCGAAGATCGTGGCCATCGGACTGTTGTTCGTGCTGACCGCGACCGGTCTTTACGACCTTCGCACCGTGGTCCGCAAAAACGACATCCGCCAGGGTCGCTACCTGGCATTCCGGGAGGATGATCCGATCACGAACTGGGTGATGGAAAATGCAACCTCGCAGGACATTTTCCTCACACCGTACTATTCGCTCAACAATTTTGTCATGGGCGGCGCGATGTTGTACTACGGCTGGCCGTACTACGCCTGGTCCGCAGGCTACAACACGGAGTACCGCAACATGAAGGTGAAGGAGATGTACGAAGCGTCGACCCCGTGGGAACTGATCTCCTTGGTCAGCGAGAACAACATCCGTTATATCGTTGTGGACAGCGAGGCCAGAAACTCGAAGGAATATGACCTCCATGACGGCATCATTGCCATCACGTACCAGGCGGTGTTTGAGTCCGGCGGTACGGTGATCTACGACACGACCAAACCGTTCAATTACAATCCCGATGATGTCCAGGGCGACGAGAATACGTCTGCGGACTGATCCGGAACGAAATACAAACATAAAGGAGTTTAACGTATGAACACGTTGTACATCGTGATTCCCGCATACAACGAGGAAGCGAACATTGAGACTGTGGTGAAAGAGTGGTACGAGGTGATCAAGGAGCGGAGCGAAGAGAGCCGCCTCGTGGTCATCGACGACGGGAGCAAGGATTCGACCTATGCGATCATGCAGAAAATGGCGGAGACCATGCCGAAGTTCATCCCTCTCACGAAGCCGAACGGCGGACACGGAGCCACGGTTTTGTACGGTTACCGCTATGCGCTCGATCACGGTGCCGACTATGTCTTCCAGACGGATTCCGACGGTCAGACGAGACCGGAGGAGTTCCCGCAGTTCTGGGAGAAGAGGGAGCAGTACCACATGGTGATCGGACACCGCAAGGGTCGTCAGGACGGATTTTCACGCGTGATCGTCACGAAGACCTTAAAGCTTGTGTGCCTTCTGTGCTTCCATGTCCGCGTTAAGGATGCCAACACGCCGTTCAGAATCATGCAGGCGGAGTATCTGGAGAAGAACCTCAAGGTGATTCCCGAGAATTACAATCTGCCGAACGTGGTGCTCTCGGTATTGTACGCCAAGAAGAAGGAGCCCGTGTTGTACATCCCGATCACGTTCCGTCCTCGCCAGGGAGGCGTGAACTCGATCAACATGAAGAAGATCTTCAAGATTGGAAAGCAGGCCTGGAAAGACTTCCGCGAGATCAATCGCTGCATCAAGCGGAGTATGAAGGAAGAGGGGGAAGCGAAAAATGAATCGAAGTAATCAAAGGTTGCTGCTCACGCGGTTTACGCTGACTGCGTGCGCGTTTCTGCTGTTCTTCGTTCTGGGAATGAAGTACCTCGGATCGGAGGATTTCTCGTACGTGCTGCGCTGGTGGATGACGATTCTGATCATCGGACTGGCCATGCAGCCGTTCAGCGCAGTTCTTTTTAAGAACTTCGTAGACGGCGGCTGGGTGTTCGCCAAGGCGATCGGTGTCGGCGCTGCCGGGTGGCTGATGTGGGTGCTTTCGTCCGTGCATCTCGTGAAGTTTACGCGCGGCGGCAGCATCGCCTGCATCGTTGTTCTGTGTGCATTATCGTTTGTGTTTTTGTATTTTACGACGATGCGCAAAAACCGGTACGCAAGTGTCACAAACTTTTACAATGCGGACCGGCTGTGCTCAATCTTCACGTCGGAGACGATCTTCTTCGCACTCCTGGTGTTCTGGTGCTACTTAAAGGGCATCACGCCGGATGCGATCGGAACCGAGCGCTACATGGACTACGGTTACATGATGTCGATGAGCAAGTCGGATTATATGCCGGCTGCCGACATGTGGTTCGCAAATGAGGGTATCAATTACTACTATATCGGTCAGTTTTTGATGACGTACATCAACAAGATTGCGGGTGTTCCGATTACGGCAGGCTACAACATCTCGATGATGTTTCTGGCGGCGCTCAGTTTCCCGCTTTCGTACTCGATCGGCAACAACCTGATGCACGTTTTCCTTGCAGACCGCGCGAAGCGCAAGTGGTCCCCGCAGGAGACGGCCCGCATGCAGGAGATCGGCTGCATCGTTTCGGAGAACAACAAGCCGTTCTTCCGTCCGGCGATCGCCGGTACTTTGTCCGGCCTGGCAGTGACCTTCGCCGGAAACATGCATTATCCGATTTACAAGTTCATCTATCCGAAGCTGCAGCGGCTTCACGGGGAGGACACCGTGTACAGCTACTGGTTCCCGGATGCGACGAGATACATCGGTTACCAGCCGGATCTTCCGGATAAGACGATCCATGAGTTCCCGGTCTATTCGTTCACGATCGGAGACCTCCACGCACATGTTATCAACATGATCTTCGTGTTGACGGTGCTCGCGCTCTTGCTGTCGTGGCTTTGGGACCGCAAGAAGTCGATGGATCTGGTGCGTGTGTATGACGCCGTTCCGAAGACGGAGACGATCCTCAAGGAGACGTTTAACCCGGCGCTTGTGCTGTGTGCATTTTTCGTCGGATTGTTCCACACGACGAACTATTGGGATTTTCCGATTTACTTCGTGGTGTGCGGCGCGATCATTCTGTTCTCAAACCTGGTGATTCACCGGTTCCGCGTGTCCGCATGGATTCTGACGGCATATCAGGCGGCGATGTTCTTAATCGTCGGAGCCCTGGTAGCGCTGCCGTTTACGCTTACGTTTGACAGCATCGCGTCCGGCATCGGCATCTGCACGGGAGAGCATCACACGAAGCAGTTCCAGCTGGCGGTTTTGTGGGGACTTCCGAACCTCGCGGTATGGTCGTTCCTCGGGTTCCGCATCGCGGAGCATGTGCGCAGCAGAAAGAACCGTCACATCGAGCCCCTGCCGAAGGAGTTCGAGAAGGATATCGAGAAGCCCGCGGACAAGGCGACCCTCGATGATCCGTTTGCGGAGATCGGCGGAAAGCACGGTTTCAGCGGCTTCCTTTCGTCGCTGGAGATTTCGGACCTTTACGTTCTGACCATCGGCCTTTGCGCGTTCGGTCTGGTGTTGCTTCCGGAGATTATCTACGTCCGCGATATCTACAGCGGTGCGTATGTCCGTGCCAACACGATGTTTAAGCTGACGTATCAGGCGTTCATCATGTTCGGATTGAGCATGGCGTTCATTATCACGAGATTCGTTTCAACGCCCGTGAACCGAGCGATGAAGGCGTTGGGTGTCGTCATTCTGTTCCTGTTCATGACGACGGTAGGTTACTTCAACGAGGCGTACACCGCTTGGTTCAGCGGCAAGTATCAGGGCCTCGATGCAACCACGTTCATCCGCGACGATGTCAGTGGGGCGGAGGCCGAAATCATCGACTACATCAATTCGGAGTTCGATCAGCAGTACAATGTGCTGGAGATGTCCGGCCTAAGCTACACGTACTTTAACCGCGTATCCGCGTTCACCGGCATGCCGACCGTTCTCGGCTGGCAGACGCACGAGTGGCTGTGGCGCAGCAGCGGCGACATCTCGGAGTATCCGAAGGTTGTCGACGACCGCCACAAGGATGTTCTCACGCTGTACGAATCGCGCGATCTTCGCGAGGTTAGCGCCCTGGTCGAGCAATACGACATCGACTATGTCTTCATCGGTCTGTGTGAGCGCGTGGACGGCTACTTCGAAGTCTCGGATGCGAGCATCAAGAGCGGACAGTTCACTGCGGATCAGACGATGACGATCCATGGCAAGCGCTGCAAGAAGATCGATGTCAACATCGACACATGGCTTGCGCTCGGAGATATCGAAAAGTCCGTTGTCGACGAGAGAACGCAGGAGACGGTATACCTGATCAAGGTCAACCGTGAACTCACGAAAGCGAACAGCAAGTAATCGGTTGTTTCATAAAAAAAGCATTCGAAAAATGCACCCGGCGAGGCGAATCGTCGGGTGCATTTTTTTTGCTTTCAGTTTATTCGTTTGTCGTTAGCGTACTTATTCGGGCATCTCGCGAACGGGCATTTCCTCGGGCTTGCACGGAAGCGTTACGCGGATTCTGTCGATGCGGTTTTTATCGACCGCCAGAACCTCATAGACAACGCCGTCCTCGTCGGTGACCGATTCGCCCTCGGCAGGAATGTGCTCCAAAAGCTGGTAGATGTGGCCCGCGATCGAGTCGTAATCATCGGATGCAAGCATAAGGCCGGTGGCCTCGCTGACATCCTCAAGTTTCGCGGAACCGTCGATTAAAAACTCGGTGTCGGAGACGCGCTCGATCGGGTCCTGCTCGTCCTGGTCGTACTCGTCGCGGATCTCGCCGACGATCTCCTCGAGGAGGTCCTCCAGGGTGATGATGCCGGCCGTTGCGCCGTACTCATCGAGGACAACCGCAATCGTGACCGACTCGCGCCGAAGCTCGGTAAGAAGGTCCGCAGTCTTTTTGAACTCGTAGGTAAAGAACGGCTTTCGCATCAGTTTGCGGACGTCAAAGTCCTCCTTGCGGCCGTCGTAGTGGAAGAGGTCCTTCAGAAACAGGATGCCGACCACGTTGTCCTGCGTCGTCTCGAAAACCGGGAGACGGGAGTAGTTGTTGGCGCGGAAGGCTTCCGCAATCTCGTCGTAGGACATGTCGGTGCTCGCAAAATCGACGTCGATGCGGGGAACCATGACATCCTTGGCGACGGAATCGCCGAAATCCACCACGTTGTTGATCATCTCTTTTTCTTCATTTTCCAACACACCGTCCTCATGGCTCGCCTCGACGAACGTCAGAAGCTCATCCTCGGTCACGGTTTCGCGCTTCTTCGGGTCGATGCGGAAGATGCGAAGGATCGTGTTGGAGAAGAGGTTGATTAAGAAAATGAACGGCGTCATGCACCAGGTGTACACAGAAACAATACCGGAGTACGCCATGGCGAACCGGTCACTGTACAGCGATGCGATTGTCTTCGGGATGATTTCGCCGAAAATGATGACAATGAACGTGAGAACGCCCGTTGCCACGGAGAGATACGTCCGACCCCAGAGGCGCTGCGCGAAGACCGAAGTCAAGGCGGAAGCCGTGAGGTTGACGACGTTGTTGCCGATGAGGATCGCAGAGAGAACCTTTGCCTGGTTCTCCATCAAAAGCATTACGCGCTTGGCCGCTCTGCGAGTGTCCGCGAGGCTTCGCATCTTCATGCGGTTGACGGACATCAAAGCCGTCTCCGCCGATGAGAAAAATGCGGACAGAAGTAAGAGAATAAGAATAATAATCAATTGCAGCCGTGAGGCAGGGTCCAAAGAAAAATCACACTCCTTATTGATGTAGTCCCATAAGTGTCAAGCAATATTATACATAAGCGGCGCCGAAAAAGCAAACAATATTGTAGAAACGATTCTTTAACTGGTCACAAAGTTATGGTATAATACCGGCGGGGAAGCGTAAAAAGAGGCGCTTTCCGAAGAAAGGAATCCTCTATGCTTGAGTTACGAAACGTCAGCTTCGAAGTGCGGGATGACAATTCGGAGAAGACGAAAGAAATCATAAAAAATGTAAGTCTCACGATCGGAGACAATGAATTTGTCGCGATCACCGGCCCCAACGGCGGCGGTAAGTCGACGCTTGCGCGCCTGATCATGGGCATCGAGCGCCCGACGTCGGGACAGATTCTGTACAACGGTCAGGACATCACCGGGATGTCGATCACGGAGCGCGCGAAGCTCGGAATCGGCTTTGCGTTCCAGATGCCGATCCGGTTTAAGGGCATCACCGTGAAGGACCTTTTGACATTGGCGTACGGTGACAAGCTGACAACCTCGGAGGCGTGCCAGTATCTCTCGGAGGTCGGTTTGTGTGCGCGCGATTACGTCGGCCGCGAGGTTAACGCAAGCCTCTCGGGCGGTGAGTTGAAGCGCATCGAGATCGCGACGATTCTGGCGAGAAAGCCTGTATTTTCCATCTTCGATGAGCCCGAGGCGGGCATCGATCTGTGGAGTTTCCAAAACCTGATCCGCATCTTTGAGCGGTTGCACAAGGAGATGAACGGCTCGATCGCCATCATCAGCCATCAGGAGCGCATCTTAAACATCGCCGACCGCATCATCGTGATCGCGGACGGTGAGGTGCTCACGCAGGCGGCGAGCGAGGAGATTCTGCCGAAGATCCTGAGCGATTCGCTCGGATGCCTGTACCACAAGGAGGTCGAGGGACTCTCGGCGTTCGGAAAGGACGGTAAGTGAGTATGGATGCCATTTTGAAGAATATGTTCGAGCAGATTGCGGACCTGCACGAGGTGCCGCAGGGCGCATACAACTTCCGTGTCAACGGTGAGGGCGCGGGCCGTAACACGACGGAGCATATCAACATCGTGACGAAGTCGGACAAGCCCGGCATCGACATTATCATCAAGGCGGGGACGAAGCGCGAGAGCGTGCACATCCCGGTTGTCATCTCGCAGAGCGGTCTGCAGGAGTGCGTCTACAACGATTTCTATGTCGGTGAGGATGCGGACGTGACGATCGTCGCGGGCTGCGGCATCCACAACGGCGGTGACAAGAAGTCGGAGCACGACGGCATTCACACGTTCCACATCGGCAAGAACGCGCACGTGAAGTATGTTGAGAAGCACTACGGCACGGGCGAGGGCACGGGCGAGCGCATCCTAAATCCCGAGACCGTGATCTTCCTCGATGAGGGCAGCACGCTCGAGATGGACACGGTGCAGATCGAGGGTGTTGATTCGACGGTACGCACGACGCGTGCGACGATCGGAGACCGCGCGAACCTCGTGATCCGCGAGAAGATTATGACGCATGATCAGCAGTATGCGAAGACCGATTTTTCGGTGGACGTCAACGGCGAGGACAGCTCGGTCGATCTGGTGTCCCGCTCGGTTGCGAAGGGCAACTCCCGCCAGGAGTTTTTCTCGAACATCAACGGCAATAACCGCTGCAAGGGCCATTCCGAGTGCGACGCCATTCTGATGGAGAACGGCTCGGTAGCCGCAGCTCCGATGCTGACGGCGAACCATCTCGACGCGTCCTTAATCCACGAGGCCGCCATCGGCAAGATCGCCGGTGACCAGATTATCAAGCTGATGACACTCGGGCTCACCGAGGAGGAAGCGGAAGCGCAGATCGTCAACGGCTTTTTGAAGTAAGAGGGAAGAATGAAGAAAAGAGTATTACAGTTTCTGCCAAAGCGTCTGTTCGCGCTGATGATTGCCGCAGTGATCGTATTCTCTGCGGCCGGATGTCAGCCGGGCGGGGGCGAGAAAAATGCAACCCTGACGCCGACGCCTTCGACGGCGCCCGCTGCGACCGGCTGCGAGGTGCACATCCTTGCGATCGGCAAGGCAGATGCGATTTTTATCACGGTCGACGGCAAGACAATGCTGATCGACGCCGGATATCCGGAAAATGCAGATACAGTCATTTCGTATCTGCGCAGTCAGTCGGTCACGAAGCTTGACTACGTGATCTTAACGCACGGCGACCGCGACCACGTGGGCGGAATGCCTGCGGTTCTTCGGGAATTTTCCGTCGGGCAGATGCTGATCTCCCCGAAGAAGGAGAAGTCCGACCAGTATCAGGAGATGATCTCGATCATTCAGAGCAAGAGCATCCCGTGCGTCTCCCCGGAGGTCGGCACGACGTACGAGCTCGGCGGCGCGACGTTTCAGGTGCTTGCACCGGGACCGAAGGCTTTGAAGGAAGGCTCGGACAATGATGCTTCGATCGCGATCCGGCTTGTGTACGGCGCGCGCAGTTTCCTGTTGATGGGCGATGCGCTCTCGACGACCGAGAAGGAGCTTGTCGACTCGTCCTACACAATCCGCTCGGACGTTTTGAAGGTCGGTCACCACGGAAAGAGCGATGCGACGAACAAGAAGTTTCTTAAGGCGGTGCAGCCGAAATACGCGGCGATCTGTTGCGGCGAGACCGTGGACGGAGAGGACGGTTTCCCGGCAAACAAGGTCATTGAGCTGTTGACGGACTTCCATGTGACGACGTACCGGACCGACAACGACGGAACGATCATTTTCCGAACGGACGGAACGACGTTGACGTGCAACTGTGATTAACCCCGAAAAGGAGGGCAATATGGATCGTAAGCGATTGTTGGCGGAAGCGGCGAAAGCCAGAGAGAACAGTTATTGCCCGCACTCGGGATTTGCCGTCGGCGCGGCGCTTTTGTGCAAGGACGGCGAGATCTTCCGCGGCTGCAATGTGGAAAATGCATCCTACGGCGTGACGAACTGTGCGGAGCGCACGGCGTTGTTCTCGGCGGTTGCGAACGGACGGAAGAGGGGCGATTTTGCGGCGATTGCCGTTGTCGGAGGACCGAAGGACGGGGAGCTTGCAGCGAGCCCGCCGTGCGGTGTCTGCCGGCAGGCATTGTCCGAGTTTGTCGATTCGGAAACGTTTGTTGTCCTCTGGGCGACCGGCGCGGATTCGTACGAGGAGCACACGCTCGCGGAGCTGCTGCCGTACGGCTTTTCGCTGTGAGAAAAATGGCGCATGTTTTTTGAAACTAGTGCTTGACAAACAAAAGGTTCATGGTATAATAGCAAAGTACCGCTCAAACGGCGGTACTTTTTACGGCGAAGTAGCTCAGTTGGCTAGAGCATACGGTTCATACCCGTAGTGTCGAGGGTTCGAATCCCCCCTTCGCTATAACCAAAGGCAGGTGCGAACGGCACCTGCTTTTTTGTCTCTAAGGGGAGGTGACAAAATGGGGATCAAAAAGGTAATCTACACGGTGCAGCACACGGAGTCGGTGCACCACACAAACGGCCATGTCGGCGCATGGGGCGACTGGCCTCTGTCGGAGCGAGGCATGGAGCAGGCGCGTGCCGTCGGGCGTGCTTTGGCGGCGGAAGGCGTTGACGGAAGCTATGTGATGTATTGCTCGGATCTGCAGCGCGCGGTGATGACCGCTGCGGGCATCAACGAGACGCTTCATTTGACGCCCGAGTATCTTCCGATCATCCGCGAGGTGAACGCGGGAGAGGGCAACGGACGGCCGTACGAGTGGTTTGCGGCAAACCGTGCACCGCAGAACGGCTACGATCCGGACTACCGGCCGTTTCCGGATGCGGAGTCGGACCGCGACGTCTGGAAACGGCTGACGCCGTTTTACGAGATGATCACAAAAAATGAAGCCTCGCGCATCGTCGTGGTTTCCCACGGTACGGCGCTCGGCTTCCTTCAGGAAATGCTGTGCGGCCTCCGGTTTGAGGACGTCACGGGCCATCGCTTTCACGGCAGGGCCGGTTCGGTTTGCCGCTTCACGATCGGCGATGACGAGAGAATCAATACGGAGTACATCAACCGCCTGTATTGCTAGACATCCTCGAAGAAGAGGAGCATGCGGTTTTGCTTTGCGGCATCGCGAATGACGGTAAGAAGCATCTTGCCGTATTCGCCGAGGGCCGCGAGCATGAGTTCCTTGCGGTAGAGCACGATCTGTGTCGGCTCGCAGGGCTCGGTCAAAACATCATGAAGGGCGTCTAAGTTGCGCCCGAAATAGTCCGGAAGATCGAGACGCCACTTGAGATAATCGAAGGTGGCGTCTTTTGTATTCATGTAAAGGCCGTCGAGAACAATCGTTTTCATCGGGGTTTCCTCCAGGGTTACTTATACAGCTGCGTGAACGACTCGTAGTGGTCGTCGGTGTAGAAGATCAGGCCGTCGTTTGAGAAGATGATGCGCTTCGCGCCGCGGCTTTTGGCGCCCTTGGTGTCGATGTCGCACTCGTAGTATTTGCGGCCGCTCTTCTTGGGCAGAAGGCCTTCGTAGTTGCCGAAGTAATCGCCGCCGATCGCCTTTCCCTTCGCATATTTTTCAATGCTTCCGCCGGTCCATCCGAGCGCCTCGGCCTCGGCCTTGGTGATGTAGTTGCCCGGCAGATGTCCGTACGTGTGAATGTACAATGCGACGTTGTCCTTGTCGTAGTACCAGCCGCTCTCGTCGATCGCTGCCTTCGGCGTCGGTGTGGCCGTCGCGGGCTTCGGCGTGGGCGTCTTGGTCGGTGCCTTGGTGGGCGTAACAGTCGGCACTGCGGCCTTTGTGGGCTCCTTGGTAGGAGCTGCGGTCGGAGTTTCGGTAGGCGCTGTTGTCGGTGTCTCGGTCGGTGAATCGGTCGGCGCGGTCGTCGGCGTGTCCGGGACCTCCGTAGGCGTCATGGTCGCACCCTGCGTGACGATCGGCAGATCGCCGCCGGAGCCGTTGTTTTTGCCGGACCAGATCAGGTAGCCGACGATGCCGCCGAGCAGCAGTAAAATAACGAGCGCCGTCAGAATCGGATGCTTTTTATAGTTTTTCAAAAGTTTGATGATCGCTTCCATGGCAACCCCTTTCGCGGGAACAAGGTAACTTACGAAAAAAGGATAGCACGATTCGCCGAAAAATGCAAACGAAAGGACGTTCCGGGCGCCGTAAGGATTGCTTTTTTGCGGCTTTCGTGGTATCATCACAGAGGCGGTTTTTCGGAAAATGAAGGGCCGTTTTGCGGCGGCATTTTCCGGGCGGAAGACGCGGTGTGCCGCGAATCGGAAGGGAGCAGTTCATGAGAATCGGAACGGGATATGACGTGCACCGGCTGGTCGAGGGCAGACCGCTTGTTCTCGGCGGCGTGACGGTGCCTTACGATAAAGGACTTTTGGGACACTCGGACGCGGATGTTTTGCTGCATGCAATCTCCGATGCGATCCTGGGTGCGGCAGCTCTGGGGGATATCGGGCTGCATTTTCCGGACAATGATCCGGCGTACGAGGGGATCGATTCGCGGATTCTTCTTCGGAAGGTCGGCGAGCTGGTCGCGGAGCAGTGTTACGTGATCGCGAACGTCGATGCGACGATCATCGCACAGCGGCCGAAATTGCGGGACTACATCAACGAGATGCGCGCCAACATCGCAGAGGATCTGCAGATCACGATTGGGCAGGTGAACGTGAAGGCGACGACCGAGGAGGGCCTTGGTTTTACGGGCGCCGGCGAGGGAATCGCGGCACAGGCCGTGTGCCTGCTGGAGCCGATGGTGCCGTACACGGAAGTGACGTACGGAAACGCCTGCGGGAGCTGTGAGGGCTGTCCGGGCTGCCGGCAGTAGCGAAAACGCCGGTTAATGAGGAAAATTACGAGAAGGAATGAATCACATGACGATTGCACAGACGATTGCGAAGGAATTGAACATCAAGGTGACGCAGGTGGAAGCCGCGATCACGCTGATCGATGAGGGAAACACGATCCCGTTCATCGCGAGATACCGCAAGGAGGCGACCGGAATGCTCAACGACGAGCAGCTCCGTGACTTAAACGAGCGGCTTACGTACCTTCGCAACCTTGACGATAAGAAGAAACAGGTGCTCGCGACGATCGAGGAGCAGGGGAAGCTCACGGATGAGCTCCGCGCGGCGATCGAGGCGGCGACCACGATGGTGGCGGTGGAGGATCTGTATCGCCCGTACCGCCCGAAGCGGCGCACGCGCGCGACCGACGCGAAGGAGAAGGGCCTCGAGGGTCTTGCGGCCATCCTCACGATGCAGTACACGGACAAGCCGATGGAGGTCGAGGCGCAGGCCTATCTCTCCGAGGAGAAGGGCGTGACGAGCGTGGAGCAGGCGCTTCAGGGCGCGATGGACATCGTCGCCGAGTCCGTCAGCGACTCCGCGGACTACCGTAACTACATCCGCGGCATTACGTTCAAAAAGGGTATGCTGTATTCAGAGGCGAAGACCAAGAGCGAGGAGCCGAGCGTGTACGATATGTACAAGGCATTTTCCTCACCGATCGAGAAGATGAGCGGCTACCGCGTTTTGGCGGTCAACCGCGGCGAGAACGAGAAGGTCCTCACGGTGCGCATCGAGGCGCCCGAGGAGGACATCCTGCGCTACCTTGAAAAGCAGGTGATCGTGCGCGACAACCCGAACACGACGCCGTATTTAAAACTCGCTGTGGCGGATGCGTACCGCCGCCTGATTGCTCCGTCCATCGAGCGTGAGATCCGAAACGAGCTCACGGAAAATGCAGAGGACGGCGCCATCAAGGTTTTCGACAAGAACCTGACGCAGCTTCTGATGCAGCCGCCGATCACCGGCAAGGTTGTGCTCGGCTGGGACCCGGCGTTCAGAACCGGCTGCAAGCTGGCGGTCGTGGATGCGACGGGCAAGGTGCTGTACACGGTTGTCATTTACCCGACGGAGCCGCAGAACAAGATTGCGGAGGCGAAGTCGCTTCTTAAAAAGATCATCAACCACTTCGGCGTCGAGCTGATCTCGCTCGGAAACGGAACGGCCTCGAGAGAGTCGGAGAAGGTTATCGTAGAGCTGTTGTCGGAGATTCCGCAGAAGGTTGCGTACGCGATCGTCAACGAGGCGGGCGCGAGCGTCTACTCGGCGAGCAAGCTCGCGACGGAGGAGTTTCCGAAGCTGGATGTCGGCGCGAGAAGCGCGGCGTCAATCGCCAGACGTCTGCAGGACCCGCTGGCGGAACTTGTCAAGATTGAGCCGCAGGCCATCGGCGTCGGGCAGTACCAGCACGACATGAATCAAAAGAAACTGGCGGAGAGCCTTACGGGCGTTGTCGAGGACTGCGTAAACCGCGTCGGCGTCGACCTTAACACCGCGAGCGTTTCGCTTCTCGAGTACGTCTCCGGAATCAACAAGACGCTTGCCAAGAATATTGTCACATACCGCGAGGAGAACGGGCGGTTCAAGAGCCGCAAGGAGCTTCTCAAGGTCGCCAAATTAGGCCCGAAGGCCTACGAGCAGTGCGCGGGTTTCCTGCGGATCCGCGAGGGCAAGGAGGCGCTTGACAATACGGGCGTGCATCCGGAGAGCTACGAGGCAGCGTACAAGCTCCTCGACAAGCTCGGCTACACCGCAGCGGACATCACCGCGGGCGGCGCGAAGGGCATGCGCGCAAAAGTGAAGGACAAGGCAGCGCTGGCGCGCGAACTGGGCGTCGGCGAGATTACCCTGACGGACATCATCGGGGAGCTCGAGAAGCCCTCGAGAGACCCCCGCGAGGATATGCCAAAGCCCATTCTTCGAAGCGACGTGCTGGAGCTTAAGGACCTTAAGCCCGGCATGAAGTTGAAGGGGACGGTGCGAAATGTCATTGATTTCGGTGCATTTGTCGACATCGGCGTGCATCAGGACGGACTCGTTCATGTGAGCGAGCTGTCGGACCGCTTCGTCAAGCATCCGCTGGATGTTGTGAAGATCGGCGATATCGTCGATGTGCGCGTCTTAAGCGTCGATGAGAAGCGCGGGCGCATTCAGCTCTCGATGAAGAGCGAAAAATAAATGCATTTTCATTTTACCTATTGACGAGATAGGGGAAATGCGGTATTCTTTACCGAAAAACCATGCCGCAAGGCAAGAAGGAGGCTGTTATGGCTTACAAGAGAGTATTGACGATCCAGGATATTTCGTGTGTGGGACAGTGTTCGCTCACGGTTGCTCTGCCGATTCTTTCGGCGTCGGGCACGGAAACCTGTATCCTGCCGTCCGCGGTTCTCTCGAACCATACGGCCGGCTTCTCGGGATTTACGTTCCGCGATCTTTCGGATGATTTTGCGAAGATCAGCGAACAGTGGAAGAAAGACAAGATTACGTTTGATGCCGTGTACACCGGGTATCTCGGCAGCATCCAGCAGATCGATTCCGTTCGGAAGATCTTTGCGGCTCACTGCAAGGGCCTTACGATCGTCGATCCCGCGATGGCTGACAACGGCAAGCTCTACGTCGGTTTTGATGAGGCGTACGCAGCCGAGATGGCAAAGCTTTGCTTCGAGGCTGACATCACGCTTCCGAACATCACCGAGGCGTGCTTCATGACCGGCACCGAGTACCGCGAGACCTACGACCGTGCGTACATTGACGATCTGCTTCAGAAGCTTCGCGACCGCGGTGCCAAGACGATCATCCTGACGGGTGTTTCGTACCGCGAGGGCCGCACGGGCGTGATCGTTGACAAGAACGGCGTTTCGACGTACTATGAACACAAGAAGATTGCGGGTGGCTGCCACGGCACGGGCGATGTTTACGCTTCGGCCTTCACGGGCGCCGTGATGCAGGGCTTTAACGAGCAGGAGGCGGCGCGCATCGCAGCGGATTACACGGTTGCCTGCATCGAGAAGACTGCCGGGGATGCGAAGCATTGGTACGGCGTCAAATTCGAGCTGGCGCTGCCGGATTACATCCGCATGCTCGGACTGTAATGATGAAGGAGATTTAGTCAAATGGAAGATAAATTACAAATGTACAACACGCTGACGAGACGGGTGGAGCGGTTCGTTCCGAACGTGCCCGGCAAGGTGGCGATGTATACGTGCGGACCTACGGTGTATCATTTTGCGCACATCGGAAACCTTCGCAGCTACATCGAGGAAGATGTGCTTGAGAAGACACTTCGCTACCTGGGTTACGACGTAAAGCGCGTGATGAACATCACCGATGTGGGTCATCTTTCCGACGACGGCGACAACGGCGAGGACAAGATGGTCAAGGGCGCGCAGCGCGAGCACAAGACGGTCATGGAGATTGCAAAGTATTATACGGATGCATTTTTCGCAGACTGCAAAAAGCTCAACATCAAGATGCCCGATGTGGTGGAGCCTGCGACCAACTGCATCCCCGAGTTCATTCACATGATCGAAGTTCTGCTTGACAAGGGTTATGCGTACCGCGCCGGCGAGAACGTGTATTTTGACACGTCGAAGCTTAAAGAGTACTACGTGCTCACGAACCACAGCGAGGAGTCGCTCCTCGAGGGCGTTCGCGACGACGTTGACGTTGACCCGAACAAGAAGAACAAGAATGACTTTGTTCTCTGGTTTACGAAGTCCAAGTTTGAGGACCAGGCGCTCAAGTGGGACAGCCCCTGGGGCGTCGGCTACCCCGGCTGGCACATCGAGTGCTCGTGCATCAGCATGAAGCATCTCGGCGAGTACATGGACATCCACTGCGGCGGTGTGGACAACATCTTCCCTCATCACACGAACGAGATCGCGCAGTCGGAGTCGTACATCGGCCACAAATGGTGCAACTACTGGTTCCATGTGAACCACTTAAACGACAAAAACGGCAAGATGAGCAAGAGCAAGGGCGGGATCCTCACGGTTTCCGTGATTGAGGAGAAGGGCTACGATCCTCTGGTTTACCGCATGTTCTGCCTGCAGTCGCACTATCGCAAGCCGCTGGAATTCTCCTATGATGTCATGGATCAGGTGAAGGCGGCGTACGAGAAGCTGCGCAGACGCGTTTCGTCCCTGTCCGCGGACGGCGCGGTGGATGAGGCGGTGTTCGCCGCATTCCGCACGCAGTTCGAGGATGCGCTGGCCAATGATATCAACACGGCTTCCGCCATCACAGTTTTGTATGATGTGCTCAAGGCCGACACGAACGACGCGACGAAGCGTGCCCTTGCGGACAGCTTCGACGAGGTGCTCGGGCTTTCGCTGACGACTCCTCTGCCGCAGAAGGAAGAGAACACGGACAGCGAGCTGGCGACGTGGGTCGAGGAGATGATCGGCAAGCGTGCCGAGGCGAAGAAGGCAAAGGATTTTGCGACGGCGGATGCGATTCGCGCCGAGCTTCTTGCGCGCGGTGTGCAAATTAAGGACACCAGAGAGGGCGTCGTATGGGAGTTGATCGAACAGAAATAAAATTAGCGTCGGCGATTCTTGCGAAAGCAGGGATCGCCGATTGTGATGCTTCGATGCTTTCGCCGCTTACGCTTGCGTACGTGGGCGACTGCGTCTATGAAATCATCATCCGCACGATCGTGGTCGGCAGGGCGGAGCACACCGTGAACACGCTTCACAAGCACACGTGCCGTTACGTCAACGCCGCCGCACAGCGGCAGCTTCTCACGATCATGTCGGAGAAGCTGACGGAGGCAGAGCAATCGGTTGTCCGCCGCGGCCGCAACGCCAAATCCCACTCGGTCGCAAAGCACGCGACCGTCACGGACTACCGTCTGGCCACGGGCTTTGAGGCATTGTGCGGGTATTGGTACTTAATGGGACAGGAAGAGCGTATGTTGACGCTGTTGACGGACGCGATCCGCGCGTTCGATGAGGCGGAAGGATGACAGAGGGACAGTCCCCAGTTGTCATCTTTTCGGCAGATGACAACTGGGGAC
>JAFZWG010000086.1 GCA_017617395.1 Lachnospiraceae bacterium
ACAGGCAGGCGCGGCAGCGGCTGCTCCGGCCGGGGACACGATGCACGCCGAGATTGCGGCGAAGCTCGGCGACGGTGCGGCGAGCCTTTACAACGCGGTTGTGCGCGGCCTTACGGCGCAGGGCGCGGACATCACGAAAAATCTTCTCGGCTCGATGGACTCGATGGACATCGTCAACGGTGTGCTGATCCCCGCACTCGACACGGTCGGCGCGGGCTTTGAGACCGGGCGCCTGTTCCTGCCGCAGCTGATTCTGTCGGCGTCGGTAGTGCAGGGTGCATTTGCCGAGATCAAGGAGCACATGCGCGCAAGCGGCGCGGAGACGGTGAGCAAGGGCACGATTGTGCTGGCGACCGTGAAGGGCGACATCCACGACATCGGCAAGAATATCGTGAAGGTTCTGCTGGAAAATTACGGCTTTACGGTGGTCGACCTTGGCCGCGACGTCGAGATCGCGGCGGTCGTGAAGGCGGCGAAGGAGACCGGCACGCCGCTCGTGGGCTTGAGTGCATTGATGACGACGACGCTTCCGAGCATGCGCGACACGATCGCGGCGCTCCGCGAGGCGGGGCTTTCGTGCAAGGTGGTTGTCGGCGGTGCGGTGCTCACGCCGGATTACGCAGCGGAGATCGGCGCGGACTACTACGGCCGCGACGCGAAGGCGATGGTCGACATCGCAAGAGAGGTCTTCGGGGTTTAACGAGGGGAACATCATATGTGTGTATGGGGCATTATCCGGCGTCTGCGCGGGCGAAACGGCGCGCGGAGCGCGGAGAATTTTACGGAAAATGAGGGTTCAACAGGTCGTATGGTATTGATTATCGGACTCGGCAATCCCGGGTCAAAGTATGCGGGAACAAGGCACAACATCGGCTTTGACGCGGTGACGGCGCTCGCGGATGAGTGCGGCATCGCCCTGAAGACGAAGGAGTGCAAGGGCATCACCGGCGCCGGCGCGATCGACGGCGTGAAGGTGAAGCTTGTGCAGCCGCAGACGTTTATGAACAACAGCGGAGAGTGCGTTCGCGCACTCATGGATTTTTACAAGGTGCCGGCGGACGACATCCTCATCATCTGCGACGAGGTATCGCTTCCGACGGGCAAACTGCGCATCCGCGCCAAGGGAAGCGCGGGCGGCCACAACGGCATGAAGAGCATCATTGCGCACACCGGAACGAGCGATTTCGCGAGACTTCGCATCGGTGTCGGCGAGAAGCCCGAGGGGTGGGATCTGGCCGACCATGTGCTGGCTCATTTTCCGAAGGAGGAGGAGCCGGCGGTGCGCGAGTCCTTAAAGCGGGCGGTGGCAGCGGTTCGGTGCTTCCTTTCGGACGGCATCGAGGAGACGATGAACCGGTTTAACGGGTGAGGAGTGACATGCAACAGGTAATTCGGACATACACGGAGCCGATGCGCGCGTGCCGCGAGTTCGAGGCGCTTACGGAGCATCTGGAGCGGGGGCAGACGCCGGTTTTGATGACGGGCTGCACCGCGGTGCAGAAGGCGCAGTTCATATACGCGGCGGGCCTTTCGTACCCGTTCCGGCTGCTGATCGCCGAGGACGAACTCAAGGCGAAGGAGCTGTACGAGGAGTATCGGGAATTTGACCCGGACACGGTCTACTGGCCGGACAAGGACCTCATCTTCTTCAGCGCCGGCGTGCAGGGCAACGCGACGCTTCGGGCGCGCATGGCGGTTTTAAGACGCCTCGCGGACGCGCAGGAAAAGGGCGGACGGCTCACGGTCGTGACGACGATCCGCGCAGGACTCGAGCGGCTGCAGCCGCTGTCGGAGCTGTTGGCGGCGCGCATCACGGTTCGCAGGGACGTGGCGACGGCGCTTACGGATCTTACGAAGAAGCTTTCGGAGCTTGGTTACCGCCGCAGCGAACAGGTGGAAAATGCAGGTGAATTTGCGGTCCGCGGCGGCATCCTCGACGTCTTTCCGATCTCGCAGGACAACCCGTACCGCATCGAGTACTGGGGCGATGACATCGACGACATCAAGGTCTTCGACGCGGCCAGCCAGCGCTCGATCGAGCCGGTCGACGAGGTCGTCATCTACCCGGCGGTGGAGCTTCTGCTCTCGGAGAAGGAGCGCGACGCCGGCTTTCGGAAAATGAACCAGGACACGGACGCGGTCTGCAAGGACCTCGCCTCGCGCAAGGCGTACGACGAGGAGCATCATCTGCGGATCCTGACGGACGAGCTCACGGAGAGCATTCGCTACGCACCGGATACGGTAAACTTAGGGGCATTCGTCGATTACTTTAAGAAAACGACTGTCTCATTTTTCGCATATATGCCGAAGGAAACGACCATCATCTTCCTGGACGAGCCGACGCAGGCCGAGGAGGTCGCGGAGCTCGTCGTGAAGGAGTACGGCGAGAGTATGGAGGGGCGCCTGAACGCGGGCAGCCTTCTTCCGGGGCAGATGCGCGCGATCGGCGACTACCGCCGCATCTTCGGAGACCTGGCGGCGCGGCGGCTTGTGGCTTTGAGCACCTTCCTCGTCAAGGACCCGATGATCTCGTATCGGCATCAATATGATCTCGGCGTGCGCGCGATCTCGTCCTACGGCAAGAACCTCGAGGCGCTTGCGAAGGACTTAAAGTCGTACCGCGCCAAGGGATATCGGACGCTTCTTACATGCCCGTCGCACACGAGGGCAAAGCACCTCGCGGAGGAACTTGAAGAGTACGGCGTGACGGCATTTTACACGGAGGACCCGAACCGCGTCGTCGGCGAGCGCGAGGTGATGATCCTCTACGGAAAGCTTCGAAACGGCTTTGAGTATCCGTCGTTCCGCTTCCTGGTCATCACGGAGAGCGACATTTTCGGGCGCGAGCGCGCGAGAAGCGTGCGCAAGAAGAGCGACCGCAAGGCGCTTGATTACCAGACGCTTGCGAACGGCGACTACGTGATTCACGAAAACCACGGCGTCGGTATTTATCGCGGGCTTACGCAGATTACGACCGGCGGCGTCACGAAGGACTACGTGAAGGTCGACTACGATGACGGCGTGTGCTACATTCCGGCGACCGGTCTCGACGTTTTGCAGAAGTACGCGGACGCGGAGGTCGAGAAGAAGCCGAAGATCAACAAGCTCGGCGGCACGGAGTGGACGAAGACGAAGACGCGTGTGCGAAAGAGCGTGCACAACATCGCGGAGGAGCTGATCCGGCTGTACGCGGTGAGACAGAACAAGAAGGGGTTTGCATTTTCCGAGGATAAGCTGTGGCAGAAGGAGTTCGAGGAGCTCTTCCCGTTCGAGGAGACCGACGATCAGCTGCGCGCAATCGCGGACACGAAGCGCGACATGCAGAGCGACCGCATCATGGACCGCCTGATCTGCGGCGACGTGGGCTACGGCAAGACGGAAATCGCGCTGCGTGCGGCTTTCAAGGCGGTGCTCGACGGCAAGCAGGTCGCCGTTCTGGTGCCTACGACCATCCTCGCACAGCAGCATTACAATACATTTTCCACGAGACTTCTGGACTTCCCGTGCCGCGTGGATATGCTCTCGCGGTTCCGCTCGAAGACGGAGCAGGCGAGGACCGTCGCGGACATCAAGCGCGGCCTCGTCGACATCGTCATCGGCACGCACCGCATCCTCTCGAAGGACGTAGAATTCAAAAACCTGGGCCTTCTGATCGTGGACGAGGAGCAGCGCTTCGGCGTCACGCACAAGGAAAAGATCAAGCAGCTGCGAAACGACGTGGATGCTCTGACGCTCACGGCGACGCCGATTCCGCGAACGCTTCACATGAGCCTGATCGGCATCCGCGACATGAGTATTCTCGAGGAGCCGCCGCAGGACCGCCAGCCGATCCAGACGTTTGTCATGGAGTACAGTCCGGAGATGGCGCGCGAGGCGATTCATCGCGAACTTGCAAGAGACGGCCAGGTGTATTATATTTATAACAGAGTGCAGGGCATTGCGGATGTGGCTGCGAAACTGCAGGAGCTCTGCCCCGAGGCGACGATCGCGTATGCGCACGGCCAGATGGACGAGCGTGAGCTTGAGAAGATCATGACGAAGTTCATCAACCGCGAGATCGACGTGCTCGTCTCGACCACGATCGTCGAGACCGGTATGGACATCAGCAACGTCAACACGATGATCATCGACGGCGCGGAGATGCTCGGTCTTTCGCAGCTGTACCAGCTGCGCGGGCGTGTCGGCCGCTCGAACCGCATCGCGTACGCGTTTCTTATGTACCGCCGCGACAAGATTCTGACGGAGACCGCGGAGAAGCGCCTCAAGGCCATCCGCGACTACACGGAACTCGGCGCCGGCTACAAGATCTCGCTTCGCGACCTCGAGATCCGCGGTGCCGGCAACCTCCTGGGAGCCGAGCAGCACGGCCAGATCGCGAGCGTCGGCTACGATCTCTACTGCAAGATGCTAAATGAAGCCATCCGCGCGATGAAGGGCGACGAGCCCGAGCGCGAGGACTTCGAGACCCAGATTGATGCGGAGCTGGATGCGTACATTCCGTCCACTTACATCCGCAACGAGATTCAGAAACTGGATATGTACAAGCGGATCGCGTCCATCGCGTCCGCCGAGGATATGGAGGAGATGCAGGACGAGCTCACGGACCGCTTCGGCGACATGCCCGAGTGCGTCAACCTGCTCATCCGCGTCGCCTTCCTCAAGGCTCTTGCCCACCGCGCTTACGTGGAGAAGCTCACGATGAAGAACGGTTTTTTAGTGATGGCAATGTTCGCCAGGGCCCGCCTCCGCGTGGAGGAGCTTCCCGCTCTGGTTGCGCGCTATCCCCGTCGCCTTCGCGTGCAGACGGGCGCGACGCCGTCGCTTACGTACGTTCTCTCATCCGCCGACACGAACGCCATGTTCCGCGAGGCCGAGGAGATTCTGACGGAGCTCGGCAAGCTGGCGGAGTGAGTGCATTTTCCGTCGGAAAATGCTGATTTTGTTAACGGAGGTTTGTCCTATGTTTGGCAAGCGTTACAGGTTTTTGGCAGCGGTTCTCGCGGCGGTTCTCTTCACCGCTGTGCTGTCCGGCTGCGGCAAAAACGGCAAGGATCCGAAGAAGGATTTGCCCTCCAGCGAAGGCTTCACGAACGACGTCTGCATGCGCATCGGCGACATCGAAGTCAGCTACGCCGAGGCCAACGTCTACCTCATGAGCATGCGCGAAGAGGTCGAGGCCCTCTACGGCCCCGAGATCTGGGACCTCAAATTCACGAGCGACGGCAAAGCCTACTCCGAGCTCATGAAGGAGCGCCTCCTCGAGAAGATCACCTACATCAAGCTTGTCTGCGCCATGGCCGACGAATACGACGTTCGCCTCGGCAACGACGAGATTCTCAACATCACCGACTACACGCAGCAATACCTCTCCAACATCACCGAGGAGACGGCCAAAAAATACGGCATCACCGAGGAGCTGGTCCGCTCCATCTACAGCGACAACGTTCTCGCCGAGAAGATCTACCAGACCATCACCTTGAATGCCGACACCTCCTACTCGGAGGCCGAAGTGCTGCGCGCGAAATTTGATTTCATTTTCCTCAGTCGCTTCTACGAGGATTCCGAGGGCAACAAGACGCCCTTCACCTCCGACGACATGCGCACCCTCTGGACCAAGGCCCAGTCGATTCGCGCCGAGGCCCGTGCTGCCAAGGATTTTGCGTCCTACGCCAAATCCGTCACCGAAGCCTCCTCCGTCGAAATGACCGTCGGCCGTGCCGACCTTCCCTCCAAGAGCCGCGCCGCCGCCTTCGCTCTGAAGTCCGGCGAGATTAGCGAGATTGTCGAGGAGGAGGACGGCCTCTACATCTTCTTCTGCGTCTCCGACAAGGACGAGGCCGCGACCCAGGCCGCTACGGAGGCCAAGATCGAGGAGCTGGCCCGCGAGTACTTCAACTCCAAGTACGAAAAATGGGTCAACAGCGTGAAGATCGAAATCAACCAGGCCCTCTGGGACGCCATGTAGGGGTGGCGGAACCGAGAGGCCGGCGGCGCTCCGGTGCGATGTCAGCGACCGGGGCTTCCCGAACTCGGGCCGAGACTGTGCGAAACGCGCTCCTCAGCTGCACGGGGCATCTAAGCGCCCGCTTCAAACGAATATCGAAAGGCCGTTCCGTCGAAACTCGCTGCGCTCAGACATCTCGGAACGGCCTTTATTCATTCTCCCGGGCGCTAAGATGAGCCCTCTCGCAGGCGTTGCCTGCGAGAGTAGCAATGCTTCCGAGCGCGTTTGCACGTCTGTCCCGAGGGAAGCCCCGGGTCAGCAGATGCTTTCCGGAGCGCCGCCTTGCCGATACGGTTTCGCCGCCCCAACATGGCGGCGCGCGGCCCACGTCGTGCTCCGGAAGGGGAACCGTCTTCGCCATGGCCCGGCGGGCCGGCTCAGACGGTTGCCTCGTGCGCGGTTGACCGACGTTGCGGGAACCGAAAGGATATCCTCGCGCGCCTTCGGCAATGGGGTGAAAGAAAAACACTGCGCGTTCGGCAATGGGGCGAAAGAAAACACGGCGCGTTCGGCAATGGGGCGAAATGCAGTTGGGCATTAAAAAAGGCCTTTCCCGAGTTGTTCGGGGAAGGCCTTCGGTGTTTGTTGGTTTGGATCAGGCGTCGTCTTCCGTAGGGGCTTCCTGCGGGGTTGCCGCGGCGGGGAAGGCGAAGCCGGCGTAGAGGGCGGCGAGGGCGGTGGCGAGCAGGAGGCCGCCGACGATGTCGGTGAGCCAGTGGACGCCGCCGATCAGGCGGCCGAGCGTGACGACGGTTGCGACGGCAATGCAGGCCGCGATGAGCGCGGTGCGAAGCGTCGAACGCTTCATGCGGTGAAGAAGCTGCATGATTGCAGTTGCCATCACGAAGACGAGCATCAACGTGTGCGAGGAGGGGTAGGACGCCTCAAGCTCGCCGCCGGCGGTTGCCGGGCGGTAGTTGATGATCAGTTTTTCGAAGAGCACGTAGCAGGCGAGCATCGCGGCGTAGCCGCAGCCGAGGGCGATGATGTCGCGGTCGACCTTAAGAAGCGACTTGCGCTTTACGAGCTGCGAGAGGCCGAGGAGACCGAAGAAGGCGACGACGCCCCAGGTCATCAGGCCGAGATATTTCGAGAGCTTGTAGACCGTCTCGTGGGCGCCGAAGGCTTTGTTGACGGCCTCGTTGACCGTTGCGAAGCCGACGTCCGTGCCGTCACAGCCGATCGGCTTTACGTCGACGTTGACGACCGAGAAGGTGAACACGGCGAACAGCAGTAAGAGGATGACGCCGGTGCTTATGGATCGTTTGTTCATTTTGCGCCTCCGGACTGTTTCATCGTGCGGTTCGTGAGCTCAAACACGGCGCTCACGACGAGGATGGCGACGGCGTAGACAAGCATGATCAGTGCGCCGCCGAAGGCCAGCTTGTACTGCGGCCGGCTGAGGCCGTAATACAGAAACTGAAAATACACGATCTCCATGATGATGCCCCCCAGGAGAACGATGGCGAAGTTTCCGATCAGGAAGCCCGCGGACGAGCGGAAGAGCTTGTCGCGGAAGGCGAACACCAGGCTGTCGAGGATCAGGACGATGCCCGGGACCGTCAGCATCATGTTGTCAAAGACTTTCTCGTCGGCGGGAACCGAGGTGTCGACGGCGGCTTCCTTGCAGCCGATGACGATCAGAACGATTCCGAAGATGATCGACAATACGGCGAAGACGAGTCCGTTGATCTGCGTTTTTTTCATGAAACTTTCCTTTCCAGGTTTAGCTTTGTCTTATTCGCCCGTGCGGAACACGATGGGCTTCGATTCGCGCATCACGGTTTCGTCGTCGATCGGCATCGCGACGGAGATGACGTCGCCGTCCGAGAGTGCAACGGCCGGCAGGAAGAGCTCCGTGTCCGAGACGACGATCGTGTCGGTGTAGCGTTTGCCGTTGATGTAGATGTCGGAAAATTCCGTAAAGTGCGCGCCGAACACCTGCAGGTAGTAGTTGTCCGCCGATGCGTTGTAGATCGCGTGAAGCGATGCGAGGTCGATGTCGTGGAAGCCGTAGACGAGGTTCGTGCGAACAAGCGGCGACTGGCCATCCCAGCAGAACTGCTCGCCGTAGAGCATGTCGTAGGACAGCAGCGTGAGCTGTTCGAGGTACTGCTCCTCCGAATCGGGGAACTCGAGGTAGCGCTGGTGAAGTTTCGTGATCAGGCCGTTGTCCATGCCCAGTCGTCCGAGCAGGTAGGCCGACAGCTGGTAGGCCTCGAGGTCGATGTGCTCGACCGGCATGTCGAAGTTGGTCCAGATCGCGTACTCGGTCTGCAGCAGGCTGCCCTGCGAGAGGTCGCTTTCCTCGAAGCCGAAGCCCGGCAGGTGATCGCCGTACAGAACGAGGACGATGTCCTCGTCGCGCTTGGAAAATTCATCCGTGAGCCGCGCGATCAGCTGGTCCATCTCGTGGAGCTGCGCGATGTAGTATTTTAAGCCGTTGATGGTCGTGTCGTCGTAGGCGTCATCGAGGTCGATGAGGTCGATGTTGTTCTCGAGAATCTCCTCGTCGGGGTATTTGCCGTGGCCCTGCACCGAGACGGTGAAGACCAGGTCGCTGCCCGGCGTGGAGTCGAGGGCGGTGAGGATCTCGTTGTAGAGAACCGAGTCGCGCGCCCAGCCGAGCTCGTTGCGCTCCACATTTTCCATCAGCTCGACCGGATCGAAGTCGTCGAAGCCGAGGTTGGAGTACACGATGTGGCGGCTGTAGAAGGTCGCCGTGTTGTTGTGGATGGCGTGTGTGCGGTAGCCGCGCTCCTTCAGGTTGTAAGCGACGCTCTCGCACGTCATCTCCTTGAGGATTGTCTTGTACGGGTACTCGCCCGTTCCGAAATCCTTCATGTTCATGCCCGTGAGGACTTCAAACTCGGTGTTCGAGGTGCCCGCGCTGATGCTCGGAACGCCCAGAAGGCCCGAGGTGTAATACTTTCGAAGATACGTGAAATTCGGGATCGGGTCGGTCGGGAACGACAGGCCCGCGATGCGCTTCGGGTCGAAAAATGACTCCAGCTGGATGTAGACGATGCTGGGATCACCCTTCTGCGGTCGCTTTGCGTCGGGGCCCGAGGTGGGCGACGGCGTCGGCGAAGCATACTTGGCGGGATCCAGCTTGTCGACCAGATTCTTCACTCTGTCCTGATTGTAATCCTTGGGCTTGTCGATACCGCTGTCGGTGATCGAGAGGATGAAGCAGTACGGCAGTCCATAGTCGTGGTAGGCGTCCGCAACGTTCGGGAACGTCTTGGCCATAACGCCAACCTTGCGGCTTCCGATGCACAGAAGGATGCATCCGAAGATGATCGAGAGTGTGAGCGGAAGCGCGTAGCGATACTGCACCGGAGCGGTCTGCTTCGGGAATTTCATGAATGCGAACACCAGCAAAAGCACGCCCAGGAGGATCAGCAGAAGAAGGCCGATGACCTGGAACCAGTTGTAATACTTAAAGAGAATTCCCTTGGCGTCGTCGAGCATTCGGAAGTCATGCGCATTGAACGGCGTGACGCGGTTGTGCAGGATGATGAAGTCGATGATGCCGACCGCGAGCCACAGGATGCACCCCAGAAAATACATAAAGCTTCTGTGCCGGAACAACAAAGCCGGCGCCAAGAAGATCGCGATGATCATCATGTTGACGGTGAAGATCAGGGGGTGTGTGAAGAGAAAGACGAACGGTCCGAACACGGAACCCCGCGAGAAGCCGTCGGTGATCAGCGTCATGATAAATGCCAGCAGAAACACCTGAACGACAGAGTAACAGAACGGCTTTTTCTGAACAAGCCGGTGGATACACTCCGCGCCGTCGTGACAACGCGCGGTGATCGATTTCCAAAACTTACGCATGAAATAACTCCTTAGTGGGCAGTCCCCTTACTGCCCCGATAACCTGCCGCCCCACAAGCGAAGGCACCGAGAGCTTCGCTACGGCATTTTTCGAAAGGCCTCTTACGCGGAAGCCCATTTGCCGTTTCATATTAGCACAAGTCGGTGGAAAAAGCAAACGAAAGCCGCGGCGCGTCGTCAGGCCTGCGCCCGGAAGCGCTCGCGGTTTTTGCGAAGCCATGCGAAATAGACGATGCCGTGCAGCAGAATCGTGATGCACCAGCTGATCGGGTAGGAGGCGTAGAGCACCTTGAGCGAGCGGTGCGTGCGGAAGTACGTGTAGATCCAGGTGATGCGGAAGCCGCACACGCCGAGAAGCGACGTGAGTGTCGGCAGCAGCGAAAAGCCGATGCCGCGCAGCGCGCCGACGATGACGTCCATGATTCCGCACGTAAAATACAACAGGCAGATGACGCCGATTCTCGCGCAGCCGTACGCGATCGCGTCTGCGTCCTTGGTGTAGATGCCGATGAGCTGCGGCTTGAACAAAAGCGCGATGCCGTCGAGTCCCGCGCCGAAGAGGAAGACGAACAACAGTCCCCAGCGGAGCGATTTGCGGATGCGGTCGTAGCGGCCGGCGCCGTAGTTCTGGCCGACGAAGCTTAAGGTCGTGTGGTGCCATGCGTTCATGGACACGTAGATGAAGCCCTCGATGTTGACGCCTGCGGAGTTGCCCGACACGGCGAGCTTTCCGAAGGAGTTGATGGAGGACTGAATCAGCACGTTCGAAATCGAGAAGATGCATCCCTGCAGACCCGCGGGAAGACCGATGCGCGCGATTGCGGCGAGCTTCTTCGCGTGGATCCGGAGCTTCGAGAAGCTGAAGCGGCACGCGTTGTTCTGCTTCGAGAGGTTGCCGATGACCAGGTAGGCGGAGATGAACTGCGAGATTACGGTCGCGTAGGCGACACCCTCCACGCCCATGCCGAAGACCAGCACGAAGGCGAGGTTCATCGCGACGTTGACGCAGCCTGCGATCGCCAGGTAACAGAGGGGACCTCTCGTGTCGCCGATGGCGCGCAGGATGGCGCTGCCGAAGTTGTAGACCATCATGATCGGCATGCCGAGGAAATAGATCCGCATGTAGAGGGAAGCCCCGTCGATGACGTCGGCGGGCGTGTCCATCAGCGTGAGAAGCGGGCGGGCGAAGGTCACGCCGACCGCTGCCAGGATGATGCCGCTGATGACGCTCGTAAGAAGAGCCGTGTGCACGGTCTCCTCGACATCGCGGTCCTGGCGCGCGCCGATGTAGCGCGCAACAAGCACGTTCGCGCCCACGGAGAGCCCGATGAAGAGATTGGTCAACAGATTGATCAATGCGCCGGTCGAACCGACGGCCGCAAGGGCCTCGTCGCCGACACAGCGTCCCACGACAATCAGGTCCGCAGCGTTGAACAGAAGCTGCAGGACGCTTGAGAGGATCAGCGGAAGCGCGAAGAGAAGCATTTTTCGCGGAAGCGAACCGCTGCACATATCGATGTTATTGTTTTGAGCCATGAAAATACTGCTTTCTGATTACTTCTTTTGGTTTGCGCACAAGGATGCCTCACGCGTCTGCGCGGCGGAGGCGCCGACGAGACGGTCGGTGAGGAGCATTTTCCGAAGGATGGTCTTGACGGTTGTGTCGAGCGGGCTGCCCTCGGTGTAGTCGGCCGGCTCGATAAAGTTGACGCGGTTGTCCGTAAGAAGCGGGCGCACCTTGTCAATCGTGTCGCCGCGGTACACGGCGATCGAGTAGCCGCCGCCCACCTTGACGAGCTTCATGCACGGCACGTCCGTCAGGCCGTCGCCGATGTAGATCATGTTCCGGAACGGCACGCGGCGCTCGTCCTCCGGCGTGTAGGTGTTGAGGTCGACATCGTTGGAGATGTCCAGAACGCCCTTGTTGATGCGGAAGAGAAACTGCGTCTTCGTCGTGTAGTTGACCGCATTCTTCGGCCAGCAGGCAACCTCATTCTCGTCATAGAGAAACTCGCACGCGAACACCTCGCGGAAGGCGTCGGCGATCTCCGAACCCTCGATGATCTCGCGCAGTCCCGAGGAGATGATGTAGTGCTCCACGGTCACGCCCAGCTCGTCGCCGAAGCGCCGGATCCGCTCGAACCATTCGGTGACGCCCGGGAAGAACTCGAGGTCGCGCCCGAGCTTCACGAAATCGCTTCTGCGGATGCCCTTTCTGGCCGCATGCGCCTTCTCGAGCATCAGGTACATGTAGGTCAGGACGCCGTCCATTTTCCGCTCGGAGGAGAGCGTCGCGGCCTCCTTCCAGAAATCCTCGGCGGTCATCCCGACGTTGGGAATGAAGGTGTATTCCTGCATGTCCTTCGTGCAGAGCGTCTTGTCAAAATCATACATGAGGGCCACGACGGGCCGGGATTCTTTTGCCATAGCAGTTTCCTCTTTAATACGGATGCTTGCCTCGGTGTTTTCCTAAGAATACCACAAATTCGCAAGTTTGCAAGGGACTATTCGATACTCTTTGTTCGCTTGAGTTTTTCGCGAGGATGGAGTATGATAAGGAGAAGGAACATCGGAAAATGAGGGAGGAACTCACTTG
>JAFZWG010000087.1 GCA_017617395.1 Lachnospiraceae bacterium
AATTCACAGGAGGAACAAAATCATGGCAGTAAAAGTAGCTATCAATGGTTTTGGACGTATCGGTCGTCTGGCTTTCAGACAGATGTTTGGTGCGGAAGGATATGAGATCGTTGCAATCAACGACCTTACGACCCCTTCCATGCTCGCTCACCTTTTGAAGTATGACTCTTCGCAGGGTCGTTACATCGGTCTTGGTGAGGAGGATACCGTAACCGCTAACGATGAGGAAGGTACCATCACCGTTAAGGGCAAGACGATCAAGATCTATAAAGAGCCCGATGCAAACAATTGCCCTTGGGGTCAGCTCGATGTAGACGTAGTTCTCGAGTGCTCCGGCTTCTATGCATCCAAGGCTAAGGCACAGGCGCACATCAACGCCGGCGCTAAGAAGGTTGTTATTTCCGCTCCTGCGGGCAACGATCTTCCTACCATCGTTTACAACGTAAACCACACGACGCTGACGAAGGATGACACCATCATCTCCGCAGCTTCCTGCACCACGAACTGCCTCGCTCCGATGGCTAAGGCTCTCAACGACCTTGCTCCGATCGAGTCCGGTATCATGTGCACGATCCACGCTTACACCGGCGACCAGATGATCCTTGACGGTCCGCAGAGAAAGGGCGACAAGAGACGCAGCCGTGCAGGCGCTGTCAACATCGTTCCGAACTCCACCGGTGCTGCAAAGGCTATCGGCCTTGTTATCCCTGAGCTCAACGGCAAGCTCATCGGTGCTGCTCAGCGTGTTCCTACGCCGACCGGTTCCACGACGCTTCTGTTCGCAGTTGTTGACAAGGTAGTTACCAAGGACGAGATCAACGCCGCTATGAAGGCTGCTGCAAACGAGTCCTTCGGTTACAACACCGAGGAGATCGTTTCCTCCGATATCATCGGCATGAAGTTCGGTTCCCTGTTCGATGCTACGCAGACCATGGTTAGCCCTCTTCCGGATGGCAAGACCCAGGTTGAGGTTGTTTCCTGGTATGACAACGAGAACTCCTACACCAGCCAGATGGTTCGTACGATCAAGTACTTCGCTGAGCTTGCGTAATTTCGGTTCTCAATCGAATATCACAAATGGATGATGAGGTCCGGTCCAAAATTTGGACCGGACCTTTGTTCTGTTTTGAGGCGGATGTCAATCCGGCCTCGACCACCTATGAAAGGAAGCAAAAACATGTCTTTGAATAAGAAATCCGTTGACGATTTTAATGCAGCAGGCAAGAGAGTTCTCGTTCGCTGCGACTTCAATGTTCCGCTCAAGAACGGCGTCATCACCGACGAGACCCGTATCGTAGCGGCTCTTCCCACCATCAACAAGCTCCTGAACGACGGTGCCAAGGTTATCCTTTGCTCGCACCTCGGCAAGGTTAAGAACGGCCCCAACGAGGGTGAGAGCCTTGCTCCCGTTGCAGAGCGTCTCTCCGAGAAGCTCGGCAAGAAGGTTACGTTCGTAGCTGACTACAACGTAACGGGCGCTGACGCTACGGCTGCCGTAGCCGCTATGAAGCCCGGCGATGTTGTTCTTCTTCAGAACACGCGTTTCCGCGGTTCCGAGGAGACCAAGAACGGTGAGGCATTTTCCAAGGAGCTCGCAGATCTCTGCGACGACTATGTATGCGACGCGTTCGGTTCCTCCCACAGAGCTCACGCTTCCGTAGCTGGTGTTACGGATGTTGTTCGCGCTAAGGGCGGCAACTGCGCTGTAGGTTACCTGATGCAGAAGGAGATCAACTTCCTCGGCAACGCCGTGGAGAATCCGGTTCGTCCTTTCGTTGCCATCCTCGGCGGCGCTAAGGTAGCTGACAAGCTCAACGTAATCAACAACCTTCTCGAGAAGTGCGATACGCTCATCATCGGCGGCGGTATGGCTTACACCTTCCTCAAGGCGAAGGGCTATGAGATCGGTACCTCCCTCTGCGACGATGAGAAGATCGACTACTGCAAGGAGATGATGGACAAGGCTGAGGCTCTCGGCAAGAAGCTCCTTCTTCCGGTGGATACGGTTGTTACCGCTTCCTTCCCGGATCCGATCGATGCTCCGATCGAGACCGAGGTTTTCGATTCCGACAAGCTTCCGGCTGACAAGATGGGTATGGATATCGGCCCGAAGACGCAGGCTCTCTACGCTGAGGCTGCCAAGACGGCGAAGACGGTTGTTTGGAACGGACCTATGGGCATATTCGAGAACCCTGTTCTTGCAAAGGGTACCATCGCTGTAGCTCAGGCTCTGGCGGATACCGATGCAACGACGATCATCGGCGGCGGCGACTCTGCTGCAGCTGTTAACCAGCTCGGCTTCGCTGACAAGATGTCCCACATCTCTACGGGCGGCGGCGCTTCTCTTGAGTTCCTTGAGGGTAAGGAGCTTCCGGGCGTTGCGGCAGCTGACGACGTACAGTAAGAAACGGAAAATAATTCGCCGGAAGCGAATGCAACGGTGAATATAACTATTGGAGGCTATTATGGCTAGAAAGAAGATTATTGCCGGCAACTGGAAGATGAACATGACTCCTTCCCAGGCAGTTGAGCTTTGCGCAACCCTGAAGGACCTTGTAAAGAACGACGATGTTGACGTTGTTTACTGTGTTCCGGCGATCGATATCGTACCGGTTGTTGCAGCCGTTAAGGGCAGCAACGTTAAGGTTGGTGCTGAGAACTTCTACATCGAGGACAAGGGCGCTTTCACGGGCGAGATTTCCGCTCCGATGCTTCTTGACGCCGGTGTTGAGTATGTGATCATCGGTCACTCCGAGAGAAGAGACATCTTCGGCGAGAACGACATTTTGATCAACGCTAAGGTTAAGAAGGCATTTGCTGCAGGCCTGAAGCCGATCCTTTGCTGCGGTGAGTCCCTTGCGCTTCGCAAGGCAGGCACCTACAAGGAGTGGATCTGCCGTCAGATCAAGTGGGATCTCGACGGAATCTGCGCATGCAACGTTAAGAACCTTGTGATCGCTTACGAGCCCATCTGGGCTATCGGTACCGGTGAGACCGCTACCGCTGAGCAGGCTGAGGAAGTCTGCAAGCTCATCCGCGAGTACATCGCTGAGCTCTACGATGCAGAGACGGCTGAGGCTGTTCGCATCCAGTACGGCGGTTCCATGAACGCCGGCAACGCTGCAGAGCTTCTGGCTATGCCCGACATCGACGGTGGTCTGATCGGCGGCGCAAGCCTGAAGGCTGATTTCGGCAAGATCGTGAATTACAACAAGTAAGTCCCGGGAGAGTTCGAAACGGGCAGATTGAACGGCATTTTCCGTATCCGAAGGTCCGGGCAGGCAACTGTTCGGACCGGACGATACGGTTTTGCATGTAACAGGAGGATTCATATGGCAAAGAAGCCGGTAGTATTGCTGATTTTGGACGGCTATGGTTTGAACGATAAGGTAGAAGGCAACGCGGTGGCTTTGGCGAAGACACCGGTGATGGATAAACTCATGGCGGAGTGCCCCTTTGTGAAGGGTAACGCTTCCGGCATGGCAGTCGGCCTTCCGGAGGGCCAGATGGGCAACTCCGAGGTCGGACATCTCAACATGGGCGCGGGACGCATCGTGTATCAGGAGCTCACGCGCATCACGAAGGAGATTATGGACGGCGATTTCTTCCGCAACGAGGAGCTCCTTGCTGCGGTAGAGAACTGCAAGAAAAATGACAGCGCACTTCATCTCTTCGGACTTCTCTCGGACGGCGGTGTGCACTCGCATAACACGCATCTGTACGCACTTCTTCGCCTCGCGAAGGAGCAGGGACTTTCGAAGGTTTACGTACATTGCTTCCTTGACGGACGCGACACGCCTCCGGCATCGGGCAAGGATTTTGTGGCGGCTCTCGAGGACGAGATGAGCAAGATCGGCGTTGGCGAGGTTGCTTCCATCAGCGGCCGTTACTATGCGATGGACCGCGACAAGAACTGGGACCGCGTCGAGAAGGCTTACGCCGCACTCGTGTACGGCGAGGGCAACAAGGCAGCGAGCGCTTCCGAGGCAATGGAGAAGACGTACGCGGACGGTGTTACCGACGAGTTTGTGATTCCGGTTGTCATCGAGAAGAACGGCGCTCCGACGGCGACGATCTCGGCAAATGATTCCATCATTTTCTACAACTTCCGCCCGGACCGTGCGAGAGAGATCACGCGCTCGTTCTGCTGCGAGGATTTTGAGGAGTATGGATTTGCCCGCAGAAACGGCTTCTTCCCGGTGAAGTTTGTATGCTTCTCCGAGTACGATGTGACGATTCCGAACAAGACGATCGCATTCAAGAAGGTCGAGGTGACCAACACCTTCGGCGAGTGGCTTGCAGCGCAGGGAATGCGCCAGGCTCGTATCGCCGAGACCGAGAAGTATGCGCACGTAACGTTCTTCTTCAACGGCGGCGTTGAGGCTCCGAACGCGGGAGAGGACCGCATCCTTGTGGACTCCCCGAAGTACGTTCCGACGTACGACAAGAAGCCTCGTATGAGCGCTTACACGGTATGCGACCGTTTGAGCGAGGCAATCACGAAGAAGGACGAGGACGGCAACGCATATTACGATGTCATCATCTGCAACTTCGCGAACCCCGACATGGTCGGCCACACCGGCGTTGTCGAGGCGGCAACGGAAGCGATCGAAGTCATCGACAAGTGTGTCGGTGAGGTTGTGAACTTCGTGAAGGAGGTTGGCGGTGTGATGTTCATCTGCGCCGACCACGGAAATGCGGAGCAGCTCATCGATTACGAGACCGGCGCACCGTTCACGGCGCACACGACGAACCCGGTTCCGTTCATCCTGGTAAACGCAGAGCCCGGCACGAAGCTTCGTGAGGGCGGATGCCTTGCGGACATCGTTCCGACGCTCATCGAATTGATGGGCAAGGAGCAGCCGAAGGAGATGTCCGGCAAGAGCCTGCTCGCGTAAAAAATAATGCTTGCAATCGCGGCACATTTGTGTTAATATCATCGTGCTGTGTTGCGAAAAATGCTTTCGCAAACGGCAAATGGAGTATTATCGGAGGATCCTATGGGTGCATTACATACTGTTGTAACGGTATTTTACATTTTGGTTTGTGTCGTGCTGACAATCATTGTTTTGATGCAGGAAGGCAAGAATGCCGGTTTGAGCGGTTCCATCAGCGGAGCTGCGGAGACTTACTGGGGAAAGAACAAGGCACGTTCGATGGAAGGAAAGCTGGTGGTTCTCACCCGCGTCCTTGCAGCGGTGTTCATCATTCTTTCCGTCGTTTTGAACATGTCGTTCTGGACGAAATAAGAAACAAACAACTTGCGGCACTCTGAACAAGAGTGCCGCTTCTGTTTACGGGGTAATTATGACTGATGCGGAACTGACAAACAGACGTCGTGACATGGTGCTCGCGCTGCTTCGGGACCGTCGGTATCAACCGATGCGGCCGAAGGAGATGGCGGGCCTTTTGGCGGTTCCGAAGTCCGAGCGCGGCGACCTCGGGGCGATCCTCGACTCGCTGTGCGCGGAAGGGCTTGCATCGGTGGACGGTTTCGGCCGGTACTCCGGTACGGCGCGTGAGACCGCAGAAGGCATCTTCACGGCAAATGAGCGCGGCTTCGGATTTGTCACCGTTGACGGCGAGGACGGCGACTGGTTTGTTCCCGCGGAGGAGTCTCTGGATGCCATCGACGGCGATCTGGTGCGCGTGATCAAGGTCCGCGACGGAGGCTCGTACGGCGAGCGGACGTTTCGTACGGAGGCGCGTGTTGTTGCGGTACTGCAGAGAAACACGACGTCGGTTGTGGGATTTTTCAAAAAGACAGCATTCGGCGGCCGCGTGATCCCGGACCGGAGCCGGTTTACGTTTGACATCCGCATTCCGAAGGAGGCGACGAAGGGCGCCGTCAGCGGGCAGAAGGTGTGCGCCGAGCTTGTTCGTTACGGCAGAGAGCCGGAGGGGCGGATCGTGGAAATTCTCGGGCACGTCAACGACCCCGGCGTGGATGTGTTGTCGGTTGTGCGCTCGTACGGGCTTCCGACCGATTTTCCGATCGAGGTGAACGAGCAGCTTCCGAGCGTGCCGCGTGAGGTTGTTGCTGAGGACATCGCCGGAAGAACGGATCTTCGCGGGCTTCTCACGGTGACCATCGACGGCGAGGAGGCGAAGGACCTCGACGACGCGATCTCCTTAACGGAGGAGGACGGCCGCGTGATTCTTGGCGTCCACATCGCGGACGTCAGTAACTATGTGAAGGAAAATTCTCCGCTGGACCGCGAGGCGATCAACCGCGGCACCAGCGTGTATCTTGCGGACCGTGTGATTCCGATGCTTCCGCACGAGCTCTCGGACGGCATCTGCTCGCTTAACCAGGGCGAGGACCGGCTGGCGCTAAGCTGCATCATGGAAATCGACGAGACCGGCGCGGTTATTTCGCACACCATCTGCGAGAGCGTGATCAATGTAAACCACCGCCTGTCGTACCATCAGGTGCAGGGCGTTTTTGACGGGGAGGCCGAGGCTTCCGAGGGGATCGAGGATGCGGTTCCGATGCTTCTTCGTATGCGCGAGATCGCGGACCGGATCCGCGAGGCAAGAAAATCGCGCGGAGCGATTGACTTTGATTTCCCGGAGAGTAAGATAATCTTAAACGAGCGCGGACGCGTCGTGTCGGTGGAACCGCACGAGAGAAACCGTGCGACCGCGATGATCGAGGATTTTATGGTCCTTGCGAACGAGACGGTCGCGGAGGAGTTCCACTGGATGTCGATGCCGTTTGTGTACCGCGTCCACGAGGAGCCTTCGATCGAGAAGATGCGTGAGCTGGCCGGTTATGTGTCGCACTTCGGATACCGTCTGCACGTCTCGGACAAGGTGCACTCGAAAGAGGTTCAGCGGTTTCTGGAGAAGGTGCGCGGAAAGCAGGAGGAAGCGCTTCTTTCGAGGCTTACGCTTCGCTCGATGAAACAGGCGAAGTACTCGACGGAGTGCCTCGGGCATTTCGGGCTTGCCTCGCGGTTTTATTGTCATTTTACGTCGCCAATCCGGCGGTACCCGGACCTGCAGATCCACCGCATCATCAAGGAGCATCTGCACGGGATGCTGTCGGAGGCGCGCATCGCGCATTACGAGGAGATACTTCCGGAGCGCGCAGCCCGCTCGAGCATGACCGAGCGCCGCAGCGAGGAGGCCGAGCGCGAGGTGGAGAAGATGAAGAAGGCGGAGTTTATGCGCGGACAGCTCGGCGAGGTGTTCGACGGCGTGGTCTCCGGTGTGACGTCGTGGGGCGTTTACGTGGAGCTTCCGAACACGGTGGAGGGGCTTTGCCGGTTGACGGACCTGCGCGGCGATTACTATGTATTTAACGCAAAAACCATGTCGCTCACGGGCGAGCGGTCGGGGCACCGCATCACGATCGGACAGCCGATGCGCGTGATGGTGGCGGCGGCCGACAAGGCGTCGCGGACGGTCGATTTTGTGCCGGCGTGAGAGAAATGAGGGAGTTATGGGAAACGATTCGATTCGTCAGGTAGCCAACAACAAAAAGGCGTTTCACGATTATTTTATCGAGGACCAGTACGAGGCGGGCATCGCTCTGCACGGCACCGAGGTCAAATCCATCCGTATGGGCCGTTGCTCCATCAAGGAGGCCTACGTGCGCATCGAAAAGGGCGAGGCGTTCATCTACGGGATGCACATCTCCCCGTACGAGAAGGGCAACCTCTTTAACCGCGATCCGCTGCGCGTGAAGAAGCTTCTTCTGAATCGCCACGAGCTCAACAAAATCGGCGGAAAGCTGCAGGAGAAGGGCTACACGCTCGTTCCGATCAGCGTGTATCTAAAGGGCAACCTCGTGAAGGTCACGATCGGCGTGGCCAAGGGCAAGAAGCTCTACGACAAGCGCGAGTCCATCGCGAAGAAGGACCTGCAGCGCGAGGCGGAGCGAGACTTCAAAATTCGAAATCTTACGTAAGATTTGGCGGGAAATGCAAGGTTTCCCGCCATTTTTCGCGCTTCGGGCGGGACGCGTGCGGAAGTTCCGAAGTCGGGCCAAGAACGGTTTGACAAATGCTTCCCCGATTGTTATACTGTTCCTATAACAATTATAACGTTGCGTTGCCCGCGGGGGGCAGTGAGGTGAAAGTATGCTGATCAGCATCGATTTTAACAGTGACGAAGCATTTTACATGCAGCTTCGGAACCAGATTATCATGGGGATAGCCACGTCCGAAATTCGGGACGGGGAGAATCTGCCCAGCGTTCGCGATCTTGCGGATACGGTGGGCATTAATATGCATACGGTGAACAAGGCCTACTCCATCTTAAAGCAGGAGGGATACCTGAAATTGGACCGCCGCAGAGGCGCCGTGGTGTCGGTCGATGTTGACCGCCGCAGAGCGATCGAGGAGCTTCGGACACAGCTTCGCGAAGCGGTTGCCCGCGCTGTCTGTCGGAACGTTTCGGAGACAGACATCAACGCGATTTTACAAGAGGTTGTGGAGGAATTTCGATGAAACCGGAATACACAGAGGAGGCTTTGCGCATCCTTGACGAGGCGAAGGAGTTCGCCGCATCGCTGCGTTGCCGTTACGTCGGCACGGAGCACCTGGGATATGTACTGATCACCCGTGCGGGTGTTGTGAGCCAGCTGTTCACGGACGAGCAGACGGCGGAATATAAGGACCTTCTTTCCAAGACGCAGACGGAGGGCGGACGGGCTGTAAAGTCCAAGCCGAAGATGACGCCCCGCCTTCGCCTTGTGTTGGAAAATGCAGAATCCACCGTCCGTATCCTGGGCGACAGCCGCGTTGGTACCGGACACCTGATGCTCGGTCTTCTTCGCGAGAAGAGCTGCACGGGGTGCCGTCTGGTGTGCAAGGTCGCCGATTCGACACCGGCGAAGCTGTACCCCGAAGTGTTGTGCGTCATGGGTCTTCCGGACGATGTGATGCGCGAGCAGACGGAGATGTTAAAGGATGGCAAGGCAGGCGGAACGGGGACATTGGAGAACTTCTGCCGGTGCATCAGCTTCGATGCGGAGGACGGCCTTCTGGAACCCGTAATCGGGCGCGAGGAGGAGACGGACCACCTGATCCGCATTTTGTGCCGCCGTACGAAGAACAATCCGTGCCTGGTCGGTGAGCCCGGCGTCGGCAAGACGGCCGTGGTGGAGGGACTTGCGCAGCGGATCGCCGCAGGCAAAGTGCCCGCCGAGATGAAGGGTAAGCTGGTGTTTGAACTGAACGTGACTTCGCTTGTTGCGGGTTCCCGGTACCGCGGTGATTTCGAGGAGCGCATGAAGCAGCTTTTGGCGGACGCAGCTCAGGGCGGCAACGTCATTTTGTTCATCGACGAGCTGCACACGGTTGTCGGAGCCGGCAACGCGGAAGGCTCGCTCGACGTTGCGAACATGTTAAAGCCCGCGCTTGCGAGAGGTGAGATCCGCATCATCGGTGCGACGACGGCCGAGGAGTACCGCCGCTATATCGAGAAGGATCCGGCGCTTGAGAGGCGCTTTCAGCCGGTCACGGTCGAGGAACCGACCGCGGAGCAGGCATTTGATATTCTGAAAGGCATCTGCGACCGCTATGAGTCGCATCACCACGTAAAATACACGGACGATGCGCTTCGCGCGTGCGTTTCGCTCTCCGCCAGATATCTGGGAGACCGCAGACTTCCCGACAAGGCGATCGATCTTATGGACGAGGCCGGAAGCCGCGTGCACTTAGCGGCGGCAAAGACGCCTGCCGGAGATGACGCATCCACGGCGGAGGCAAAGCTTGCGGAGGCATGCGACGCTGCGCTTCGTGAGGGCAACCGTGAGGAGGCGAGTAAACTTCTTAAGAAGCTTCGCAAGTTAAAGGCGAAGCCGGCCGGTGAGGCGAAGGACGCGGATGTCCGCGTGGTCGAGCCCGACGTGATCGCACAGATCATCGCACAGAAGACGGGCGTTCCCGCGGCGCAGATCTCGCAGTCGGAGAGCTCGAGGCTTCTCAAGCTCGAGAGCGAGCTGCACGAGATGGTCATCGGGCAGGAGGAGGCGGTCTCGGCGCTTGCAAAGGCAATCCGCCGTGGCAGAGTCGGTTTAAAGGACCCGAACCGTCCGGTCGGATCGTTCCTGTTCCTGGGACCTACCGGTGTCGGCAAGACCGAGCTTTGCAAGGCTCTCGCCAAATGCCTCTTCGGTGACCCGGACGCGATGATCCGCATCGACATGTCCGAGTATATGGAGGCGCACAGCGTCTCGAAGATGATCGGCAGCCCGCCCGGCTACGTCGGCTTCGAGGCCGGCGGCCAGCTCAGCGAGCGTGTCCGCAGAAAGCCGTACTCGGTGCTTTTGTTCGACGAGATCGAGAAAGCACATCCGGATGTATTTAACATTTTGCTTCAGATGCTGGACGACGGCCGCATCACGGACTCGAGCGGTCGCCTGGTAGATATGAAAAACACGGTCATCATCATGACTTCAAACGCGGGTGCGGAGCGCATCATGAATCCGAAGACGCTCGGATTTGTCTCCGCGGAGGACGCGTCGGCGGATTACCGCCGTATGAAGGACGGCGTCATGGAGGAAGTCAAGAGAATTTTCAAACCGGAATTCTTAAACCGAATCGATGACATCGTTGTATTCCACATGCTCACAAAGGACGAGATCCTGGGTATCTCGCGGCTGTTGTTGCGCCGCTTCGCCGAGCGCTGCAGGGAGGCGCACAACCTGAAGGTTTCCTTCACGGACGCGCTCACGGCGATGGTTGCGGAGAAGGGCTACGTGCCGCAGTACGGCGCAAGACCCGTCAAGCGCGTGATCGCCGAGCAGGTGGAGGATCCCATGGCGGAGCGTTTGCTGTCCGGCGAGATTCCGGAGGGAAGCAGCGTGACCGTGGACTGGGTGAAAGAGAAGGTAACCTTCCGGTGCCGGAGAAGGAGATAGTTGGCAATGGCGAAGGAGAAGACAGTATTTTTCTGCTCGGAGTGCGGGACGGAGTTTCCGAAGTGGCTCGGGCAGTGTCCCGCGTGCAAGGCATGGGGTACGCTTGTTGAGGCGCCGAAGACGAAACCGTCCGCGGACCTTCCTCTGGGCGGCCTGTCCGGGAAGAAGGTCAAGCCGGTGAGCCTTCGGGACGTCGATGTCACGGAGGAGCCGAGGACCAAAACGGGGATGGAGGAGCTGGACCGCGTGCTCGGCGGCGGTATCGTTGCCGGTTCGCTGGTGCTCGCGTCGGGTGACCCGGGCATCGGCAAGTCCACACTCTTACTGCAGATGTGCCGCAATCTTGCGGCAAACGGGACGTCGGTTTTGTACGTTTCGGGCGAGGAGTCGCTTGCACAGATCAAGCTTCGCGCGATGCGCATCGGCGAGTGTTCGGACCGGTTGTTGTTCCTCTCCGAGACCGACATGGGTGCGATTGCGGACCAGATTCTTACGCTGCACCCCGAGGTCGTGATCATCGACTCGGTGCAGACGATGTCGATGACCGGAAGCAGCGGAGCGCCCGGCGGGCCTGTGCAGATTCGCGAGATCACCGCATATCTGATGCGGATCGCGAAGGAGGAGGCAATCTCCGTATTCTTAGTCGGTCACGTGACCAAGGACGGTGTTGTCGCGGGTCCGAAGATGCTTGAGCATATGGTGGATACCGTGCTGTATTTCGAGGGCGACTCGACGACGTCGTACCGCATTTTACGCGCGGTCAAAAACCGCTTCGGCTCGACCAATGAGATCGGTGTGTTTGAGATGCGCGGGGACGGCCTGCAGGAGGTTCTCAATCCGTCGGAGCACATGCTTCGCGGTATGCCCGAGAACGAGCCGGGATCGGTTGTCGCCGTGACGATGGAAGGGACGAGACCGATTCTTGTGGAGGTGCAGGCGCTTGTCTGCAAGACGAACTATTCCCAGCCGCGCCGCACGACGGCAGGAACGGATTTAAACCGCCTCAACATCCTGACGGCGGTGATGCAGCGAAGGACCGGCGTGGAGATCGGGCAGTGCGATACATATGTCAACATTGCCGGCGGTATGCGCGTCACGGAGCCCGCGCTGGACCTGCCGATCATTCTGGCGCTGTGGTCGTGTTATCGCAACCGGCCGCTCGAGCCGCACACGGTTGCATTCGGCGAGGTCGGTCTGACCGGTGAGCTTCGCTCTGTCACACAGCCTCTGCTGCGTGTTCGCGAGGCGATGAAGCTCGGGTACCGGTCGGTGATCTTAGCGCAGTCCGACTGCGACAGCATTCGTTCGCAGGTGCCTGCGGACATCAAATTGTACGGACTTCGAAACATCGGTGATCTTAAGAAATAAGCGGGGGAACTATGAAGAAAAGACTATGCGCGGCACTTCTGGTGTGCGCGATGCTTGCCGGATGCGGCAAGAAGAAGCCGGTCTCCAACGTCACGCTCATGGAAACGACGCAGTACGAGCATGCGATTCACGCATTGGCCGACCAGGGCGGACAGAAGACGGTCGAGCCCGAGAAGGACAAGGACGGTTTTATCATTGTCAACGACACGGTGTACGTGGCTTCGAACACGCTGAACATTCGTGTTGAGCCGAGCGCGGATTCGAATCTGGTGAAGGCCGTTGCGTACGGAACGAAGCTACAGCGCACGGGCATCGGCGAGAACGGCTGGGACCGGGTGTATTTTGAGAATGTAACCGCCTACGTCAGCAACGAGTATATCACGACGCTCACGGTTCAGGAGAACCGCACGTTCGAGTATTCGACGATGATGCTCTCCGTCGTGGACACGTCGCGGCAGATTTACAGCTACGACTCCATGGTGGAAGACCTCGCGGAGCTGAAGGAGCGCTACGGCGAGCACATGAAGCTCAACAGCATCGGCTCGACGAAGGACAACCGCAGTATCTACGAGATCGTCATCGGCAATCCGGAGACGGCGAAGAAGCATATTTTCTTCTGTGCCGGAATCTGCGGCGCCGAATACATGTCGTCGCTTCTGTGCATGAAGCAGGCGGAGTATTGTCTGTGCTATTACGACACGGGCGTTTACAATGGATTTGCCTACAAGGAGCTCTGTGAAAATGCCTGCATCCACGTGATCCCGATGCTCAATCCCGACAGCGTGACCATCAGCCAGGAATACCTGGCCTGCGTGCGGGATGAGCAGATTGTCGCGGACCTCAAGAAGTGGTTTGAGCGCGACAAGGTGAAGGGCGGAAAGAACAACTCGCTGGAGAACTACCTGATGTTCTTCTATGCGAACGCGAACGGCGTCGACCTTCGCCGCAACTTCCGCTATCAATGGGACAACCTCGGCTCCGACATTCCGACGGAACCGACGTCGGAGGGATACCCCGGAGCGGGAGCGGAGAGCGAGCCGGAGACGAAGGCGCTGCTGCGGCAGCTGACCGGCGTGACACCGGATCTGATTGTAACGTACCATACGTCGGGAGCGAAGATCACCTACAACTTCGGACAGGCCGAGCCGAAGCTTTCGATCGCCAAGCGCTATGCGGAGGCGGCAGCGGGAATCATGAATTATGAGGTTGTCTCGGCCAACGCGGGAGTTTCCGCATACGGTTCGTACGAAGGCTACTGCGCGGCGGAGCGCGGAATCCCCACACTGGAGATTGCACTCGGCAACGGCAACACGCCGCTGTCGCTAAATGAGTTTAATTCCATCTGGAATGCATGCAGAGAGTCCTGGGCCGTGCTGCAGCTCGCGGTAATCAACAACAAATAGTCCCCGCCCCGGGAACGGGGAGCACCGGTTAGCACCGTGTAAAAAGGAGTAAGCGATGAAGATTGTCTTGTTAATGATCGTAGTCCTGATTTCGTTTATCCTGACTCGAATCTATTACGGCAAACACTGGAAGAAGCGTCTGCAGGTGTCCCTGCAGTTCAGCCAGGAGACCGCCCACGAAGGGGAGTGGGTCTCGCTGGAGGAGGTCATCACGAACAATAAGGCGATGCCGCTTCCCGCATTGAAGGTAAAATTCCAGCTGTCCCGTTTTATGGTGATCGAGAATCAGGACATGAAGCATGTCACGGACCACTACTACCGGAACGACCTCTTCTCCATCGGCGGTTTCAAGCAGGTGACACGCCGGATTCCCGTGATGGCAACAAGGAGAGGACCGTACCGCGTGGACGGCGTGCAGGTTGTCGGCAGCGACATCTTCTTCTCCAAGCAGCACGCGTGGATTCTGGAATCCTCGACGCAGCTGTTGGTGACGCCGAAGAACTACACGATCGGCACGGGCGACCTTCCGTTCCGCACCATGTGGGGCGACGTCGTTTCGAAGTTGAAGCTGTATGAAGACTTTTCCGCATTTGCCGGACTCCGCGATTATCAGCCCGGCGACCCGATTCAGAAGATCAACTGGAAGGCATCGGCCAAGTCCGGTGACTGGCAGGTCAACTATTACGATACAACCATGGACAAGCGTCTCCACATCGTTCTGCACGCGGAGCGCGGTCCCATGTCCCACGAGGAAGAGCTTCGCGAGGAGCTTCTGCGACTGGGCGTAAGCTTCACCTCGTCGGCGCTCTCCATCGGACAGAGCGTGTCTTTGGAGTGCAATGTCTCCGGAAGTGACGGCGGAACGCCGTTGATGGTTCCCGAGGGAAGCTCGATGGGTCATCTGAGCACGATCGAGATCGGTCTGGCCGGCATCGATTACGAGACCATCTTCGATGCAAAGCGCATGCAGCAGGCGATGCGTGAGCGCATGGAGCTCGGCGACGGCAACGATTTTTCTGCAGAGGAAGAGAACTACAACACCAGCGTTTTGTATATCACCTACTCGCTCCGTCCGGAGTTTGAGAAGCGCATCCGCGCGAGAATCCGCACCGGCGCACCGTGCTGTCTGGTCATCATCGGAGAGAAACTTCCGACACTTCCGCAGGAATTGATGGGCTGTACGGCGCTGTGGACGCCGAGAAACTTGTAGGAGGTTGCCATGAGAGATCAATTTCGAATTGAACGATATGAGATGCAGCTGCTGCGCATCCGGTTTCTTTCGGTCGGCATGACGTTGTATGCGCTGGCGGCAATTTACCTGCGCATTCCGTTTAAGGATCGTCTGTGGATGCTCTTCGGCGGTTTGTTCCTCGCGCTTTTGATCTTCTGGGGATTGTCCGGAATGGTCGGAAGCACCGTAGGAAAGAAGAGCAAGCGCGGTAAGGAGCTCACGTTCCTTCCGATCGGCGTCGGTATTCTGGCAGCGGTCATCGTCGCCGAGTACCTCGACAAGACCGAGCTGTTCTGGATGGAATCGTTTACATTGATTCTGTTCCTGGCGGTCAACATTTACGCAATCTATCTGACCAATTACGTGCGCTTTGTGTATGCGAACCGCGACGCCGATTACATGGCGGTTTACCACGTGACGCTCGGCAATACGCGCGCATATCGGCTGTGGTACATGATCACGGTATTTGCCGTTTTGTCCGTCGCAATCCTGCCCATCTGGGGACTGTTTGACGGTGCATGGTCGAACCTTTTGAAATCGCAGAAGACACCCACGGAGATCACCGCGACTCCAACGCCGATTTCGGAGGATGTCGATCCGACGCAGCAGGAGATTATCACCCCGGCGCCGGTGCAGCATGATTCCACGGGCAATCTGGCCTGGATCGGTGTTCTGATCAAGATTTTCCTTGCGGCCTGCATCATTCTGTCTGCATTTTTTATCGCCAAATCCATGCTTTCGAGGATTACCGATGCGAAGACCAGTATGGAGACCGACCGTGTCATCGACCTAAAGCGGATTCTCATCCCCATTCAGGAGGAGACGGTCCGCCTTCGCGATGACAATGTCTACGATGAGAATACTTATGCGCGCCGCATTCGACGGACCTTCAAGCGCACGGTGTTCGACCGCTTCGGCGACGTCGATATCCCCGAGCTGACGCCGACGGATCTCCTCGGCAAGGAGTCCGAAGGCAGCGATGTTCTTCTCGAAAAATACGAAAAAGCCCGCTACTCGGATATCCCCTGTACGGCCGATGACGTGAAGGCCGTCCGCGAGCCGAAGAAGTAGCGAAAGCCTGCGGTTTGCCGCATGACTAAAAATGCAAAATTTTCTCTTGACATTTCGAAAATCGTGTTGTACCATAGCGTCCAACAGGGTTTTATCCCATTTTGCGAAAAGCTGGGAAGAGGAGCAGTACTTTTGCCGCTGGTTCAGAAAGCTGCCGGTTGATGCGAGGCAGTCGATGATGCAGAAGGAACTCACCTCGGAGCTGCCGATTGAAGGCCTTTAGGGCTGTGTAGATTGTGCCGGAGTCCAACCGTTACGAATGGAAGAGCATCGACTACGGTCCGTGCCCGATTGAGTGCATGAGAAATCATGAAATAGAGTGGTACCGCGCTAATTTGCGTCTCTATCTTCCCGGAGGAAGATAGGGACGTTTTTGTTTCTCCGGGTCAATCGGCAAGAACACAAAAGACGAAAGGAAGAAACACATGAAGATCAGTTTTTCCACACTGGGTTGTCCGGATTACTCCTGGACCGACATTTACACCATGGCAAAAGACCTCGGCTACCACGGCATTGAGATCCGCGGTCTGGGGAACGATATCCTTGCGACGAGAGCGAAGCCGTTCTCGGAGGCGCAGCTGCCGAACACGGTTGCGAAGCTCCGTGAGATCGGAATCGAGGTTTCGTGCCTCTCCTCGGGCATCGCTTTGAAGTATCAGGCGAAGCTGCCGAAGATCATGGAGGAGCTGACGGCGTACGCTAAGCTTGCCAACGCTCTGGGAACCGCGTACATCCGCGTGCTTGCGGACGAACATCCGGCTCCGGAGGGCGAGGTTGACGATGAGGCCATCATCGCAACTCTGAAGCAGCTGGCTCCGATCGCCGAGCAGTACAACGTGACGATGCTTGTGGAGACGAACGGTGTGTATTCCGATACGGCCCGCCTGAAGAGAATTCTGGACGCTGTCGGCAACCGCAAGATTGCTGCTCTGTGGGATATTCATCATCCGTACCGCAACTTCGGCGAGACGCCGGAGCAGACGGTTGCGAACCTCGGCGAGTACATCAAGTACGTTCATGTGAAGGATTCCGTGTGCCGCGACGGCCGCGTTTCCTACCGTATGATGGGAGACGGAGACATGCCTCTGAAGGAGGCATTTGCCGCATTGCAGAGCATGCATTACACCGGTTACGTTTCGCTCGAGTGGGTGAAGCGCTGGTCGGCGGAGCTTGCGGACGCGTGGGTTGTGTTCCCGCAGTTCGCGAACTACATGCGCCCTTACAAGACGAAGCACAAGCACGCGCTGCAGACGGACAACCGCGGCACGGGCAACTATATCTGGCCGAAGGAGCGTCTGATCGACTACACGTTCCCGGATGTTCTGGACCGCATCTGCGAGGTGTTCCCGACGCAGTACGCGTTCCGCTACACGGAGCTTGACTATACGAGAACGTACCCCGAGTTCCGCGATGACGTTGACAATTTTGCGAGAGCATTGATCGCCATGGACGTTAAGAAGGGCGATCACGTGGCCATCTGGGCGACCAATGTGCCCGCATGGTACATCACTTTCTGGGCTGCGACGAAGATCGGCGCCGTTTTGGTTACGGTCAACACCGCATATAAGATTCATGAGATCGAGTACCTTCTCCGCCAGTCCGATACGCACACGCTCGTCATGATCGATGGCTTCAAGGATTGCGACTATGTCGGAACCATCAAGGAGCTGTGCCCCGAGCTTGCGACCTGTGAGCCGGGCAAGCTGGAGAGCGAGAGACTGCCGTATCTGAAGAATATCATCACCGTTGACAGCCGTCAGCCGGGTTGCTTTACCTGGGATGAGGCTGTGAAGCTCGGCGAGACCGTGCCGCTTACGGAGGTTGAGAAGCGCCGTGCCGCGGTTGACAAGCACGACGTGTGCAACATGCAGTACACCTCGGGCACCACGGGCTTCCCGAAGGGTGTTATGCTCACGCACTACAATGTTGTCAACAACGGTAAGGCCATCGGCGACTGCATGGATCTCTCGACCGCAGACCGCATGATGATCCAGGTTCCGATGTTCCATTGCTTCGGTATGGTGCTGGCGATGACGGCGTCCGTGACGCACGGCGTTACCATGTCGCCGATCTCGGCATTTTCCCCGAGGAAGAGTCTGGACTGCATCAACCGCGAAAAGATTACGTGCTTCCACGGCGTGCCGACGATGTTTATCGCAATGCTGGGACACGAGAATTTCCCGAAGACCGATTTCTCTCATATGAGAACCGGTATCATGGCGGGATCGCCTTGCCCGATCAAGACGATGGAAGAGGTCATCGAGAAGATGCACATGCCCGAGATCGTTATCACCTACGGTCAGACCGAGGCTTCGCCGGCGACGACGATGAGCAAGACGAGCGATACGATCGAGCAGCGTGTCAACACGGTAGGACCTTCGATCTTCGGCGTCGAGACCAAGATTGTCGATCCCGAGACCGGCGAGGAGCTTCCGGACGGCGTTCCGGGCGAGTTCTGTGCGCGCGGCTACAACATTATGAAGGGCTACTACAAGATGCCCGAGGCGACCGCAGCCGCGATCGATGAGGACGGATGGCTCCACTCCGGCGACCTTGCGCTTCGTCGTCCCGAGGACGGTTACTACAAGATTACGGGCCGCATCAAGGATATGATCATCCGCGGCGGCGAGAACATCTACCCGAAGGAGATCGAGGACTTCCTTTACACGTACGAGAAGGTGAAGGACGTTCAGGTCATCGGCGTTCCGGATGCGGACTACGGCGAGGAGATCATGGCCTGCGTCATCCTGCAGGACGGCTGCGAGTGCACCGAGGACGAGATCAAGGACTACGTGCGCACGCACATGGCAAAGCACAAGGTGCCGAGATACGTCGATTTTGTGGCGGAATTCCCGATGAATGCTGCCGGAAAGATCTTAAAGTACAAGATGCGCGAGGAGGCTGTGGAGCGCCACGGTCTGCATAAGGCAAACAAGATCGAAACGGCGTAAAATGATTTCTTCACGAAACGCAGTTTGGTGGTTGACATTTTTCGTTTCGTGTAGTAATATGTGTTAGCGGTTCGCAAGAGCCACACACAGATAGGGGTATAGTTCAGCTGGTAGAATAACGGTCTCCAAAACCGCAGGTCGTGGGTTCGAATCCTACTGCCCCTGATAAGGCCAATGCGCAGGCATTGGCCTTTCTTGCTTTTTATGGCAGGATTTTTCGGTAGGAAAGCGAGGAAAATGATGAAACGAAGATATATATTGCTTTTGCTTTGCGTGACTTGTGCTGTGCTGTTCGCAGCATGCGGCAAGGCCAAGGATAACAATACGAACGAGACGGTTCCCGAGGTGACGGCAACGTCCACGCCGACGCAGGGACCGACGGCTACCTCGACGCCTTCCCCTTCACCTACGGAGTCCCCGACGCCGACGCCTTCGCCGATTCCCGAGGGAATGGTGAGAAGCGATGTGACGAACGAGTGGATCAAGAAGGAGATCGCGGAGGGACGTCCGATCGCGGTCATGCTCAACAATAAGATAGAGGCGATTCCGCAGAGCAGTATCAGCCGCGCCGGACTTGTGTACGAGGCGCCGACCGAGGTTGACATCCAGCGTTTCATGGCGATCATCGAGGACTACTATGATCTCGATAAGATCGGTTCCGTGCGAAGCAGCCGCCATTACTTTATTGACTGGATGCTCGAGTGGGATCCGATCTACTGCCACTTCGGCGGTTCCGATTATGCCACGAAGATTTTGAAGAGAAGCGACATCCACAACCTTGACGGTATGGGGCTCGACGGAACGACGTACTACCGCACGACGGACCGTGTTGCGCCGCATAACGCGTACACGGCGGGTGACAAGATTGTCGCTGAGTGCAAGAGAAGAAACTATCCGATGACGCACACCGCGAACTATGTGAAGAATCATTTCAAGTTCGCGGACGAAGAGAATCCGAACATGCTGGCGACCGGATTTGACGCGACATATCTGAATCCGGGGTATCCGGTGAACAAGCCGTGGTTTGAGTACAACGCGGCTGACGGGTTGTACTACCGGTTCCAGTACGACGGGAAGCACGTCGATGAGATGAACGGGGAGCAGCTCGCGTACAAGAATGTCATTTTCCAGTATTGCAAGTGGAAGATGATGGGTGACGGCACGAGCCGGATCGACATGACGGCGATCGGCAACGGCAAGGGGTATTTTATGACGAACGGCAAGGCGATTCCGCTCACGTGGAAGAAGGATTCGCAGTTCGAGCCGACGCGTTACTATGACATGGACGGAAACGAGATCACGCTGAATACCGGAAAGACGTGGATCTGCATTATCAAGGACACGTACGCGGGCAGCACGGACATTCACTAAACGAATACAGATTGACGGAGGAGAGCGTTTATGGGGTACGCAGATGACTTTGCCAAGGTAAAACAGTTCGGGCTTTTGTACGATAACTGCATGAAGGCCGCCGCGAATTACGACGATGACAAGAATGAAGCCGGTTATGTCTTTGTCTGCGAGGCGTTCGCGGAGATGAAGCGGATTCTTCGCGATGACAAGGGCTTCAGTTCCGACATTCTGTCGGATCTCAGCTGCCGCAACTACGAGATGTATTCGGTCTATCAGCCGAACGCCGAGGGCATCGGCACGAAGAATCCGTTCTATGCTCTTTTAGAGGAGGTTCGCAAGTTTGCGGATTACTATGTGAAGGGTATGAACGTCAATGCGATCGCAGAGGCCAATGCCGGCACGTACGACAGTGCATTTGACCGCACCAACCGCAATTCTGCCGATACGGTGTGGGCAGTCGGACTGATTTCATTGATCCTGCTTGTCGGAGTTGTGCTGTTGCTGTTTTCCACGAACAACAAATATGACTATTTCTTCCCAGGCGGACTGTGTGCCGTCATTCTGGGCATTGTCTTGATCGTGATCCGGTCCAATGTCCATCGGGATTAGGAAAATGAGGTAACCATGTATCGAATTTTGCATCGCGACGGCATGGCCAAGCGGGGAGAACTCACGACGGTTCACGGCACCGTGCAGACGCCGGTCTTCATGAATGTGGGTACGGTTGCGGCGATCAAGGGCGCCGTGTCCAGCGTGGATCTGACGGGAATCGGCACGCAGGTGGAACTGTGCAACACGTATCATCTGCATGTTCGTCCCGGCGATGAGATCGTGCGGCAAATGGGCGGCCTGCATAAGTTTATGCACTGGGAGCGCCCGATTCTCACGGACTCCGGCGGATTTCAGGTGTTTTCCTTAGCGAAGCTTCGCAAGATAAAGGAGGAGGGTGTCTCCTTCAACTCGCATGTGGACGGCCGCAAGATTTTCATGGGGCCGGAGGAAAGCATGCAGATTCAGTCGAATCTGGGCTCCACCATCGCGATGGCATTTGACGAATGCCCGCCGAGCACGGCCGAGAAGGATTACATCCGTCAGTCAGTCGAGCGCACGACGAGATGGCTTCAGCGCTGCAAGGCGGAGATGGGAAGGCTTAATTCACTTCCGGGGACGGTGAATCCCGAGCAGATGCTCTTTGGAATCAACCAGGGCGGAATCTACGAGGATATCCGAATCGAGCATGCGAAGGAGATTGCCAAACTGGATCTTCCGGGATATGCGGTCGGCGGACTTGCAGTCGGCGAATCCCACGAGGAGATGTACCGCATTCTGGATGCCGTTGTGCCTCATCTGCCGGTGGATAAGCCGGTGTATCTGATGGGCGTCGGAACTCCGGCGAATATTCTCGAGGGAGTGGCGAGAGGCGTCGATTTCTTCGACTGCGTTTATCCGACGAGAAACGGTCGTCACGGCCATGCGTACACGAACCGCGGTCGGCTGAATCTTAAGAACGAGCGTTATAAAACCGATGACCGTCCGATCGAGGAGGGATGCGACTGTCCCGCGTGCCGGAACCATTCGCGCGCGTACATCCGTCACCTTCTGGTTGCGGGAGAAATGCTGGGACTTCGACTTATGGTCTTGCATAATCTGAGGTTTTATAATAGAATGATGGAAGAGATCCGTGAGGCGATCGAACAGGATCGTTATGCTGCCTATATGAGGGAGAAACTGGACGGATTTGCCTTGGGTCCGGAGGAGTGATACAACATCCGACGGGACGCGCGAGGCGCATAACACTAACGAAACGAGGGTACACCAATGGGTAATTTGTTTGCATTCCTGACTCAGGGAGCGGGCACTGCGGATGCGGGCTCGACGATTCTGCCGCTTGTAGTCATGCTGGCTGTTTTCGCCGCCGTATTCTATCTTATGATCTATCGCCCGCAGGCGAAGCAGGAGAAGAAGCAGAAGGCACTTCTTTCTTCGCTGGAGATCGGCGACAGCGTGTTGACGACGGGTGGATTTTACGGCGTCATCATCGATATCGTCGAGGAGCAGGATATCATCATCGTGGAGTTCGGCAACAACAAGAACTGCCGTATCCCGATGAAGAAAGCTGCCGTGATTGAGGTCGAGAAGGCTGACGCGAAGTAATCACGGCACCATTTTCGGAAAATGATTCCTGGGATGTTCGACACCTCCGTCATTTTTGAACCTACGAAACTGAATAAGGGATTCCTATATCTGTATGTGGATGTCAGGCCTCCTTGCAGTGGAAGGCAGAAGCATACGTGCGGTCACCCACCTGGCAACATGCTGGGAGTCAAAAAGCGGAACCGGCATCTTGGGAACAAAAGAAAAACAAGGGCAAACATTCTCGAACGGATGTTTGCCTTTTTCAGTATCCTGTGCTATACTGAACAAAACGGGTTTTGCCGTGGTAATCGGGCCCGGACGGGAGGAAGGTATGAAGGGAGATCTTTGGCTGATCATCGGAAGTTCGGCGCAGAAGAACCGGGAATACTTGCTTAAGAATATGCTTGCGAAGAGCAAAACAGGCGCTTCGGAAGTGTTTTTCTTCGTGCCCGAACAGGCGAACCTGGATGCCGAGCGCGACCTGTGCGCGATGACCGGCGGCGGATGCGTAATGAACATTGATATCGTGAGTTTCCGGCGCCTTGCGTACCGCCTGGTGGACGAGCTCGGAGACCGGATTCCGCCGGTTCTGGATGAGGTCGGAAAGAGCCTTCTTCTGCAGAAGGTCATGACGGAACACGGCAAGCAGATGCCGTTGTTCGGCGGAAAGATCAACAAGCCCGGCTTTGTCGAGGAGGTCAAGTCGCTTCTCTCGGAGCTGGTTTCGTACGAGGTCACTTCGGAGCAGCTTCGGCAGGCCGCGGAGACGGCAGGGACGTCTGACCATCTGCTGGCCGGCAAGCTCGGGGAAGTATCGGATATCTACACGTGGTTCCGTGAGCGTTGCGGCGGCGAGCAGATCATGGAGGTCGATATCTACCGCGCGATGAGGCCGCTGGCGGAGGAGTCGAAACGACTTCTCGGCAGCACTTTGTACTTCGACGGTTACACCGGCTTTACGCCGACGCAGCAGAGCCTTCTGTCCACATTGTTCCGCCGCTGCGGCGACATTTACGTCACCGTCACGATCGACCCCGCGGAGTGCCGCGAGGATGGCGACGGTGCGGGAAGGCGCGGCGCCAATTGCTTCCGCATCAGCCGGGAAATGATGGCCTCCCTGCGCCGCCTGGCAACGGAAACGGACAAGACGGTGCGAATTCTGGAGGTTTCGGACGCAGCCGATGAAGGCGGTGCCGGTGCATCGCAGACACGCGATCCGGAGCTTGTATTTTTGTGTGATTCGCTGTTCAGGCGCGGGCGCGGAGTGTACCGCGGGGAGCCGACGGGCGCGGTACGGCTTGTGAGTGCGACCGACCGTGAGTCGGAGGTGTTGTCGTGCGTTCGCGAGATTGTCCGCCTCGTGCGCAAGGACGGGCTTCGCTACCGGGACATCGGAATCGTTTGCGGGGATGTGCCGAGTTACGCGGAGTTGTTGCGAAAGTATTGTTCCGAGGCGGGAGTGCCGTTCTTCATCGACCAGACGTCGGAAGTGACGGACAACGCCTTGGTTGACTATATCCGAAGCCTTCTTCGGATGATCTTATCGGACATGCGGACGGACCGCGTGATGCGGTGGCTTCGCAATCCGATCAACAAGTATGATGCGGACACGTTGTCGTATCTCGAGAATTTCCTTATTGCGCGCGGAATCCGCGGCCGCTCGGCGTGGGAGAAGGGCTTCTTCGGCGATTACGGCGGAAAGCACGAGACGCATGCGACGGAGTGCATTGCGCTCGCAAAGGAGATTGCAGAGACGCTTTCGGAGGTGTCCGAGGCGCTTCGAAGCAAGGATACGGATGTGCGCGGCAAGACGGCCGCGTTGTACCGCTTTTTGGAGAAGCAGGGCGTGTACGAGCGCACGCAGGAGCTCTCGGAGGAGCTTTTGTCGGAAAATGTACCCTGGCACGCCAGACGCGCCGGCGAGTACCGCTCGGTGTACCGCGCAGTCACGGAATTGTTCACGCGTATGCATGATCTGATGCCGGACCAGAAGATTACGCTCAAGGATTTTGCGGATCTCTGTGACTCGGGCTTTGCTGACCTGCGCCTAGGCGTGATCCCGCCCGAACCGGACTGTGTGACGATCGGTGATCGGAAGCGCTCGCGAATCGGGGTTGTGAAGCACCTGTTCTTCTTAGGAATGAACGAGGGCTTTGTCCCCGGTGCCAAGAAGAGCAGTCTGCTCCTTAGCGAGAGCGAGCGGCGGACGTTGAAGGAAACTTACGGAATCGTTCTGTCCGACACCGAGAAGGAAGCGGTGGATACGGAGGAATTTTACATTTTGCTCACGCTGCAGAAGCCGACGGAGACGTTGACGATCTCGTGGTGCACGGAGGGCGAAGGCGGAAAGAGCGCGGCACCCTCGTATGTCGTAAACCGCATCCGGCGGCTCTTAAGCGACCGGAACGCAGCGTTGGCGAACGGTGATGCCGCGGACTTCTTCGAGCGGATAGCAGTCGACGGCGGATTGTCGGAACTGATGCACAACTACGCGGTTGCGTCCGGACGGGACCCGGTGACGACCCTCTCCGGGGAGGAGACCGCGGACTGCCGTGCGTTGTACCGCTGGTATTTCGGCGGGGAGAGCGGGGAGACGCCGCTTTCAACGGAGTTGATGGACGAGGCAGAGAGCGGGTTTGCGAGGGAGCAGACGATCTCTCCGGAACTGGCGAAGGCACTTCATCCGAAGGGAACCGTGTTCTCGGTATCCCGCATGCAGAGCTATGCGGAATGCCCGTATCGGCATTTCCTGGAGTATGACCTCGGCGTCGAAGACCGCCGCACGTACGAGCCCACGCAGATAGAGAAGGGCAACGTCTACCATGCGATGACGGAGTATGTCGAAAACCGCATGGCGGAGCTTGCGGCGAGAGGTGAGACAGTGACGGAGGAGACGCTTGCATCGCTCGTTTCGGAGGCGGAGGAGCACGTCAAGGGCGATCCGGCCAACGAGTGCTTCTTAGGGGACGGCCGCAGCCGGTATCTCTTGCACGCCTTGGCGGAAAATCTTCATTTTGCGCTTCCGCGGATGGCGAAGCGGCAAGCGAAGGGAACGTACCGGTTTGCCGGAGCGGAGGAGGCGTTTGACCGGCCGCTCGGAGAGTACCGTTTAAAGGGCAAGATCGACCGCGTGGAGTACGCCAAGGACGGCGATGTCACGTACATCAAGGTCGTGGACTTTAAGTCCTCTCCGCGCAAGTTTGACCAAAAGGCGGTGGCGGACGGCATGAATCTGCAGCTGCCGATCTACTTAAGCGAGAAGGAGCGGGCACTTCGCGAGGAGGGCATCACGGCTGTGCCTGCGGCAGGATTTTACGAGTTCTTTAACCGCAGACCGATCGAGGGTCTGCCCGGCGAGGAGAGTGCGAAGGCGGTGGACGAGAGTGCGAAACCGCTTGGTTTCTTTGCCATGGAGGACGCCACGGCGGCGTCGCAGGCAACGTGTGCGGAGGATAAGTATCTCCGCCAGCTCGACACCGGTGTAACGGGCGGCGAGTACGCCTCGGAGGCGGTGAATCTGAAGGTGAACGCGCGTGGGAAGCTGTCCGGCGACGGCATCTCCGAGAGTGCGATGAAGGAAGTGATCAAGACTGCTGACGAGGTGCTTTTGGCGGAGGTCGGAAAGATCGCCGGCGGAAGCATCGGCATCGTTCCGTACACAAAGGACGCCTGCAAATACTGCGACCAGGCCGGCGTGTGCCGCAAAAACGCGATGGAGTTCGTGCCGTACCGCAGAGGCGCGCAGGAGGACGGAGGTGAGGACGAATGAGTTTTACCGAACAACAGCTCTGTGCAATCCATGCGGACATCGGCAACGTGTTGGTTTCGGCCGCGGCCGGTTCCGGCAAGACGCGCGTCCTCGTCGAGCGCATCATGCAGGAGATTATGCGGGAGGACAATCCGATCGACATCGACCGGATTTTGATCGTTACGTTTACGAGAAATGCCGCGAGCGAGCTTAAGAACCGGATCGCGAACGCGATCGAGGATGCGCTGGCGGCCGATCCCGACAACGAGCGGTTGCAGCTGCAGGCGAGAAATGTTCATTTTGCGAAGATCTCGACGATCGACAGTTTTTGCCAGAGTGTCGTGCGGCGGTTCTTCCACAAGGCGGACATTGATCCTTCATTCCGGCTTCTGGACGACAGCGAGGGAGCTCTGATCAAGGAGCACTCGATGAATGAGGTTTTGACGGCTGCGTATGACGAGGCAGACCCTGTCTTTTTGCAGCTCGTGGATGCGTACGGCGGCGGTGCCGGGGATGAGGATCTTGTCAAACTGATCAAGAACGTTGCCGGCAAATGCGAGAGCAGTCCGATGCCGGACCAGTGGCTTACGGAAATGCTTGCGAAGTTCGAGACATCGGTCAACTCGGAGGAGAGTCTGTTCCTTCGGGAGATTGTCGCGGATCTTCGGAAGCGCGTTGCGTCTGTCCTTGAAGTGGTAAAGGGCTACGCCGACCGGTGCGGCGAGGAGTATATGCCGGCGATGTACGAACCGGCGTTCCGCTCGGATGAGGCTTCTCTTCGCGCAATTCTGGAGACGGCAAATGACACGGAGTTTCTTCGTCTGCTCTCCGCCGGAGTCGAGTGGCAGACATTGTCCTCGAAGCGCGGCACAGACGTGGATCCGGAGTGGAAAGCGGTGTTCTTGGATGCGAGAGGCCGGTACAAAAAAACTGTCGAGAAGCTCGCAAAGGATGCGGGGCGGTTCTCGGAGGAAGTATTTGCGCACGAGCGTGACTGCGTGCCTCTTTTGCGATGCCTTTGCAAGCTTGTGAAGGCATATCGTGACACATGTTTTGCCAAGCAAAAAGAAGCCAATGCCTATGATTTTTCGGCGATCGCACATATCGCTTTGGAGATTTTGATCGATGCGAACGGTGTTCCGACCGAGGAAGCGGAGATGATGAGCCGTGAGTTCGAGGAGATCATGATTGACGAGTATCAGGACTCGAACATGCTTCAGGAGAAGCTGTTGACGGCCGTCTCGCGCGAGATCAACGGGCGGAGCAACCTCTTCATGGTCGGTGACGTCAAGCAGAGCATCTACAAGTTCCGGCAGGCTTGTCCGGAGCTGTTCCTCGGCAAATGCGACCTCTTTGCGGAGGATCCGAGTGCCGGACAGCGAATCGATCTGCAGATGAATTTCCGGAGCAACCGGGCAGTCATCGATTCGGTCAATGATGTGTTTGTGAGGCTGATGCACAGAGAAGTCGGCGGTATCGATTACGATGAACGTGCGAAGCTATATTACGGCGGCAGATTCGACGGGACGGCCGAGGAAGGCACCGATTATACGAGCGAGATAATGCTGGTGCATGCGGAAGAGGAACCGGTGGCTGAGGAGTGTACGATGATTGCACACCGGATCCGCGAACTCACGAACCCCGAGACGGGCCTGATCGTTGGCGGAGCGGATCATCCGCACCGTGCGACATACGGCGATATCGCGGTGTTGGTGCGCGCCAAGGAGGCCATCACGGGAACGCTTCTCCGGACGCTTCGAAAGGCCGGAATTCCGGTCACGGTGGCGGATGCGAAGGGCTACTACGAGGCGCCCGAGGTGGACATCGTTGTCTCGATGCTTCGCCTTTTGGACAACCCGTTCCAGGAGATCCCGATGGCGACAGTTTTAACCTCGCCGGTGTTCGGATTTACGGCGGACCATCTGGCGATGCTTCGCCTTGCCGGAAAACGCACGGAGGAGGGACGGAAGCTTCCTTACACGTACACAGTACTTCGGCAGATTGCGGGCGATGCGTCCGCCGATGCTTCGCTTCGGAAGCGCTGCGAGGACTTCCTGGCGATCTACGATTCCCTGCACCGCCACAGCGCGTACCTTGATGCGGCGGAATTGATGGAGGAGTTTTTAGCGGCGACGAAACTGTACGAGTATTGCTGTGCGATACCGTACGGCGAGACCGCGGTGAAGAACCTGGAGCAGCTGATCATCAAGGCGAGAACGTACCAGACGCAGGCGACGGGCAATCTTCGCGACTTTATTGATTATGTCGAAAACATCAAGAAGTGGGAGCTTCCCGTGAACGATGTGTCCGGCGGCGGTGTTATTGACAGCGTTCATCTGATGACGGTTCATGCCAGCAAGGGAATGGAGTTCCCGATCGTGTTCCTGGCGGACGCGGGACATCAATACAACACGCAGGATTTTAAGAACAGCATGATGCTTCACGAGGAGCTCGGCTTCGGGCCGACGCTGTTCTTCCCGAAGGAGCGACTCCGCTACGGCAGTGTTGCGGCGGATGCCATCAGGAGAAGACTGCAGAGAGATTTGTACGGCGAGGAGCTTCGACTTTTGTATGTTGCCATGACGCGCGCGAAGGAGAAGCTGATCGTCACAGGAAAACTGGGAAAGCGCGACAAGCTCTCGTCCCTGTTGCCGGCGGGCTTCTTTGTCACGGGCAAGGATAAGGTTCCGTACGGGGAGATGATGCGCGACACGCAGTGCTTTTTGCGCTTAACGCTCGGCGCTGTCCTGAAGGATTGCCCCGAATCGACGGTGATGAAGCTGTTTGCCGCGGAGCGTGGCGGTGAGGAGGCGGTTGCGGAGACGGCGCATTGGCGGTTCGTTCTCAAGAACCCGGAGGAACCGTTGACGAGACCGGCGGCTATCGCACCGAAGGCCGGGTCCGAGGAGTATGACGGACAGTTCCGCGAGCTCGCCGAATACCGCGATTTCCGGTATGCGGAGCGGAGTGCGGATATGCCTGTCAAGGTGAGCGTTTCGTACTTAAAGAAGCTTGCATATCTCGAGAAGGAGGCGGCCGAGGAGGCGCGTGAGCGCGGTGACGGAAGCGCGACGGTCGTTGCGGAATCGGAGGGCCGGTTCGCGATGACCACGCCGGGCGAGGCGGATGTTCCGAAACCTTCTTTCGCTAAGGAGGCGCCTTCGGAGGAGACATCTTCCGGTGCGGACTACGGTACGCTGTGCCATCGCGTTTTGCAATTGCATGATTACTCGCTTCCCGTGACAGCGGAGAGCTGTCAAGAGGAATGGGAGGCGATGGCTGCGAAGCGGCAGATCCAGCCTGCGGACATCGCGACGCTGCCGGTTGCGAAGTTTATTGCATTTTTCGAGAGCGAGCTCGGGGAGCGCATGAAGCGGGCTGCGCTCGGTGGCAGACTGTATCGCGAGAAGCCGTTTGTCATGACGGTTCCGGCGAAGTCCGTGCGAAGCGATTATCCGGAGGGCGAGACGATTCTTCTGCAGGGCGTGATCGATGCGTATTTTGCGGAGGACGACGGCGTCGTTTTGGTCGATTACAAGACAGACCGCGTCGATGCGGTCGGAGGCGAGGAGGAGCTTAGACGCCGGTACGAGAAGCAGCTTGAGCTGTACGCGGATGCGATCGAGCGCGGAAGCGGACTTCATGTGAAAGAGCGCATCATCTACTCGTTTTCGCTTAACAAATCGATTTCGATAGGGTATAATAACGGACAGTGAACATAGAAAGGCTGTGCCCTTTGTGCGTGGGCGCAGATGTGTGGTATTGTGAGAGATAAGATTTTGTTTACGTATAACCCGAACGCCGGAACGAAGAAGATCGTTCCGAAGTTAAATGATGTCGTGAATGAGCTGATCGACGAGCAGTGCGATCTGGTCATCTCGCCGACTCGGAAGAGAAACGATGCGAAGGAGGCGGTGATCGCGTACCTCCAGGAGGGCAACTGCGTGAAGATCGTCTGCTCGGGCGGCGACGGCACGCTCCACGAGGTCGTGGAGGGGTTGATGGAGATTGAGCCCGAGAAGCGCGTCCCGATCGTCTACCTGCCCGCGGGAAGCACGAACGACTTCGGTTATTCCATGTGCCTTCCCAAGGATGTCGTTGAGGCGGCGAAGCTGTCGAAGACCGGCATGGCGTATCCTTGCGATATCGGCTGCTTCAACGGCAAATACGTCGTCTACACCGCGGCGTTCGGCCTCTTCTCCGACGTGTCCTATGCGACATCGCAGTCGATGAAGAACATCTTCGGTCACGCGGCGTACGTCTTAAACGGTGCCGGTGCATTGACGAACATCGAGACGGTAAATGCGACGATCACGCTGCCGGACGAAACCATCGAGGGAACGTTCATCATGGGCATGGTGGTAAGCTCTTCCTCCATCGGCGGTTTCCGCGGGATCACGGGTCCGGACGTCCGCTTAAACGACGGCAAATTCGAGCTTTTCCTGATCCGCGAACCGAGTCCTCTGCAGGTTGCCGGACTTCTCAACGACATCCGCAAGGGCAACTTCGACAACCCGTTGATCGTGTTCCGCCACATTACGGAAGCGGAGTTCGATTTCGAGGAGGATGTGGCCTGGACCATCGACGGAGAGTACGGCGGAACGTGCCTTCAGGCGCATATGTCGGTGAAGAAACATGCGGTCACTTTTATGGCCCCGAGAGATCTGATGGGACTGCTCGCAATTTCCGAATAAACTTGACATAATTCGTGATTTTGGGTAAGATAGTCTTTGGTGGTTTTTCGCTTTGAAAGGCCATAAAAATGAATCATAAACGAAACATGGAGGGATGTTTTTATGTACTATATCGGTGTCGATCTGGGGACCTCTTCCGTCAAGCTTTTGCTGATGGATTCCGAGGGCGCAATCAAGAATATTGTATCGAAGGAGTATCCGCTGTATTTTCCGAAGACCGGTTGGTCCGAGCAGAAGCCGGAGGACTGGTGGTCGCAGATGAAGGCCGGTGTCAAGGAGCTCGTTTCGGTAGTTGACGCTTCGCAGGTTGCGGGCATCAGCTTCGGAGGTCAGATGCACGGTCTTGTAATCCTCGATGAGAACGATAACGTGCTTCGTCCGGCGATCCTGTGGAACGACGGCCGTACGCAGGAGGAGTGCGATTACCTCAACAACGTGATTGGTCGCGAGAAGATCAGCGAGTACACCGCAAATATGGCTTTGACGGGCTTTACCGCTCCGAAGCTGTTGTGGGTGAAGAAGCATGAGCCCGAGATCTTTGCGAAGATCTGCAAGATCTTGCTCCCGAAGGATTACCTTGCATACCTTCTTTCTGGCGTTCACTGCACGGATGTTTCGGACGCTTCCGGCATGCTTCTGTTTGATGTTAAGAACAAGTGCTGGTCCAAGGAGATGATCGACATCGTCGGCATCAAGGAGGAGCAGCTTGCCAAGATTTTTGAGAGTTACGAGGTTGTCGGAACGATCCTTCCCGCTGTTGCGGAGGAGCTCGGACTTCCGAAGACCGTGAAGATCATCGCCGGTGCGGGCGACAACGCTGCGGGCGCTGTCGGAACCGGTACGCTGGAGCACGGTATGTGCAGCGTTTCCCTGGGAACGTCGGGCACCGTGTTCATCGCCACGGATGAATTTGCCGTTGACGATGCAAATGCTATGCATTCCTTCGCACATGCGAACGGAAAGTACCATTTCTTAGGCTGCATGCTTTCCGCTGCTTCCTCGAACAAGTGGTGGATGGATGACATCATCGGAACGAAGGACTATGCGGCAGAGCAGAAGAACATCAAGGAGATCGGCAAGAACAACGTGTTCTATCTGCCGTACCTGATGGGCGAGCGCACGCCGCACAACAACCCCGACGCAAGAGGCTGCTTCATCGGCATGTCGATGGACACCAAGCGCGAGGACATGACGCTTGCGGTTATGGAAGGTGTTACGTACGCACTTCGCGATGCCCTTGAGATCGCACGCTCCTTCGGCGTTAAGATCGAGCGCATCCGCGCGATCGGCGGCGGTGCGAAGAGCCCGCTGTGGTGCAAGGTTCTGGCGAACATTATGAACGTCAAGGTTGACAAGATCAACTGCGAGGAGGGCCCGGGCTACGGTGCTGCGATCCTTGCGGCTGTCGGCTGCGGCGAGTACGCTTCCGTTGAGGAGGCTGCAGGCAAGCTGATCCGCGTTGTGGATACGATCGAGCAGGATCCCGCGATCGTTGCCGACTATGAGAAGAGATATCAGATCTTCCGTTCCCTGTATCCGGCATTGAAGCCGGCGTTCGCTGCGATTGCCGAGGCGAATCGATAAGTTTTCGACAACAGATAGGAACTAAAAATCATCGGAGTTGCCTTCCGTTTCGGGGGGCAACTCTTATGCACGTTTATACGGATGGGAGGAACGTCATGAAACCGTATTCCGCATTTTCCGACATCTATGACCGATGTATGGACAATGTGCCGTACGACGAGTGGGCGGAAGCGCTTGTCCGCATCCTGCGCGAGGCGGATGTCGCGGACGGAAGTCTCGTGGCGGACCTCGGCTGCGGAACCGGCGAGATGACCGCGAGACTGCGTGAAGCCGGCTTCGACATGATCGGAATCGACGGCTCCGAGGAGATGCTTGCCATCGCTCAGGAGAAGGAGTACGAGCGCGTGGACGAGCTCCTCGCGGACGCTTCCCCGGACGATACGGAAGCGGAGGAAAATGCCATTGCAGGCATGATCCGATATCTGCACCAGGACCTTCGGGAAATAGAGCTCTACGGCACGGTCGCCGCGATGGTCAGCGTGTGCGACACGATGAACTACCTTTTGACGGAGGACGACCTTCGGGAGGTGTTCAAAAAGGCAAACAACTATCTTGACCGGGACGGCCTTTTCGTGTTCGACGTTAAGACCGAATACTACTACCGCGAGGTGCTCGGCGACAACGTTCGCGCGGAGGATTACGAGGACGATGTTCTTCTGTGGGACAATTCCTACGACCGGGGCACGCGAATTAACGAGTACCGTCTCACGATGTTCAAAAAAGACGAGGCAACGGGACTGTTTGCAAGACAGGACGAGCTGCATCGGCAGCGCGCGTACGACCTCGCGGAGATTACGAGGATCCTCGCGGAGGCGGGGATGACATTTGTCCGGGCCGAGGATGCGTACACGGGGAAGCCCGTGACGGAGACTACGGAGCGGATCTTGATTATCGCAAAGGAAAGCTATCAGGCGAACAAGTACTATGAGTGAACGTGACTACATCGTCCGCGCAACGGCGGCGGACGAATTCATAAGAGCTTTCGCGATCACGTCGCGGGGCATTGCGGAGACCGCGAGGAAGGCGCATGATCTGACGCCGGTCGCGACGGCTGCGCTGGGAAGACTTCTGAGCGCGTCGGCGATGATGGGCATCATGATGAAGGGCGACCGTGACATCCTGACGGTGCGGATTGACGCGTCGGGACCGCTTCAGGGCCTTCTGGCCACGGCGGATGCGCACGGGCACGTGAAGGGCTACGTAGGAAACCCGCAGGCCGAGGCGCCGGACCGTCCTGACGGACATCTGGGCGTCGGAGCGGCGGTCGGAATCGGTGTGTTGAGTGTGATCAAGGATCTCGGACTGAAGGACCCGTATGTGGGAGATATCGAGCTGCAGACGGGAGAGATTGCCGAGGATCTGACATATTATTTTGCGGCGTCCGAGCAGACGCCCTCAAGCGTCGGACTCGGCGTTTTGGTGGACCGCGACGGAAGCGTGCTGCAGGCGGGTGGATTTATCGTCCAGCTGATGCCGGACGTGCCGGATGAGGTCATTACGACACTCGAGGAAAACCTTCGCGGACTGCCGTCCGTGACCGAGATGCTCTCTGCCGGAAAGACACCGGAGGACATCCTCTCGACGGTGCTTGCCGGGCTGTCGCCGGAGTTTACGGGCACGACGGATGCGGCATTTGCCTGCAACTGTTCGAAGGATCGCTACGCGCAGGGGCTCATCAGCCTCGGGCGCGAGGAGCTGTCCAAACTGCCCGACGAGGCGGGCGAGATTGAGGTTCGCTGCCGGTTCTGTAACCACGCATACCGGTTCGGCGCCGAGGAGCTCGCGGAAATGATTTCCTGTGCAAAATAATCCGCGGATGCTTTGCGTATATCGTCTGCGGTTACAATACGGAGGGACGTATGGAAAAAGTTACGAAGAAGTCGACAAAGAAGGCCGCTGTTGCCAAGGAGCGCGCGGAGAAGTCCGTGAATGCCTGGAACAAGTATGACGAAGCGACGCTTGCGAAGGTGAATGCATTTTGCGAGCAGTATAAGAAGTTTATCTCCGAGAACAAGACCGAGCGCGAGTGCTCGGACGCCATCGTTGCTAAGGCTGTGAAACTCGGCTACAGGAATCTCACGGAGTGCAAGAGCCTGAAGGCGGGAGACCGCGTGTACTACCAGATGATGGGCAAGGCGGTTGCATTGTTCGTCATCGGCGAGAAGCCGCTTGCGGAGGGCATGAACATCTTAGGCGCCCACATCGATTCGCCGCGCCTTGACGTAAAGCAGAATCCGCTCTACGAGAAGGACGGCTTTGCGCTTTTGGACACGCATTACTACGGCGGCATCAAGAAGTATCAATGGGTGACGATTCCGTTGAGCATCCACGGTGTTGTCGTCAAAAAGGACGGTACGAAGGTGTCAATCGCGATCGGCGAGAAGGACGACGATCCGGTGTTCGGCATCAGCGATCTGTTGATCCACCTTGCGGCCGATCAGCTCGGCAAGAACGCGGCGAAGGTTGTCGAGGGCGAGAATCTGGATGTGACATTTGCCTCGCAGCCGCTCACGGGCGAGAGCAAGGACGCCGTGATGGCGACGGCGCTTGAGGCGTTGTATAAGCAGTACGGCATCGAGAAGGAGGATTTCCTCTCGGCGGAGCTTGAGGTTGTTCCGGCCGGCAAGGCGCGCGACTACGGCATCGATCGCAGCATGATCGCCGGTTACGGTCAGGACGACCGCGTGTGTGCATTCACGTCGGCGGAGGCCATCTTCGGAATCAGGAAGTCAAAGCACACGCTTGCCTGCCTTTTGGTGGACAAGGAGGAGATCGGAAGCGTCGGCGCGACCGGCATGCACTCGAGGTTCTTCGAAAACTGCGTCGCAGAGATCGCGGACCGTCTCGGGCAGTACAGCGAACTCACGGTTCGCAGAGCGCTGCAGAACTCCTTCATGCTTTCCTCGGACGTCAGCGCGGCGTACGATCCGCTCTATGCGGAGGCGTTTGAGAAGCGCAATTCGGCATTTATGGGCAGAGGAATTGCATTTAACAAATACACCGGCTCGCGCGGCAAATACAGCTCGAACGACGCGAACGCGGAGTACATGGCGACGCTTCGCCGGATCCTCGACGACGCGGATGTTTCGTACCACACAGCGGAGCTCGGAAAGGTCGATCAGGGCGGCGGCGGAACCATCGCCTACATCATGGCCAACTACGGCATGAACGTCATCGACAGCGGCGTTGCGGTTTTGAGCATGCACTCGCCGTGGGAGGTTACGAGCAAGGCCGACATCTACGAATCCTTCAAGGGCTACACCGCTTTTTTGAAGGGGATACAATAATCCATTGAAAGCAATGGGAAGTGTGATATGGTAGAGCTTAAGATACGTTACATAAACAAAGACATCGAGAAGCTTCGCTACATCGACGGCGTGTCCGACTGGATCGATCTGCGGAGCGCGGAGGACGTTGTCCTCAAAGCGGGCGAGTCACGTCTGATCCGCCTCGGCATCGCGGTCGAGCTGCCCGAGGGGTATGAGGCGCACATCGTGCCGAGAAGCTCTACGTACAAAAACTTCGGCATCATCCAGACGAACCACATGGGTGTTGTGGACCACAGCTACTGCGGCGACGAGGATGAGTGGAAGTACCCGGTGCTGGCGATGCGGGACACCGAAATCCATGTGAACGACCGGATCTGCCAATTCCGCATCATGAAAAATCAACCCAAGCTTACATTTTCCGAGGTCGAACACCTCACGGGCTCGTCCCGCGGCGGGTTCGGCACGACGGGAGTGCGATAAACGAAAGAAACGGAGCAATAAGAACATGATTCAGGTAACAGTATTTTCCGGCTTTCTGGGAGCGGGCAAGACGACGCTCATCAAGAAGCTTCTTGCGGACGGCTACAAGGGCGAGAAGGTCGTCCTGATCGAGAACGAGTTCGGTGAGATCGGCATCGACGGCGGTTTCCTCAAGGATGCCGGCATCGAGATCACCGAGATGAACTCCGGCTGCATCTGCTGCTCGCTTGTCGGTGACTTCGGCAAGGCGCTTGTGCAGGTGAAGGAACAGTTCCATCCCGACCGCATTCTGATCGAGCCCTCGGGCGTCGGCAAGCTTTCCGACGTCGTGCGCGCGATTGAGAACATCGGCGATCCCGAGATGGTTGTAACCGGCCTTGTGACGGTCGTGGACGCCGGCAAATGCCGCATCTACATGAAGAACTTCGGCGAGTTCTTCAACAACCAGGTTGAGTGCGCACACACGATACTTCTCAGCCGCACGCAGTTCGTGTCCGAGGACAAGCTGCAGGCTTGCGTGGCGCTTCTCCGTGAGAAAAATGCCGATGCGACGATCGTGACGACGCCGTGGGATGAGCTCACGGGCGAGCAGATCTTAAAGGCGATGGAGACGAAGGTCGACCTCGCAAAGCAGCTCCTCGAGGAAGAGGAGGTCTGTCCGGTCTGCGGCCACCATCATCACCACGACGATGACGATGAGGAGTGCGAGTGCCATCACCATCACCACGACGAGGATGACGATGACGAGGATGAGCACGAGCATCATCACCATCATCACCACCATGATGATGACGATGACGACGAGGAGTGCGAGTGCCACCATCATCACCATCACGATGATGACGACGATGACGATGAGGAGTGCGAGTGCCACCATCACCATCATGACGATGATGAGGACGAGGAACACGAACACCATCATCACCACCATCATCACGGACACGACGCGGACGAGGTTTTCCAAAGCTGGGG
>JAFZWG010000088.1 GCA_017617395.1 Lachnospiraceae bacterium
CTTCGCCGATGCCCATCTGCAGGTGCGTTCCGATGGAACCGCCCGAGAGGATCGCGGCGTTGGCGGGCTCAACGGCCCAGATGGTGATGTCCGGATTCTGCGTGCGAAGCACCTCGCCGATACCGGAGATGGTGCCGCCGGTGCCGATGCCGGAGCAGAAGCCGTGGATCGGGCCCGCAACCTGCTCGAGAATCTCGACGCCGGTGTGATACTTGTGAACCAGCGGGTTGTTCGGGTTGGAGAACTGCTCGGGAACGAAGACGTTCGGGTCCTCCTTCGCCATGCGAAGCGCCGTGTTGAGGCACTCGGCGATGCACGCGCCGATGTCGCCGGCGTCGTGGATCAGGATGACCTCCGCGCCGTAGTGGTGAACGAGCTTGCGGCGCTCCTCACTCACGGAGTCGGGCATGATGATGATCGTGCGGTAGCCGCGCACCGCGCCGACTAACGCGAGGCCGATGCCCTGGTTGCCGCTCGTGGGCTCCACGATGATCGTGTCCTTCGTGATGCGGCCTTCCTTCTCCGCCGCGAGGATCATATTGTAAGCCGTGCGGGTCTTGATGGAACCGCCGACGTTTAAGCCTTCGAACTTGACGAGAACCTCCGCGCTGTCCGCGTCGGTCATATGCTGAAGACGAATGATGGGCGTGTGGCCCATGGCTTCGAGAATGTTGTTGCAGATCATTGTTGCCTCCGAAGTCGCCCGGTGACGCGGGCGCAGATAATGCGTGTCTCCGCCGTGCATTTACAGGGCGGGAACATACGAAAGTTTACCGTATCACAGCGGAAAAGTCAAGGAGGAACTAGGTGATTCGAAACGCCGAAAAAACTTGCGAAAACGGCGGTTCTATATTATCATGATTACATAGCGTCGCAGGGAAAGGAGAGCCGCATATGTGGGAGAAACTCAGGCAGTATTTTGCGGGGCGGGGATTGCACGATGTGGATCTCCACCGTGAGGACATGCGCCTTTATTACACCTCGCAGGGCACCTCGGTCAACGCCGTGTGGATGATCGATGATGCGGCCATTGCGGAGCTCGGTGCGGAGAAGTACCAACAGAACCTTGCGACGATCCGCGGAATCTTTGAGAAGCAGGGTTTTAGCCTTGTGACGGTGCTGACGCTCTTCGTGACGTCACAGACGGCAGCGGCCCGGGCCATCGGCGAGGGAAGCGCGTACTGGATCGTGGACGAGAGCTACGGCCGGCTTTTGGTGTACGAAAACCAGCCCGAGGATTACCTCGGGATTCGTTCCGTGATCGAGAACAACATTCATTTCGGCGGTCACAGCCGCAATGCGGACGGTGCGCAGATCGATCTTTCGCACGACAATCTCCGAAGCGAGAGCAAGGTGCAGCCCATAACGCGCGGTGCAGCGATGTCCGTCTCGGGCGAGCGGAGCGCAGCCTACCGCGAGGCAGCGGCGAGGGCGAGCCGGGCGAAGAGCTCGAAGCGGTGGAGCCGCTACTCGAATCTCTGCATCGTGACGATCGTGATCGCGCTGATCAACCTGGTGCTGTTTCTTCTGGTCGACCTGTTCAACCGCGTTGAGATTCTGATGTGGGGCCAGATGAGCTGGCACACGGTCGTCGAGGAGAAAGAATACTACCGGCTGCTCACGTGCATGTTCCTGCACTACGGCGTCGACCATTTTGCCGGCAACATGATCGCGCTGTTCGCGTTCGGAGATATGATCGAGCGCCGCATGACGCGGGTCAGATATATTTTGCTGTACCTTCTGTCCGGCCTGGGTGCGTCTGCATTTTCCTGCCTGTTCTACCATTATGTCGAGGAAAATGATCTCGTTGTCTCGGCGGGTGCGTCCGGCGCCATCTACGGTCTGATGGGCGCGATGCTTGCGCTTTTGATCCGCTACAAAGCCCTTCGAAGCCGCGAGTACGGCTCGCGGTTCGGTATCTTCGTGGCGTACCTGATCTACAGTTTCGTGCGCGCGGGCGAGTCGGTCAATGTCGCGGCGCACTTCGGCGGTTTCGCTCTGGGCGTGATCCTTTTCTGGATCTTCGACCGGAAGAAGTCGAAGCGCCTCAGCAACTGGCAGAAGAAGGTGCAGGGCTGACGGCAGGCGCATTGTTCGCGCATCCGTCACAGTCGGAAAATGAACCCGAAGGAGAGTTGCGATGTTTCGCTTGTGGGCAAAGCTTTGGAAGAGCAATCATCTGCTCCGCGATATGACGGTGGAGGACGATTCGGACAAAAACCGGACGAAGAAGGTCTTTGACGCCGTGGAGAAGGTGTGCGTTGCGTGGGATCTGCCGAAGCCGATCTGGCTGCAGTCCAACATTAAAGATTTTAAGCAGCGCGCAAAGACGCGGTTCTCGCAGGACTCCTTCATCGAGAGCGTGGAGTTCGACTGGCTGGAGATCCACGTGATCGAGGAGGACCACGGCTGAGCAGCTTGCGCGGCGGAAAGTGGACATTTTACGACGAATATGATATACTAAACAAACGCCGTTTTCAGGCGGCGTCGGTTTTCGGATAAACGGGCGGGGACACCGGCCCGGAAGAACAGCCTGCGGGCGGGATGCCGCGCGGGGAAAGGAGGCAGGCATGGCATATATTGCGCTGTATCGCAAGTTTCGGCCGTCGACATTTGACGAAGTCAAGGGCCAGGATGCGGTTGTGACGACGCTTCGGAACCAGCTTCGGACCGGGCGGATCGGCCATGCGTACTGCTTCAGCGGGACGAGAGGCACCGGCAAGACGTCGGTGGCGAAGCTGTTTGCGAAGGCGATCAACTGCGAGAATCCGATCGACGGCAATCCGTGCAACGAGTGCGCGATGTGCAAGGCGATCAACGCGGGCACGTCGATGAACGTCGTCGAGCTCGACGCGGCCTCGAACAACGGAGTTGCGAACATCCGCGAGATCGTGGATGAGGTCCGCTATTATCCGACCGAAGGCAAATTCAAAGTCTATATCATCGACGAGGTTCACATGCTCTCGACGGGCGCATTTAACGCGCTTTTGAAGACGCTCGAGGAACCGCCGTCGTATGTTGTGTTTATTCTGGCGACGACCGAGGTGCACGCGATTCCGATCACGATCCTCTCGCGCTGCCAGCGCTACGACTTCCGAAGGATCCGCATCGAGACGATCGCGGACCGCCTGCTGGAGCTCTGCGGCCGGGAGGAGATTCCGACCGAGGAGAAGGCGATGCGCTACATCGCCAAGCTGGGCGACGGTTCCATGCGTGACGCGCTGTCTTTGCTGGAGCGCTGCGTTTCGTATCACGCGGGCCGTGAGCTTACGTACGACCGCGTTCTCGAGGTTCTGGGGACGGTCGATGTGGAAACGTTCGCGCAGGCGCTTCGCTACCTGCACGAGGGACGTGTCACCGATGTTTTAGGGCTTCTTGACAAGATGACGGTCGCGGGCCGCGAGCTGTCGCGGTTTGTCGTGGACCTCACGTGGTATATCCGAAACCTCATTTTAGCGCAGTCCGGCGAGGACCTGAGCGAGGCGTTGGAGGTCTCGGGCGAGCAGATGAAGCTTCTCGCGCACGAGGCGAAGGTGTATACGCCGGAAGAGCTGATGCGCTATGTGACGGTTTTGTGCGAGCTTACGAACCGTCTGCGCTACGAGTCGCAGAAGCGCGTCATGATCGAGATGTCGATGATCCGGCTTTGCCGACCGCAGACCGATGTCAACACGGACGCCGTTTTGGAGCGCATCCGCGTTCTGGAGCGCGACCTGGAGGAGCTTCGCCGCACGGGCGTGGCAGCGGCGCCGGTCGAGGCGGAAGAGGAGCCCGAACCGGTCGAGGAGCTTCCGCAGGCGCTGCCCGAGGAGCTGCAGGCCGTGATCGACAACTGGGATGCGATCATCCGCACGCTGCCGCAGCCGCTGCAGATGTGCGTTGACAACAGCCGCCGTTCCATCGGCGAGGCGGGACAGCTTCTCCTGGTGCTCCGCACCGAGGTCGACTACCTTCTGCTGACGACGCCCGGCCGCAAGGAGACGCTCGAGGAGGCGATCGAGAAAACGATCCACCGGAGCGTGCGCGTCGATGCGAAGCTTCTGAAGCAGGGCGAATCGGTCCGCAAATACGTCGACATCGCGGAGATCAACAAGCGTCTCGGGAAGCTCAAGATCGAGCAGGAGAACTGAACGGATGAACGCCGCGGATTAGCGCGGATTCAGGATACAGAATTACGATGAAGGAGAATCACAATGGGTAAGAAGGGATTTTCCGGCGGTATGCCGGGCAATATGAACCAGTTGATGAAGCAGGCACAGCGCATGCAGCGTCAGATGGAGGAGAAGCAGAAGGAACTCGAGACCAAGGAGTGGGAAGCGACCGCGGGCGGCGGTGCCGTGAAGGTGCGCGTGTCCGGTCAGCGCGAGCTCACCGCGATCGAGATTGCGAAGGACGTGGTGGATCCCGATGATGTCGAGATGCTCCAGGATCTGATCCTCGCTGCGGTCAACGAAGCGCTTCGCAACATGGAGTCGGAGACCAACGCGGCGATGGGCGACATCGCGGGCGGCCTCGGCGGACTGGGCGGTTTCGGAGATTTCGGATTCTAAAGCGGGAGTGAATCACCGTGGATTATTACAGCCAAACCATCAGCCGATTGATCGCGGAGCTCGGGCATCTTCCGGGCGTGGGTACCAAATCCGCGCAGCGATTGGCGTTTCACATCATCAACATGCCCGAGGAGCAGGTGCGGCAGCTGGCGGACACGATCGTCACGGCGAAGACGCAGGTGCGCTTCTGCAAGGAGTGCTGCACGCTCACGGACAGCGATCTGTGCCCGATCTGCAGCAGTGACAAAAGGGATCACCGCCAGATCATGGTCGTGGAAAATTCCCGCGACCTCGCGGCGTACGAGAAGACCGGCCAGTACAATGGCGTCTACCACGTGCTGCAGGGCGCGATCTCGCCGATGCTCGGAATCGGGCCGAACGACATCCGCCTGAAGGAGCTTTTAGTGCGTCTGCAGGGGGATGTGGATGAGGTTATCATCGCGACCAACTCGACCGTCGAGGGCGAGGCGACCGCGATGTACTTAAGCAAGTTGTTAAAGCCGACCGGCATTCGCGTCACACGGATCGCCAGCGGCGTGCCCGTCGGAGGCGACCTCGAGTACATCGACGAGGTGACGCTTTTGAAGGCGTTTGAGAACCGCAAGGAATTGTAGGTTCATTTTTCGATACGTTCGATAATCGGGAGAGGAGGGATTCTTCTTGGACGAAGAGAAGCAGGTGACCAGAGAGTATACCGGGGATTCGAAAGACCGGGGAATCCTTCTGGCAATCCTGGTGATCCTGGTGATCGTTGTGATCGTCGCGGCCGTGTGGATGTGGAAGCGGCGCAACGACAACACGACGTACACCGGCTACGACATTGTGACGACGAAGCAGCTTTCATTTTCCACGGTCTACGGCATGATTCCGATCAAGGACGGCGTGATGCGCTACGCGCGCGACGGTGTCGAGGCGGTCGGCAAGGACGGTAAGACGATGTGGAACGTCTCCTACAACATGACCAGTCCGGTCGCGGACGCGTGCGGGCGGTACGGGGCTGTGGGTGACGCAGGCGGCGTGTCGTTGTATCTTCTGGACGGAACCGGCAAGGTGAACAGCGTGACGACGGACCATCCGATCGTCAAGGTGGCGGTGTCCGCAAACGGCGAGACCGCGGTTTTGATGAACGGCGGCACGCAGGACTATCTGGTGGTGTACCACATCGACGGCACGAAGGCCAGCGAGGTCAACACCATGACGACGTCGAACGGTTTCCCGCTCGATGTGGCAATCTCGGAAAACGGAGCCAAGATCGTGCTCTCCTTCGCGTACTTCGACGAGGAGACCATCCGTTCGCGGCTTGTATTTTACAACTTCGGCAATGTCGGCAAGACCTACACCGAGGGTATGGTGGGCAAGGCGGAGTCGACGACGACGGCATTTCCCGACAATCTGTACGCGGACGTGGCATTCTTAACGAACGACCGCATCGCGGTGTTCGGCGACAAGAGCCTTCTTCTCTATGAGATGGAGGAGATTCAGAGCATCAAGCCCGTGGAGATCACGTACACCGGAACCGTGCGGCGGTTCGCGTACAGCAGCAACTACATCGGGCTTTTGACGGAGCAGCAGGACAACGGCCACATCGTGTACGCGGTTTTGCTGTATGACTTAAGCGGCAAGCTGGTGGAGCGCCGCGAACTCGACAATTACTACGGCGGCTTCCGCATCGAGGGGACCGACGTGATTTTGTACAACGATGTCTCCCTCTTCATCTACCGCGTGAAGGGGAACGACAAATACAAGGGCGGGATTTCCAAGCCGATCGCGTATGTGTACGCGATCGACGGGCGGAATCATTTTGCGATCATCAGCGACAACCAGTACAACGAGTTGAAGCTGCTGACCGGCGGATCCGCCAAGTAGGAACGAGCCGGGCGGACCGGCGTTGCGGGAGAGGAGGAACTGTATATGAACTGGTTGACGATCGTATGTATCGCGGTTATGGCGGCCTGCATCATCTGGGGATGGTGCAAGGGCTTCATCAAGATGATGATTCATTTTCTGGCGGTCGCGCTTGCGCTTGCGCTCGCGGCGATGCTGTGCCAGCCGCTGGCGAAGATGGTGACAAAACAGGAGAGTGTGATGACGAGCGTCAAGGACAACGTCCGCGACACGCTCGGGCTCGACAAGCTTGCCGACAAGGCGAAGCTGACGAACGAGGACATCGAGAAACTGAACGTTCCCGAGGTCGTGAAGCGGCAGCTCAAGGACTACAATTCGGAGGACGGTTTCAAGCTCTTCGATGCGGAAAATGCAGCCGATTACATCGCCGGTGTGGTGGCCAACATTATCATCCGCGCGGCCTGCTTTGTGATTCTGTTCTTTGTGCTGTTGGCGGTCATTTACCTGATCGGCATCGGCCTCAATCTCATCTCGAAGCTGCCCGGACTTAACACCATCAACCGTGTGACCGGCGCCGTTGTCGGACTGTTTATCGGCGCGGTTTTGATCCTGATGTTCTTCACGGCAGTGACGGCTCTGTCGAACACGGGCTTCGGTGAGAAGTGCCAGGAGGCGATCTCGGAAAATAAGGTGCTCGACACCATCTATAACAACAATATCATCTGCGATGTCTACTTCGACCTCGCGGGTAAGATTCAATAGGAAAGGCATTTGCATGAACGACGTTTTGAAAGAGCTCGGAAAGCTGGGACTGGTTCCCGTAGTGAAGATCGACCGCGCGGAGGATGCGATTCCGCTGGCGGATGCGTTGATTGCGGGAGGGCTTCCGGCAGCGGAGATCACGTTCCGCACGGCAGCGGCGAAGGATGCCATCGCAGCCATCGCGAAGGCTCGCCCGCAGATGCTCGTCGGTGCCGGCACGGTGCTTACGACGCAGCAGGTGGATGAGGCGATCGCCGCAGGCGCACGCTTTATCGTGAGTCCCGGCCTCAATCCGAAGGTGGTGGACTACTGCGTGAAGCGCGCGATTCCCGTGACGCCCGGCGTGAGCAGCCCCTCGGAGATCGAGCAGGCGATCGAGCTCGGCCTCGACGTCGTCAAATTCTTCCCGGCGGAAGCCTCGGGCGGTCTCGCCAAGATCAAGGCGATGGCGGCTCCTTACGGCGGTATTCGCTTTATGCCGACCGGCGGCATCAACGCCGACAACATGATCCCGTACCTGACCAACGACCGCGTGCTCGCATGCGGCGGCAGCTGGATGGTTTCTTCCGACTTAATTAATGCGGGCGCGTGGGAGCGCATCACGGAGCTGACGCGCGAGGCGGTGCAGAAGATGCTCGGCTTTGCGATCAAGCACGTGGGTATCAACTCCGCCGACGAGACCGAGGCAAAGCGCACTGCGGACCTCTTCTCGTGCGTGTTCGGCTTCCCGCAGCTCGAGATCCCCGCATCGTTCTTCTGCGGACAGGGCATCGAGGTGATGAAGACCATGGGCCGCGGCAAAATGGGCCACATCGCGATCATGACCTGGTCTGTGGAGCGCGCAATGGCGTACTTAGAGCGCAACGGCGTGGAGCTTGACTACGATACGCTCCGCCTTGACGCGAAGGGCAAGCCCGAGTTTATCTACCTCAAGCAGGATTTCGGCGGTTTTGACGTGCATTTGGCGGTGCGTCGCGCGTAACTTCGGTTGCGCCCGGGCATCGGATTGATTTTTCTTCGGAAAGAAGGAGGCAGCATGGCGGCATATCGGCAGAAGAAGAATACCATCGTATTCGTCTGTTTCCTGCTGGCCGCCTGCGTGTGCTACCTTCTGACGCGCTCGGAGCCGGAGAGCTTTGATGTCTTGATGTTTTGCGCCAACTTCGGCATTTACGCGGGCCTGATCCTCTTCTGGATTCATACCGTCCGCGTGCGGCTTCTGCCGACCGATGCGCAGCGATATATTCTTCACGCCGGCAGATTAATGCTGGTTCTTCTGGTGATGCGCGTCATCAAATACCGCATCATCGTCAGCAACGTCGTTCTCGTTCGCTATCTCGGTTATCTCTACAACGTCCCGATGATCCTGATCCCGGCGATGTTTCTCATGACCGCCATCTGCATCCGCAGGGGCAACCGCGGCAAAGGCTACCGCGAGGAGCGCAAGATCATGGTTCCCGCGCTGGTGCTTGTTTTTCTGGTGCTCACGAACGACATTCATTACGCATGCTATGCGCCGAAGGTCCCGATGTCGCAGTTTGACCTCTCCGGCGGCACATTTACCTATCATTTTCTCTTTTATGTCTTGTATGTGTGGGTTTCCGTCACGCTCACGATCGGCATCGTTCTTCTGTTCATCGAGCGCGGCGTCTGGTCCTCCCGCACGGCGATCGCCCTCATCCTCAACATTGTTCTGTGGATCAGCTGCATTGCGCTGTGTCTGTTTGTCTTCTCCCGGTACGATACGAAACGGCCGTTCAACACGCCGGAGGTTCACATCTTCGCGATGCTCGCGACGTTTGAGATCTGTATCCGGCGGAGGTTGATCCCGCACAACGAAAACTATGCGGGATTTTTCGCGCAGCTCGACGTTCCGGTGACGATCACGGACGTGTCGTTCAAGCCGGCGTACCGCACGCAAAAGGCGGTTCCGGCGAGCGAGGAACAGCTGGCCGGGGCGCTGATCGGTCCGGTGCATGTGAATGAGGACACGCGCCTTTCGGGCATTCCGGTCCGCGCGGGCTTCGTGTTCTGGACGGAGGACGAGAGTGAACTGCACCGCGAAAATCGCCGCCTGGAGTCGGCGGTCGAGATCTTAAGCGAGGAAAATCACCTGATCGAGGCGGAGCAGAAGCTTCGCGAGAAGCAGGCCCAGCTCGCCGCGCAAAATCTTGTGTACGACCGCATTTCCGAGGCTCTTTATCCGAAGCAGAAGCGAATCGAGGAGCTGCTTGAGCGGGCGAAGCCGGGCACACCGGAGTTTCGCGGCGCGCTCGCGGAGGTGTGCGTGTTAAATGCATACTCCAAGCGAAAGAGTAACCTTCTTCTCCTCTCGGAGGAGACGCTTCCCGCGCGCAACCGCGAATTGTTCCTGGCGCTTGCGGAGACGGCGCGCTTCCTTCGCTGCTGCGGCGTGGAGGCCGCGGCGGTCGGCGAGGAGTACTCGGACGTTTCGTTGCCGATGATCCATAAGCTGTACGACACTTTCGAGACGGTGATCGAAGCTTACCTTCCGGTGCTGCGCCGGGCGACCATCTCGCTGATCGGCGACGGTGTTCGCCTCGCCGTCGAGGCGACGAGCCATCCGGATATTCCGCCAACCGTGCTGTCGGTCGAGCGGCTTCAGAGCGACGACTGCACGTTCCTCACCATTCGCGGGGAGGAGGTGTCGGCCGATGAGTAGTTTTCGCGAGATTTCGGATTCTTTGTTGATGTATTTTCTGTGCTTCAACTCGGTCATCCTGTTTATACTGACGATGAAGGCACTGGTGCAGTGCATCCTGGACGGCCGCGGCGTTCGCTGGATCACGGTGACGTCGGCCAACATGGGGGCTGCATTTTCCGTGCTCGTTCTTCTGGTCTTCCTGTCGAGCTTCAGCGGGAAGCAGGACGTCTTCAACACATACTATCTTCCTTTTGAGAAGAAACTGTTTGATCTTCCGTGGATTACGGTCGCGGTCGCGGAGGTGATTATCCTCGGCCTTCAGATTTACGGCATGCGGGACGGCTTCGCCTACCGCATGACACACGTGACGCCGGGCGCCGTTCAGCTCGCGGTGGACGCGCTTCCCGAGGGCATTGCAGTCACCGCTGCGGACGGAACTGTTCCGCTGTCGAACCTTCGAATGAACGACCTGAGCCGCAAGCTTTTGGGAAGCACGATGTCGGATGCAAACCGCTTCTTTGCCTATCTCGCCGAGCACGGCGAAAAGCAGGGGGACGGAACTTTGGTGCGCACCGCGGACGGAGAGGTGTGGTACGTCTCGCGCCGCGACATCCGCGCGGACGACACGAAATATGTGCAGGTCACGGCCGCGGACGTGACGGAGCGCTACCGCATCATTGACGAGCTTCGTGCGGAAAATGAGCACCTCCTCGACATCCAGCGCCGTATGAAGGCCGTCACCGAACTCTCCGGCGACATGTTCGTCGCGCAGGAGGAGGCGACCGCGCGCGCCGCGCTGCACAACGAGCTTGGGCAGGTGCTTCTGATGGGGCGCCACTGCCTCGACCACCCTGAGAGCACCGACGCATCGATGGTGTACATGACCACCCGCCAGATGAACTCCTTCTTGTTGGGAGAGGCGAAGGAGCCGTATCCGGAGCAGACGGATGCGCTCGCCGAGTCGCTCACGATGGCAAGAAGCATCGGCGTTTCGGTGGACATCCCCGCAGACCTTCCGAAGGAGGGCAGCCTCGCGGAGCTTCTCGCGCTTGCGATCCGCGAGTGCGCGGCCAACACCGTCAAGCACGCCGAGGGCAACCATCTGATGATCGAATACACACGCACCGAGACGACCTCTGCCGTTACAATCACCAACGACGGCAAGCCGCCGAGGACGCCGATCGACGAGAGCGGCGGACTGTTGTCCCTGCGCCGCAGCACCGAAGCCGCGGGCGGAACGATGATCGTCGAGAGCACGCCCGCGTTCGCGCTCACGATCTGTCTCCCGGAAAATGCAGAAAAACCTTCGTGAAATCAGTCATTTTCCACACAGCATAAAAACGATACTGCGCAACTGCCGTGAAGCCGCGGCGGTGGCGCAGTTTTTCGTTGTGTGCATTTTTCATAAAGAAAGAGACGGGAAATGCCGTGGGCAGAACGCCTAATAGAGGTCGGAGACAAAGCTTCCACTATATATAGTGTGCGCCGCGCCCGCCGGATGAGAAGAGTGGGAAAAATGCACAAAAAAGTGCCGAAAAACATCTTTGAAAAAGTCGAAAAAACAGGTTGACATACCTCTCGCGCTGTGATACAATCAACTTCGCTGTCACACCGAAGGGCACGACAGCAATCCGCGAAAAGCCCTATAAAACAAGGGTAAATCGCAGATCGGAACCTTGAAAACCGAACAGTGAAACAACCTTGAAATTCTTTGTAAAGTTTCTGGCAACAGAAGCGAACTTTAACGAGTAAATTTCAGGATACA
>JAFZWG010000089.1 GCA_017617395.1 Lachnospiraceae bacterium
CCTGCAATCCGCTACAGCAGGGGTGATGATGTGCCGAGGGGCGTCCGATTCGGAGCCGCCCGTAGTAAGTGATGTTGAAGTTTGGGTCTCGCGCAATGGGAATTTGCGAACCGTGTCAGGGCAGGAATGCAGCAGCACTAAGTAAACCCTCTCATGTGCCGTGAGGAAGCCTGGATTGAGTTAACTGCTATGGTAACGTTCGGAGAGGCGTTTCGAAGCACTTCGCACGGCTTTTTAAATGTTTGGGGCAGCATTATTGCGTTACGAGGAGAGGAGCCTATCATGTTTTTGACAACGACGTCGAAGGTCAATGCGGTTAAGAAATTGATCCGTGAGAAGAAGTACGACGAAGCGGTTGAAATTGCGGAGAAGATCGATCCCGACAAGGTTGCGTCGGTTTATGACCTGTCTTCCATTGCGGAAGCATACATGAAGAAGGGCCGTCTTGAGGAGGCAAAGCATCTCTATCTCGTGATGTACGAGCGCAACAAGTCCCACAAGGTGATGACGGGTCTGATTGAGCTGAGCCTCAAACTAAAGGAGCCGAAGGACGCGGAGCGTTTCCTTCGCGAGTTCCGCCGTATGGAGCCGGACAATCCGGAGCGTCTGGTATACCGCTACCGCGTGGACAGCATGCTCGGAAAGGATCCGGAGTACCTTGTTAAGAGCCTTGCGAAGCTCAAGAACGAGGAGTACACGGACGTCTGGGCTCTGGAGCTTGCAAAAGCGTATTACAAGTGCAACGACCGCGAAGCATGTGCGGCCGAATGCCATTCGATTATAAAGTATTTTCCGGATTCGGAGGTGGCGAGAAAGGCGAATGTCCTGCTCGGAGCCTGCGAGATTGAGGACGAGGAGCCGGTAGAGACGGCGCCCGAGGAAGATGTTGACACGACCGAGATTGCCGAGTCGCTGCTGCAGGATGTCTCCGCGATGCTGGAGGAAAATGCTGCCGCAGAAGCAGTTGCCAACGAGGTTCTCGACGAGAAGGTGATCGCGAGCCAGACGCCGGCGCATCCCGTGCCGTACCTGCGCACGCTGGAGTTCCTTGTGCAGTGCAAGCCGGCCGCAGAGGATTTGTCGCAGTACGGTGACCTCGTGGAGGAAGAGCCTGCTGTCAGCAAGGAAACGGCGAAGATGATGGCCCTGAGTGAGGCATTTGTGTTGCCTGAGGCGTTGAAGGGTCAGATTGACAACGTAATCTTTGAGACCGATGACGATGACGACGATATCGTGATCACGTGCGGCGAGGTTTTGGCGGAGACCGCTGAGGATGCTGCCGAAGCGGACGACGATGACGATGATGAGGAAGAGACCGTGATCAGCGGATACTTCGACGAGGAGCCGGAGGAGGCTGAAGAGGAAGCGACGGACGAGGCGGAGGAGTCGGAAGAAGCCGAGGACGACGAAGAGTCCGAAGAAGACGACGAGGACGTTGAGGAAGCCGAGGAGGACGAGGAGTCCGACGAGGATGACGATACCGAGGACGCAGAAGAGGCGGACGAGGTTGACGAAGAAGAGTCTGAGGAGGCAGAAGATTCCGAAGAGGAAGAGGACGCCGACGCAGATGATGATACCGAAGATGACGACGTCGAAGACGAGGATGAGTCCGGGGTCGAAGCTGACGATGAGGAAGCGGAGGATGGCGAGGACGAAGCTGACGACGAAGATGTCGAGGATGAAGAGGACGCTGAGGTTGCAGAGGACGAGCCTGAAGAGGGCGAGTTGAACGAGGAGTACTTCGAGGACGAGGTCTCCGACGAGGACGAGGATGTCTCTGTTGACAACGGCGATCTGATGGATGAGACGCTCTCGAGCATGGCGGACAAGCTGGCGAGCCAGATTTTGTCGGCGACGGCGGAGGAGCAGATGCTTCGCGATGAGGCGCCGGTGGACGCGGCGGAAGAGCCCGCGGAGCGGCCCGAGGATACGAAGGTTATGGAGGGACTCTCCGACCGTGCGTTCCGCGAGGCGGTTAAGGATGACGATGAAGCTATCGAAAGAGCTTTGTACAGTTTGCTCGGCGACGACAGTCGCAAGTAAGCGAAGAATATATCTGGTTGGAGGACAGTCGGGCCTACGGTTCGTCTATTGTGTATGAATCGCTATATTATCAACGGCGGGAAGGAACTGCATGGGGAAGTGACCATCGGGGGCGCGAAGAACGCGGCCCTGGGTATTATTGCCGGTGCGCTCCTGACCGATGAGACGGTTACCATCGACAATCTGCCGAACGTGAGCGACATCAATGTGCTTCTCGAAGCCATTCGCAGCATCGGCGCGACGGTTGACCGTGTCAACGATCATGAAGTGAAAATCTGCGGAGCCACGATTTCCTCGGAGGTTGTGGATTCGGAGTATATTCAGAAGATCCGTGCGTCGTACTACCTGCTCGGCGCTTTGATCGGCAAGCGCGGAAGCGCGACGGTGGCAATGCCGGGCGGCTGCGAGATCGGCGCAAGACCGATCGATCAGCACCTGAAGGGCTTCCGTGCGCTCGGTGTGCGCTGCGAGGAGAAGGACGGTTGCGTTGTCGCGAAGGTGCAGAATCTTCGCGGAAGCCACATTTTCCTCGACGTTGTGAGCGTCGGTGCGACCATCAATATCATGCTTGCCGCAGTACTTGCGAGCGGCACGACCATTTTGGAAAATGCAGCCAAGGAGCCGCACATCGTTGATGTTGCGAACTTCCTTAACAGTATGGGCGCGCGCATCAAGGGCGCCGGTACCGATATCATCCGTGTCTACGGCGTGGAGCGCCTGCACGGGACATACTATTCGATTATTCCCGACCAGATCGAGGCCGGCACGTTCATGTGCCTTGTAGCCGCGACGAAGGGCGATGTGACGATCAAGAACGTCATTCCGAAGCATCTGGAGTCCATCACTTCGAAGCTTCAGGAGATCGGCGTTACGGTCGATGAGTCGGACGAGGAAGTGCGCGTGATCGCGGATCCCGGAACGAGGGTGCATTCGACGCAGATCAAGACCCGCGTGTACCCCGGCTTTCCGACGGATATGCAGCCGCAGATTACGGCGGTGCTGATGCTCGCCGAGGGTTACAGTGTCGTGAACGAGAGCATCTTCGAGAATCGTTTCCGCTATGTGGACGAGCTTCGGAAGATGGGCGCCGATATCTTCGTCAAGGCGGACCAGACATCCGCGCGGATTCACGGTGTTCGCTCCGTGAAGGGCGCCGAGATCATCGTTCCGGACCTTCGCGCCGGAGCGGCTCTTACGATCGCCGCGCTTGCCGCACAGGGCAAGACGACGATGCACTGCGTCGATTACATCGAGCGCGGCTACGAGGATTTTGACGGCAAGCTCCGCTCTTTGGGTGCGGACATTATCAAAGTATCGGACTAACGGTGTTGTGGTTTTGGGGCGGAGAATTTTCCGCCGGGAGGTGATAGATTTGGAAAAGCGTTTGTTTACGTCGGAGTCGGTGACGGAAGGTCATCCCGATAAAATCTGCGACCAGATTTCGGACGCAGTATTGGATGCGCTGATCGCGCAGGACCCGATGAGCCGTGTCGCATGCGAGACGGCAATTACGACCGGTCTGGTGCTCGTCATGGGCGAGATTTCGACCGACGGTTATGTGGATATTCAGAAGACTGTGCGTGACACGATCCGCGAGATCGGTTACACGCGCGCCAAATACGGTTTCGACGCCGACACGTGCGGCGTCATTGTTGCGCTCGACGAGCAGTCGGCGGACATCGCTCTGGGTGTAAATACGGCGCTGGAGGCGAAGGAAGCGGGCGCTTCCGAGGGCACGCGCCAGGAGAACACCGAAGTCGGTGCCGGCGATCAGGGTATGATGTTCGGCTATGCGACGAATGAGACTCCGGAGCTGATGCCGTACCCGATCAGTCTTGCGCACAAGCTCACGAAGAAGCTCTCCGAGGTTCGCAAGAACGGAACGCTTCCGTATCTTCGTCCGGACGGCAAGTCCCAGGTTACGGTGGAGTACGACGAGAACGGCAAGCCCGTGCATCTGCATGCGGTGGTGCTCTCGACGCAGCACGATCCCGATGTGACGCAGGAGCAGCTCCATGCGGACATTCGCAAGTTCGTTCTTGATCCGGTGCTTCCTGCGGATATGGTGGATGATGAGACGCTGTTCTACATCAACCCGACCGGCCGCTTCGTCATCGGCGGACCGAACGGTGACTCGGGCCTCACGGGACGCAAGATCATCGTTGACACTTACGGCGGATATGCGCGCCACGGCGGCGGTGCATTTTCCGGCAAAGACTGCACGAAGGTGGACCGCTCCGCGAGCTATGCGGCCCGCTACGTTGCGAAGAACATCGTGGCTGCCGGCCTGGCCGACCGCTGCGAGATCCAGGTTTCCTACGCCATCGGCGTTGCGGAGCCGACCTCGGTTATGATCGATACGTTCGGTACCGGTAAGATCTCCGATGCCGAGCTTACAAAGATTGCCCGCAAGGTCTTCGACCTTCGCCCGGGCGGCATCATCAAGATGCTCGACCTGCGCCGTCCGATCTACAAGCAGACGGCAGCGTACGGCCACTTCGGCCGCACGGACGTGGATCTCCCGTGGGAGAAGACGGACCGCGTGGAAGAGCTGAAAAAAATGGCTGAAGCATATAACTAGCGACGACAGAGAGGTTATTGACACATATCCTTGTTGATGATAATTCGCACCGGTTGTTATTGTCGAATTTGCATGACAACCGAATGTCGTAAAAGAGTTTTAGATTAAACAGTAAAACATGTTGCGGATGCAGTTACTCGTTGTTGCACACGATTGAGTACAGCCGGTATATGGCGGTGTTATGGGGCTCAAGTGTTGCGTTGAATAACAGGAGAATGTGGAGGACAACAAATGGTTTCTGTTATCATTCCCGTGTATAATGTTGAAAAGTATCTGCCGCAATGCTTGGACAGTGTAGAAAATCAAACATATAAAGATTTGGAGATTATCTTAGTTGATGATGGCTCTCCTGACAACAGTGGTTATATTTGTGATCAATATGCGTCTAAGGATAGTAGGATAACTGTAATTCACAAGGAGAACGGCGGATTGTCTGATGCGCGAAACGCGGGGTTGGCAATAGCGCAGGGAGAGTATGTGTATTTCCTTGACAGTGATGATTATTTACGGGAAGACGCTATTCAGAAGCTTGTAAGTCGCAGTAACGCAGAAAATGCGGATATTGTTTTTTTTGACTGCGAAACAATCTATGAGGATTATGAGGATCCCGAATATAGAGAAGATTTTGCTCGGAATCATGAGTACAGTACAGACAATGGAGCAATAGTATTGAAAGCACAACAGGAACGCGGGGAGTATTGTCCTTGCGTTCCATTTCTGTTTTTTCGAAAGAGCTTTCTTGATTGTCAAAAACTGCGGTTTGAAAAAGGAATGGTACATGAGGATGAGCTGTTCACTGCGGTAGCGTTTGTTCGAGCGAGACGGGTTGCGCAGGAGAAAAATCGGCTATATTTTCGACGGTTACGGGCAAATTCAATAATGTCCGGGAAATCCTCGCAGCGGAGTTTTGCAGGCGTGGAACAATGCATTGATAAATTGTTGGTTGAGAGATCAAGCTATAAAGAGGAAGATATCGAAAGTGTAGCGTTGGGGAGTATTATAAGAGGTCTGGCTAATGGAGTTTTGTACAAATACTTTGGACTAAAGTCGGAAGAGAGAACGAAGGTCGATGTGTATGTTAAGGCGGTGAGAAAGAGGCTTGCCTCTGTGAAATATCTTGGTAGCAGGAAGCTTGCACTGAAATTCCGGCATTTGCATACGTATGAGTTTTTTACAAAGCTGGTAAAAAACAATAGGCGTTGAAGGAGGGGCTAATGATTTCGGTTATCATTCCGGTATATAATGTTGAACAGTATATTCGGGAATGCCTAGACAGTGTAATTTCACAGAGTTATCGCGACTTGGAGATTATTCTTGTTGATGATGGGTCTCCGGATCATTCGGGTACAATCTGTGAAGAATATGCTTCAATAGATGAGCGGATTACCGTTATTCATAAAGAAAACGGGGGACAATCCGATGCAAAAAATGTGGGATTCCTTGCAGCACATGGTGAATACATTTATTATTTGGATAGCGATGACTATATTGGTAAAGAAACGCTCGAACGTGCTGTAACTGTTGCCGAGAAAGAAAAAGCTGATATCGTGTTTTTTGGCGGCGTGGCGTTTTCTGACGATCCGGATTTACAGCTTCCATCCGTTGGGATTGAACACACCTATTCTGTTTCGTCCGGTGCTGAAACTTTGATTCAAAGATGGTGCAGGAAAGAGTGGATGCCTGGAGGGCCAGGACATTTATTTGCCGCCAGTTTTATAAAACGAGAAGAGCTCTCGTTTTATAAAGGCATTGTCTATGAGGATCACCTGTTTTCCTCGATTGCGTACGCACGGGCGGAAAGAGTAGCGCAGTGCAGGGAGGCAGTTTACTATTACCGAATCCATTCTGATTCGACGATGACATCAAAGCCCAAAGTATATAATTTGAATTGTTTTCGGATTTGTGTCCAGGAGATTGCGGAAGAAAAGAAGCACTACCCAGAGGGAGCAAAACAGATAGAGGCATTAGACACAATGATTCGCTACTCTGCGTATGCTTATATGAACTTATACGGGGAGCTTGATAAAGTCAGTCGACGGAGTGTTTCCAAGGAGATGACCGGAGCTATTCGAACTGAGCTGGCGCGGGTGAAAACAATTCCTTGCGGAAAGCAGAAAATTAAGTATGCTTTTCCGGGTTTGTGGGCTTTCGCATACAACACACGGAAGAAAATTCAAGGAAGACGGTGGCTGGTGCGGTTGTGAATAAACGCTGACTTAAATATGATGACGGAGAAGAGTTTTAGGTTAAACCAGCAGCGGGAGTAAAGGGACACAAAAGAAACCGACGAGAGGATTGCAAATGATTGCCACGAACAAAATTCGGCACAAATTAGGGGCGGCGAAGCGAATAATAAAAAGACGAATGGCGTTGAGGCGTACTCTGTCCACAGTACCCAAGCAAGGGGGCAAGGTAGTGATTCTTGCAACACCTACCCACGGAAATCTTGGAGACCAAGCGATTGTGCTAGCTGAGAAACAAATGCTGCGAGGTGTCTACGGGGAGAACATATACGAAATTCCGAACGAGCAGTATCTCAGTTTCCCCACTCTTGTGGAACGTGTTATATCTCCGGAAGATATTGTTGTTATCGACGGGGGAGGGAATCTCGGGACTATATGGGACTACGAAGACGACAAGATAACAGATATAATAGAGCGCTTTCATGAGAATAGAATTGTCGTTTTTCCGCAGACTTGTTTTTACGATGATGCGCTAACAGCGAAAAAGAAAATTGAACATAATCGGAGAGTATATGCCAAGGCTACTAGACTTAGTGTAATGTTGAGAGATGAGGAGTCCTATAGTTCGTTTAGTGAGTTCTTCCCCGAAACAAAAGCATACTTTGTGCCTGATATTGTACTGTCTCTTGTTCCGAAAACTGGAGTTGTAGAACGGAACGGAGCGCTGACTTGTTTCCGCAGTGATCGCGAGAAGGCAGCGGGAAGCGAGGCGTTAAAGAACAGAGCACAGACCGTTTTGCATAGTCTGGGAATGAATCAGAAAGAAATCTCAACTATAGTGAATTGTGAAGTAGGAGTTCAGAACAGAGAGCAGGAAGTCAATAAAAAACTCGTTGAATTTGCATCTGCGGAAATAGTGATAACAGACCGTCTTCATGCAATGCTATTCTGTGCGATTACAGGGACACCATGCGTTGCATTGGATAATATAAGCAGGAAAGTAAGCGGCTCGTATAGATGGATTAAAGACCTTCCTTACATTGCCCTCGTGACTGACATTGCGAAGATAGAAGATGCAGTGTCAAAAGTGTTGGGGGAAAAAGATACTGCGCGGAGATTCGTGTATCCCCAAAAGAGGGTCCTATCCATAATTAAAGAGGAACAAGTGTAATGTCTGAAAAGAAAAAGACAATGATAAGTCTGGTTACAGCGGTGTTGGCAGTGGGTGTTTCCGTGCTGGCAAACTTCTTCCTCTCTCACTTTGTTGTGAAAGAAATGGGGGAGGAGGCGAATGGCTTTGCGCAATTGGCGAACAACTTTGTTAGTTATGCGATGCTGTTTACAATTGCTTTGAATTCTATGGCAGGACGATTTATGTCTATTGCCTATTATCGGGGAGAAGTGGATAAATGTCGTAAGTATTATTCTTCGGTTGTTGTTGGCAATATAGCAATCATTGGCGTGTTGATCGTTCCCGCCATTGTTTGTGTAGTGAAGTTGAATAGAATAGTTAACATAGATACAGCAAATGTAGAACATGTTAAAGTTTTGTTTGCGTGTGTTTTTTTAAACTTTTTTGCGTCGTTGTGCGTGGGCTTTTTTTCTCTTGCCTTTTTTGTAAAGAATGCTCAATATTTGCAAAACACAATCAACATGGTGCGAGTCCTGCTGAATGCGATGGGACTTTTAGCCTTGTTTACACTCTTTGCACCCAAGATTTATTATATTAGTTTGATTGGGTTGGTTCTGACAGTTTTCTCAATACCGATGGTTTCCTTCTTCAAGAGAAAACTACTCCCAAGTGTAAAGTTTAGTCCGAGAGACTTTGATTTTAAGTATATCGTAGAGTTAATCCTTTCCGGTATTTGGAATACTGTTACGCAGTGTGGAAATCTGCTGATGACAGGGTTTGATCTGCTTTTATCCAACCTTTTGCTCAGCCCCGGAAGAATGGGTGTTTTAGCGGTTGCCAAAACGGTCCCTACGTTTATTACGAGCTTGGGAGTAAGCGTGAACTCTACGTTTGCCCCGGATCTTACTATGTCTTATTCGCAAGGAGACAGAAATCAGATTCTAAACTCACTAAGGTATTCTGTTAAGTGTTCCAGTTTTGTCATGTCCATTCCGTTAATGATGTTGTGCATTTACGGGAGGAGTTTCTATACTCTATGGATGCCGACAATGAATGCAAAAGAACTATCTCTGTTGTCAACGTTGACTTGCGTTGCGTTTATTCCGCTTTCGGGGACACAGACTCTATATAACGTGTTTACTGTGACGAATAAACTAAAGGTCAATTCTATCAGTATTGTTGTGGGCGGAATTGTTAATATCATCTCGGTGTGTTTGCTCCTTCGACTTACATCACTTGACTTATACGCTGTGGCAGGAATCAGTTCTTTGGTCAGCATTCTGAGAAACCTGATTATTACAGTGCCGTATAGCGCTTATGTGCTGGGGCTGAAGAAGCATGTTTTTTTCAAGGACGTTGGGATTTCGGTGTTGTGTTGTGCTATAAGTGGTGTGATATGTTTTGCTTTCAGCAGAATTATCGTTCCGGACACATGGATTACACTGTTTGTATCTGCATTTGTGGCAGGCGTGGTTGTCGCCGTTGTTTTGTTTGTTGTATTGTTGAACAGTGAAGAGAAAAAGAAGGTTGCGAACAAGCTTAGGAGGAATCATGGACAAAGTTAAACGTATTATTCTGTGTCCGATTACGACCTCAATATGTAACTTTCGATGCAGATACTGTTATCTATCACAACGTGATGAAGCATATCAGGGAAAGCAGGCAGTATTTCAGTACCCGCCTGAATATGTGGCAAAAGCACTTTCGAAAGAGCGTCTGGGAGGAACGTGCTACTTTAATCTGTGTGCAGATGGCGAGACGTTGCTGACGAAGAATATTGATCAATACATATTGGCTATTGTGCAGGAAGGCCATTATGTCGAAATTGTCAGCAATCTTTCTGTTACTCCGATGCTGAATACAATACTTGGCTTTGACAGAGAGTTGCTGGATCGAATTACGTTTAAGTGCTCCTTTCACTACTTGCAATTAAAGGAACGGGGGCTGCTGGAGGCCTTTGCGACCAACGTGAAAAGCATCTGGGAGAGAGGGTGTTCAGCGAACATTGAAGTTACTCCAGACGATGAACTGATCCCGTACATTGATGAGCTCAAGTCATTTTCGGTGAAACACTTCGGCGCGCTTCCGCATTTAACAATTGCGAGAGATGATCGAACGGGACATGATTTTCTGACAAGGCTATCGCGGCAGGAATACATAGACACTTGGTCAAGTTTTGACAGTAACTTCTGGCAGTTCAAGATGGAAACGTTCAATGTTAAGCGAGAGGAATACTGTTATGCGGGTGCATGGATGTTGATCCTGAATCTAGAGACAGGAACGGCTCGGCAGTGTTATTATTCTCACTATGAGCAGAACATATTTGATGATTTGACAAAACCGATCAGATGGCGTCCAATCGGAAAATGTCTGGATACGCATTGCTATAACAGTCATGCACTTCTTACACTCGGGTGTATTCCTCATTTCACGAATGTTCGGTATGGTGATATTCGAGACCGTGAAAAACCAGATGGAAGTCACTGGATTCAGCCTAAGATGAAAGCTTTTCTCAATTCCAAATTGGAAGAGTCAAACGAGGAGCTTTCCGCCAGCGCTAAGGTGATGAACGCTGCAAAGATTACCGGATACCGGTGCGGTCTGTTGTTTCGAAAGGTAGGGCGAAAAATTTTCGGTGGAAATAAACGTAAATAGAATGCTATGGTTGTAAATAAGACTATCAGATCGGCTGTCTTACGGAGATGAGTTGTTACAAAGAGTCCATATTATAACGATGGGCTCTTTTTTGCTCGGATACCAGTCTTATTAGTTGTCATACTTGGATTCATTTCGATAAAAAATTGCTAAATCCTATAGAATGCGGTACAATAGAAAAAAGAAGTTTCGCTGCTTGGCGGGACGGGAGGAAATCAGAATGCGGATGCAATTCTTAGGCGCGGCGCGCGAGGTGACCGGTTCGTGCACGCTGCTGCATGCAAACGGACATAAGATTTTAGTGGACTGCGGTATGGAGCAGGGGAAGGACATCTATGAAAACAGCGATCTTCCCTGCATGCCGGGCGACATTGACTGCGTGCTGCTTACGCACGCGCATATTGACCACTCGGGCAAGCTTCCGCTTCTTGTGGCGGGGGGCTTCAAGGGCCCGATCTACACATCGATTCCCACGGCCAAGTTGTGCGGCATCATGCTGAAGGATTCGGCGCATATTCAGGAGGTGGAGACATCCTGGAAGTCCCGGAAGGCTATGCGTGCCGGCAAGGAGGCGTCGGCGCCTCTGTACACCATGGAAGATGCGATGGCAGCCATCGAGCTTCTCAAGCCGCTGCCGTACCATGAGGCCGTTGAGGTTCTGGACGGCGTGAGCGTGAAGCTTCGCGATGCGGGACATCTGCTGGGGTCGGCGAGCATCGAGGTGATCGTGAACGAGGGCGGAAACGTTACGAAGGTTCTCTTTTCCGGAGATCTCGGAAACCGCAACCGTCCGTTGATCCGCGACCCCGAGATGCCGAACGAGGCGGTCGACTACGTTGTCATTGAGTCTACATACGGCACCCGTGAGCACGGACCGCGTGCGGACTATGCGGGACAGCTTGCGCAGCTGATCCAGACTACGTTTGATAAGGGCGGAAACGTGGTGATTCCCGCATTTGCCGTGGGCAGAACGCAGGAGATGCTCTACGTTATCCGCGAGATCAAGGAGAAGGGCCTTGTCACGGGACACGACAATTTCCCCGTTTGGGTCGACAGTCCGCTGGCCATCGAGGCGACAAATATTTACAGTCAGGATATGCTCTCGTACTGCGACGAGGAGACCGCGGCACTGATCCGTGCCGGCGTGAATCCGATCCGTTTCCCCGGACTGGAGATCGCGCTTACCAGCGACCAGTCCAAGGCGATCAACGAGGACCGCACGCCGAAGATCATCCTCTCCGCCAGCGGTATGTGCGAGGCCGGCCGTATCCGCCATCATTTGAAGCATAACCTCTGGCGTCCGGAGTCGACGATCCTCTTCGTGGGGTATCAGGCGGTAGGAACCCTCGGCCGTGCCGTTTTGGACGGCGCGACGTCGGTGAAGCTCTTCGGCGAGGAGATCAGTATCCGCGCGAATATCGTGAAGATGGAGGGCATCAGCGGTCATGCCGACCGTCCGATCCTCCTCGACTGGCTTTCGGCGCTTCCCGAGAAGCCGAAGAAGGTCTTCGTCAACCACGGCGAGGAGAGCTCCTGCGAAGAATTTGCGGAGACGGTATGGAAAGAGCTCGGCTACGGCGCTGAGGCGCCCTATAACGGCGCTTTGTACGATCTGGTGACCAACACCCGCCTTGCGGACGGAAACCGCGTTAAATTGGCTGATTTGGCCCCTGCAGAGGCCAAGAAGCAGTCGTCTGCATCGGCAGTATTTGACCGGCTTGTTTTGGCCGGAAAGAAGCTGATGGCGGTCATCGAGCGAAACCGCGGATCGTCGAACAAAGACCTCGGCAAATTCGCGGACCAGGTGAACGCGCTGGCCGGGAAGTGGGATAAGTAGTTGTGCGAATCAGACTTGATTCGACAGAGGAGAGCTTGTTTAGAGGAGAGCCTGCTTTCGCGGGCAATATGAGAAGATGAAAGACATCAACATACGGAAGAAAATTACTATACGTGAAGGTGCAGTAGCAGATTTTCTTGTTTTTGTTGCACTTTGTCTGTTTGTTTTAAGTCCGTTGATTCAGACTGTTCGGGAGATGATTTGGCCGAACAGAGGAAGTAAGTATTTCGGAAGGGTCAGTCTGTACCCGAATCTTGTCGGTAACATCAATTACATTGTAGCGATCGTTGCTATTCTTTTTTGGTTGCTTCTCGTACGAAAAGTGATCCGAAGAGGACAGCAGGGGGAATGGCCTAAACTGTTCCTTCCCTTGCTGTTTTTTGGAATACTTGCGGTTTGGATGTATGTCAGTCAGGCAGTAAATGGGTTTACTGAAGAAGCCCTTGTAGGAGACACCTATCGCAGCGAAAGTCTGTTTACTTTTGTTGTATATCTATTGGGCTATTTTTTCCTTGCGACAATCCTGCGTTCGGATAAGCTTAGGCAGGCATTGTGCTATATTTTTCTTGGGTCGAACGGTATCATAGGTATAATGGTACTGGTTGATTATTTCTGGGTGAAGCTGGAAGTGTTTAGTCATAGCGAAGGCATGGCGGCAATCTTTCATCAATTCAACCATTATGGTTACTATCTTGTTCTTGGAATTCTTGTTTCTGCCGTTTTGTTTATTGTTTCCGGCGGACGTCTTTGGTTGCGCGCGGTTTGTGTCGCCGTCTTTGTGCTTGACAATATCGTTTTGATTTTGAATAACACTTTTGGTTGTTATCTAGCGGTTATCGCTGCATTGCTTTTTTGTGCAGGCGTATTCGGAATTGCACGTAGAGACAAAGGAGAGTGTCTTCGCGCGGGGATAATTCTTGGTGCATTTATAGTGATTACTGTGGCTATGCATCTGACCGGGCATAGTGCCGCAGGGGACGTTGCAAAACTGGCAAATGATATTGAGAATATTTCCGCGGAGAATGAAAATGCAAAATATGCCGGGACAGGTCGGTGGACGTTGTGGAAGACGTCGGTTGAAAGCATCAAGGAGCGACCGATTTTCGGCTGGGGCGTAGACGGTATCGCCGACAGACTTGATGCTGCAACAGAAGGGTTGAATAATAGGCCTCACAATGAATTTTTACAGTGGGCGGCATTTTTCGGGGTTCCGGCATTTCTTTTGTACTTTGCGGCTCTCTGTTTGGTTATGTTTGGAATGTTTCCACGGTTAAAAAAACTAGATGCCGTGAGCTTGACTTGTTTCATCACCTCGGCGGGATATATCGCGTCGTCGATGTTTGGCAACACGACGTACTATACGGCACCTTTTTTCTTCATTTTTCTCGGAATGACCTGCAGAGATCGGTATTATATAAACGAAGCGGACAAGAGTTGATGAAAGGAAGTCAATGGCATGATTAAGAAAAACCAAACATACCTTAATCGAATCAACGCCATGCTGGATTTCCTGCTGGTGTTCCTTTCCTATCTCTTCTCTGCATGGTTTCGATTGAGGGTTCTCAATGGCTCTTGGGAAAACAAGGGATTGAGTCGTCCGATGATTATTGCATCGCTGTTCTACGCGGCGGGCTTGATTATCATGCTTGGGTTCTTCGGCTTTTATCGTACGACTCGTGTGAAGAAGCTTTCGTGGAAGCTTCGGACAATCTTTGTCGCCACAACGATGTCGATTTTCGTTGTTACCGCCTTCATCTTTGTCTTTAAGGTTGAGGATGTTTCGCGTGGTATCATTGCAATTTTCTATGCGCTGACTATTGTCTTGCTCGGGCTAAAGCAAATTCTCGTGCGGATGGTTTTAAACCAGATTCGCAGTTCCGGATATAACATCAAGCACGAGATTCTGGTTGGTAGCGGAAGACTGGCGAAACAATATCGCGAGGACCTGAACAACGAACCGGAACTTGGAATTCAGATCGACAAATGCATAGAAGCAGATGGTAATCTGGGAGAGTTGCTTAACAGTTCGGTTATCGATGAAGTTGTAATTGCTCTTGAACCGGAGCAGTACGGAAGCATTACGAAGATTATAGCGGAATGTGAAAAAAGCGGTGTTAAATACTTCGTCATCCCCTTTTACAACGATATGATTCCTGCCCACCCGGTGTTTGAGAGTATCGGAAGAACAAAGCTTGTAAATATGCGTGCCAACAAGCTTGAGTCCCTCGGTTGGGCAGGGCTGAAGAGAGGGTTTGATATCCTGATCAGCGCGTTGGGAATACTGATTCTCAGCCCGTTGCTTATACTGATCGCAATCGGTGTTAAACTGTCAAGTCCGGGGCCGATTTTGTTTCGACAGGAACGTGTCGGTTATAACCGGAAGCATTTTCAGATGTTGAAATTTCGCTCTATGGTTGTAAATTCCACGTCGGATACTGCATGGAGTAAACAGGGCGATAATCGGCGTACGAGGTTTGGATCTTTCATAAGAAAGACAAGCTTAGATGAATTACCGCAGCTGATTAATGTCCTGAAGGGGGATATGAGCCTTGTCGGGCCAAGGCCGGAGTTGCCGTATTTCGTTGAAAAATTCAAGGAAGAAATCCCGCTGTATATGGTCAAACATCAGGTGCGGCCGGGTATCACCGGTTGGGCACAGATTAACGGCTATCGTGGCGATACCAGTATTCGTAAGCGGATTGAGTATGATTTATGGTACATCGAGAATTGGAGTCTGTTTTTGGATCTGAAGATCTTTTTCATGACGGTTCCATGGGGAATGATTAACAATGAGAAGAAAGCAGACTATACAGAGAAAGACGTCAAGATTATCGTAGCGAGCCATAAAGCATACTGGATGCCTTCGGATCAGATGTATGTGCCTCTCCATGTCGGAGCTGAGGGGTCGGAGAGTATTGGCTTTTTGCCGGACAATACCGGCGAAAACATCAGCGTGAAGAATCCTAACTATTGCGAGTTGACTGGGCTGTATTGGGCCTGGAAGAACATGGATTGTGAGTATTTGGGGCTCGCCCATTACCGCAGGCATTTTTCTAAGAAAAGCGGTAACGGCGAACGCCGTGATGTTCTTCGAATTGAACAAGCGAGCGAATTGCTTGACGGCGTGGATATTTTGCTTCCGAAGGAGCGGAGATATTTCATAGAGACAAACTATAAACAGTACGTTCATGCGCATCATGAGATTGATCTTGTGGAGACACGTCGTATTATCGAAGAACACTGTCCGGAGTATATTCCCGCCTACGATGCAGTCATGAAGAAGACGCATGGCCATAGATTCAACATGTTCATCATGAAGAAGAATTTGGCTGATTTGTACTGCGAGTGGTTGTTTGATGTTTTGTTTGAGTTGGAGAAGCGTCTGGATATCAGCGGGTATAGTGATTACGATAAGCGCCTTTTCGGTTTCGTCTCGGAAAGACTTATGGATGTCTGGCTCACGAAAAACGAGTATACGTATAAGGACATTCCCTACATTTACCTCGAAAAGATTAATTGGTTTTCAAAAGGAGTCCGCTTTGTCATGCGAAAGATAAAACCCCGGAAGCAGTGAAGCAACAACGAGGTGGAAGAATGAAAGAAAACAAATACTACGATTTCGGATACAACAAATTTGGTCCCTTTTTGTTCGGCTTCGCCCGGTGGTTAAAGAGAGAGCTTTTGAGTAGCGGTTATGAGAAAGTTTTTTTCTTTTCCCGAGACGGCTATATGATGCAGAAGGCATTTGATCTGCTGAATGACACAGGCATCAAGTCGGAATATGTTTACACATCCAGAAAGAGTTTGCGCCAACCATTGCTATATAATTGCACGGACTTTGAGGAGTCGCTGGCATATCTTTCCCGCGAGCGGTATATCAGTTATGGTAAATTACTGGAATACTACGGGTTTGATGAGGCAGAACAGGAGGATATCGCAAAAGCGGAGGGGTTTCGTCTGGATGAAGCTAAGCTATACGATGAGATAAAGGGGGACGAATTAGCTCGACACTTGTATAAAAGCCGCGAGGCAATTATCAGAGAGCGCTCACAGGAACAGGACAGGCTTCTTCTGCAATATACGGAACAGAAGGGAATGCGCCAGCGATTTGCAATCGTCGATGTCGGGTGGCATGGAAATATGCAACGGTACCTTGAGCTCTTTATGCAGAGACATGGTTTGGGGAACGAGTTCGAAGGGTATTATCTGGGGATTCTTCCGGACGCAAAACTGGCGACCGGAGTCCATGGCTACGTGTACGAACCGGAACGCCCGAAAATGTACAAGAAGATGTTATGCTTTTTCGGTGTTTGCGAGAAACTTCTTCAGGGGTTTGAGGGATCTACCGTTGGATATGTGAGTGAAGGCGAAGATGTCTTGCCGAAGCTTATGTCATATGAGTACGAGGGTGATCCGCAGGTGGTGGAGGCCATTGAGTCATGGCAGAAGGGTGCGCTTACATACGTGCAAGAGGCTGTAGCGCATGACATTGATCTCCCGGATGAGAGCCTTTGTAATCCGCTTCTTCGTTTTGGTAGAAAACCATCTTTGGCTGATACGAAGTTGTTTTCTTTTTTCTACAATACGGATGGATCAAAAGCGTATTATACATCACAGAAGCCGTTGTATAGATATCGCCCCAAGGAGTTGATTCGTGCGCTTTCAGACAGTCCGTGGAAGACCGGGTTCATGAAGTCGGCGTTCAAAGTTCCGCTGCCGTACTACACAGTGTACAGGCTGATGAAGAAGTGATGGCGCGAAACTGTTATGTTGCAAGAAAGGGAAGGAGTTCGGGGAGTTCCTCGATTGGAAGCAGATGAAGAGAGTCAGCGTGGTGATTCCCGTTTATAATGTTGAGAAGTATCTGCATGAGTGTGTAGATAGCGTTCTTTCTCAAACATATGGAGAGCTGGAAATCATTTTAGTCGATGACGGGTCGCCTGATGGGAGTGGTTCTATTTGCGATGAATATGCCGCAAGAGACAGCCGCGTTTCAGTGATCCACAAGGAAAACGGAGGGCTCTCCGATGCACGAAATGCCGGCTTAGAGGTTGTCACGGGAGAGTATGTGTGGTTTGTTGACGGTGATGACAGCTTGACATCTGATGCAGTGGAAAAAGTTCTACAGCGGGCGGAGGCAACAAAAGCGGATATCGTCTATTTAGATGCGATCAACTTCAACGAGGAAGGATTCGCCCCGAGTTTCTCTGAATCGCTTGTGCATCGGGGTCAGTACGAACCGACATCGGGATCGAAAATGATGATTCAGATGTTTGAGCAGAACGATTATATTTGCTCCGCATGTACCCATTTTTATCGTGCAGCTTTTCTTTTTGAGAACAGGCTTAGGTTTGTGAAAGGGTTACTGTTTGAGGATTTAATGTTTAACGGAGCGACGTTCTTAAAGGCGCGTACGGTTAGCGGCGTAAATGAACCGCTTTACTGCCGGAGATTACATGCTGATTCGATTTTGACAAGCAGCGGCTCTGTCAGAAAGGTGCAATCGTATAAATATATTGTCACTCGGTTCCTTGAGATGTATCAGGAGGACAAAGCTGATACGGAAGAAAAAGCTGCGCTTTCATATTTGATTTCGCTTGCGGCAAATATGTGTTTGATTCGTTATGCTGATGTTCCGAAAGCCGATGAGAAGATCGCGCGCGAGGAAGTAAAAGCCGTAAAAGAGTTGCTTCGACCGTATGATTATTTCGGAAGCCGAAAAGTGAAGGTAAAGATGCAGGGCATTACTGTTTTCAGAGCTTATAGAAGAACGAAAGACAAATTGGTAAGAAGGATAAATGCCCGAAAGGCTAAGTAGCAACGGAAGGAGGCTTCCGATGAACTGGATAAAACGCGCCGGAAAATATATCCTGAACTCGCTTATCGGTTGCAAGTGTCCGAGTAGCGAGACAATAGAAAAAACGAACGAATATCTATCTTTTGACATTTTTGACACACTGATAGTGCGTGATTTGGCGGAACCGAAGGAGGTGTTTCGAAAGATAGAGCAACTTCAGCAAATCCCGGGATTCTATAAAAAGCGGATTGCTGCGGAACAGAAGGCAAGAGAGAAGGCGCAAGGGGAGGTTACAATTGAGGACATATATCAATGCTATCCCGAGATTCAGCCGGATCAGGTTTCTGAGTATTGTCGAAGAGAATTGGACATGGAACTGCAGGTGTGTCACCCGAATCCTCGCATGATTTCATTTTACCGGGAGTGCGTCGCGAGAAAGAAAGTAGTTCTTGTCAGTGACATGTATTTTCAAACAAATCATATTAAGGAGATTCTTAACCGGTGCGGAATTTACGGCTATGAAAGAATCTTTGTTTCTTGTGAGATAGGAGAAACAAAGCGTAGCGGAAAGCTATATGAAGCGGTGTTGCGGGAACTCGGTGTTTCCAAGGGCAATATGATGCATATCGGCAATGATTTCATGTCCGATTATGTTGGGGCAAGAAAAGCCGGAATAAAAACTGTCAAAGTTCGAACCATTGCCGGAAAGTAAGCCATTGTTTTGGATGCCTCGAGCAAGAATGTGTTGAAAAGTGTTTATGAGAGAGTTAAAGAGAAAAAATCCTTTGCAACGTTTAGCTGCAAAGGATTTTTAGTATTTGTTTGGATCATACTCAAAAAACCAAAGAGATCATTCCCTCTTCATTATCATCTCCAGCTTATCAATGTAATAAGTCATGGTGTCGCGATCGCGGTTGTAGGAGATGCGGTCACGGTTCTTGGTGCCCTCGAAGTCGAGGACGGTGCCGTTGCTGGTGTAAGGGCAGTACTCTTCTTCAAGGCCGGCGAATGCTTCGTTGTAGGCGCCTTCCATAGTGCGGATGAGCCGATTACCGAAGGACATGATGTCGGTGTTTTCCTGACGAAGATAGGCATTCACAGAGCGCTCGTCGGCCATTGTCAGGACACAGACCATTTGTGTCATGCTACTTTTGTTGGAAGCTGCTTTGTGGAGTGAATCAAAGAAACTCGACATATCAACATTTATGGAGAAGAGAAGCTCTTTTTCGTTTAAGAAGGAGCAGCGGGCAGAAAACTTGAAACTGCCGGAGAAACCGTATTGCTTCAAGAAGTTGCTGAGGCGGAGGTAATAGTCGCGGCCCAACTCGTCATTTGCCTCCATGAAATTGTCCACAAGGATTTCCATGGTCATATTGTATGTGCCGGACCAGACACCCTTGATGTCATTAAGCAATTCAACACGATGAAGGTATTCCGCATCTTTCTCCACGCCAAAGGCACTAAGCTTTGCAAACATTTCCTCGGAAAGGTTGCCCGCGGTCCAGTTGATCTTGCCGCTGTCATCCAGGACGCCGATGATGGAACCATATTTGCAGGAGGTCTGATAAAGTTCGGACTGTAGCGGGTGGTTGGCGCGGGAAAGGCCTGCGCTTTGGATCCAACTCTGCCAGATGCGGCGTTGGAAGCCTGCGTCGGTGGTCTCGAAGCCTGTAGCAAGATGGTCGTCCTCAAAGCGGATTGTGAAGCGAGTGCCGGCCGGAAGGGTACCTGCAGAATCCTTGGTGCCTGCAATGGTATTGTCTGCGGATTCAAAGAGGCGCGTTATGGTTTCAAAATCTTCCTGCTCCGGACTCTTAGGGATTTCCGTCGGCGTCGGAGTTGGAGTGGATGTCGCAGTAGGCTTGGCCGTGTTCTCAGAGGGGTTGCTCTTGCCGGAGTTGCCGTCGCACGCGCAAATGGCAAAGAGAGATAGAAAGACTAAAAGGACTGCAAGCAGGCGTTTCACGTTCATAAGATGCTCCTCCTGTTTCATTAAAAAACACTACTGTTTCTTCAGTATTATCTCCCAATTCTTGTAGCGGTAGGTCATGGTTTTGTCTTCGCTGTTGTAACGCAGGTCGATGGCGTTTCGGCTGCCTTCCAAGTGCAGCACCTTGTTGCTGTAAGTGTACGTGCAGGTCTCTTCGATATTGTCGTTATATGCATTTCTGTAGAGGGTCTCGTGTTCGCTGATGATTCTTGTGCCGAACGTCATGACATCCTCTTTCGCCGATCTCAGCATGGAATTCAGACTGTCTTCATCGAGAGCGAGTGCCGCGTAAAGAAACTGTGTCATGCTTTCTTCGGTGGCGGCGGCCTTGTGCATGGCGTTATAGAAGCTGGACAGATCGGCCTTCAGAGTAAATTTCAGTTCTTTTTCGCTGAGGATGGAACAGTGCGCCTTGAAATAGAAATCGCCGGTGAAACCGTACTGTTTCATGAAAGACACAAAATTGAGATAACGATCCGGGCTGAGGTTGCCTTTGTCAGCCATGTAAACGGCAATCAGGGATTCCATGGACAGAGCGTACACCCCGTCCCATTCTCCGACAAGTTCCTTGGACAACGTGACGCGCTCCAGATAGCTTGGAGCTTTCTCTACGCCGATGGCTGCCAGCGATGCGAACAGTTCGTCGCTTAAATTGTCCGCTGTCCAGGAGATTTTCCCGTCATCGTTCAGAACGCCGGTGATGGCGCCGTATTTGCAGCCGGAGCGATAGGCCTCGGACTGCAGCGGGCAGCTGACGCGCTCCATGCCGGCGCTGCGAACCCAGTTTTCCCAGATTCTGCGCTGGAAGCCTGCGTCTGTTGTCTCAAAGCCTGTGACCAGCAAGTTGTCGCTGAAGCGGATCAAAAACCGCGTGCCTTTGGGAAGCGGGCCGTCGGAGTCCTTTGTGCCGGCGATTGCCTGGTCCGCAGCCTCGAAGAGGCGCGCAATCGCCTCAAAATCCTGCTCCTCCGGGCTCTTCGGACTTTCCGTGGGCGTCGGACTCGGAGTGGCTGTCGAGGCAGGCGTAGCGGTAGCTGTGGCCGCATCGCCTGCGGGCTTGTCCTTGCCGGATCTGCCGCACGCACAAAATGCAAAAAGAGAAAAGATGAGAAGAGTGGCAAGCAAACGTTTTGTGTTCATGCGGGTCTCCTTTTGTGTTGAAGACGAGAGTGGGTCACGTTGTTCCTTGACACTGCTTCACTGTATTTACTTGTCTGCGCATATATCGAGAACGATCGAAAACTATCGGAAATTATCGTACTTTCTTGCCGCGCATCTTCTGCACCAGATAGATCAGCAGCACGGTGATGCCGCACAGAATGATGCATGCGTAAAATGAGATCGACCGGCTCAAAAGCGTGAGCTCCGTGGCGACGAAGTCGCTGGAGGGGTCGACGTAGCCGGTGAGGCCGTCGGAGAGCATCATGTCCATGACGCCCATGCCGCCCGGGATCGGGACATAGGCTGCACCGAGGATGGTGTAGCTCTGGATTGCGAAGATGTCGACGGCGTTGCGGCATTTGCCGCCCATGGCGAGGTAGGCGAAGACCGTTACGGAGATCTGCGAAGCTCGCTGAAGGACGTTGAAGAGGAGAGCCTTTACGAGCATGCTCTTCTTGCCGGCCGTCATTTCCGCGCAGAGGCGGTAGTTGTTAAGCGACTCCTGAAGGCGGGCGGCGCGACGCTCCGGGTTGCGGACGAGGTGGAGCTTCGCCGCGAGCGGGAGAAGCTTGACCGCGATCTTGCACAGCAGCTGGCCGCGCTGGATCAGGAGGACGAACATGAAGGCGAGGCCGAACTGTACGGCGACGCCGATGATGATCATGATTCGTGCGGGGACGCTGAACGTCAGATACAGCAGCGGGCGGAACGCGAAGCAGAAGACGCCGAGGACGATGATCGAGAGCGCATACAGCGCAAGGCACACGAGGATCGTTACGGTCGTGACGCTGCCGGAGATGCCGCCGGAGTGCATCATGATGTAGGCGGAGGCGGGCTGGCCGCCGGTCGCCGAGGGCGTGATCGCCGAGAAATAGATGTCCGTCGCGGCGTATGTGTAGTTCGCGAACAGACTGCGGCGATACCCAAGGCCCCGCAATATCGTGCGGAACGCCAGCGCCTCGAAGAGGATGAAGCCGAGCATTGCCACGAAGGCGCAAGCGAGCCATCCCTTGTTGGAGTCGGCGAGTCGCTTCATAAAGAAGCGGAACGAAAAATGCTTATTTTGCGACACGACCGCCCAGATACTGAGGATGGCGATGCCGAACGATAAGATGATCCAAAGTATGGTTTTTTTGGTCGAGCCGGTTTTCGGCGGTGTTGCCACCGGGCAGGACATGCCTGCGTCCTGGGCTGCTTCGTCGGTGCCGATGACGGTCGGTTCGCCCTCCGTCAGGACGCCGCGCGGCTCCAGCACGCCCTCAAAGCTTTCCTCGGCTTCGGCGTCAGCATCGCCGAAGCCCGCGATGCGAGCCAGTTTCGCCAGACGCTTCCGGTACAGCTTCGAGCCGGTGTCGGCGGTTGATTTTTTGCGTGAACGTTTCTTCATTTTCCCTGTGATTCCTAAATCTTCGAAATATACGCTTTGCTACACGCGCGGACTCCCCCTGTGCCGCGCCGCTTTACGGGGTCGGACCCGGAACTTACTCTACCTTGAACTCCGCGAGCTTGAGGCCCTTGTTGCGCTCTAAAACCATGCCGACCGACCACGCGTTGATGAACAGCAACAGCGGGTTGTCGTGCAGGTCTTTGATGCGCTTCATGTCGCTCGTGCCGACAATCTTGTCGACCGGGCACTCCTCCGGATTCTCCACCCAGCGGATGTGCTCGTACGGCAGCGGATCGAGCTTGATCTCGACGTTGTATTCACTCTTTAAGCGGAACATGAGGACATCGAACTGCAGCGTGCCGACCACGCCGACGATGATCTCCTCCATGCCCGTGTTGAACTCCTGGAAGATCTGGATGGCGCCCTCCTGTGCGATCTGCGTGACGCCCTTCATAAACTGCTTTCTTTTCATCGTGTCGACCTGGCGGACACGCGCAAAATGCTCCGGCGCAAACGTCGGGATGCCTTCGTAGCGGAACTTCTCGCCCGAGGTGCACAGCGTGTCACCGATGGCGAAGATACCGGGGTCAAACAGACCGATGATGTCGCCCGCGTACGCTTCCTCGACGATGTGGCGCTCATCCGCCATCATCTGCGTCGACTGCGAGAGCTTGACCTTGCGCCCGCCCTGCACGTGGTTGACCTCCATGCCCGGCACGTAGCGGCCCGAGCAGATCCGGAGAAACGCGATGCGGTCGCGGTGCGCCTTGTTCATGTTGGCCTGGATCTTGAACACAAATCCAGAAAAATCCTCCCTGAACGGGTCGATCACGCCCCGGTCCGACTGTCTCGGCAGCGGCGACGAGGTCATCTTTAGGAAGTGCTTCAAGAATGTCTCGACACCGAAGTTCGTGAGTGCGCTTCCGAAGAAGACGGGCGACAGCTCGCCGGCGTTCACAAGCTCCTGATCGAACTCGGCGTTGGCGCCGTCCAGAAGCTCGACGTCCTCCAAAAGCTTGTCGTGGAACTCCCAGCCGATGCGTTCCTTGAGGGCCGGGTCGTCGACGCTCATGTACTCGGTTGCGACCTCCTTCTGGCCGTTCATCGCGGCCGTGAAGAGTGCCACCTCGCGCGTCTCGCGGTCATACACGCCCTTGAAGCCCTTGCCGGAGCCGATGGGCCAGTTGATCGGGCACGTCGCGATGCCGAGGACATTTTCGATGTCGCTCATGAGCTCGTAGGGATCATTGGCCTCGCGGTCCATCTTGTTGATGAACGTGAAAATCGGGATGTGGCGCATGACGCAAACCTTGAAGAGCTTGATCGTCTGGCGCTCCACACCCTTGCTCGCATCGATGACCATCACGGCGGAGTCCGCCGCCATCAGCGTGCGGTACGTATCCTCCGAGAAATCCTCGTGTCCCGGTGTATCCAAAATGTTGATGCAATAGTTGTCGTAGTTAAACTGAAGCACGGACGAGGTCACGCTGATGCCTCGCTCCTTCTCGATCTCCATCCAGTCCGACACCGCGTGCCGCGCCGCCTTGCGCCCCTTCACGGAGCCCGCCAGGTTGATCGCGCCGCCGTAGAGCAAAAACTTCTCCGTGAGAGTCGTCTTACCGGCATCCGGGTGCGAGATGATGGCAAATGTTCTGCGCTTCTTTATCTGTTCGTTCCAGTCCGCCATTTTCCGTCCTATCCTGTCTGTTGTTTTATGGTTGTTTTCCTGGTTGTTTTATGCCTGTTTGCGCGCCAAACGCCGCCCCATCGGCGATTTGGTCACATACCAATTCAGTATACTATATCTTTCGGGGGAATGCAAGGATTTACCGATTTCGGGTCGTTCATCAGGAAAAGGTGTCGTTCATCAAGATGGAATTGCATTTTTCGGGGGAATTTCCTATAATGAAAATGGCGGAAAGGAGGCCATCATGAAAAAGTACAAAGTGTGGGCGAATGTGTTGTATGTTCTGGCGGCGGTGATCTTCGTAGGGATCGCGGTCTTTGTGGGTTACGCACTCCAACACCCGGAGGGGACGTGGCCTTACGGGCTGCATGTGCTGATCGGAGGGATTGCGCTGCTCGTCGTGTGCATTGTCGTCGGGGTTGTGCTGGATGTCAAGGCGCACAAGTGAAGAGTCAAACATACAAAAACGGAAAAGAAGTAAATAAGCCGGGATAAAGACGTGGAAACGATACTTTATCCCGGCTTGTTCATACTGAATACGGCGTGGTTTATTTGCCGAGGTCCCACACGGAGACTTCGTGCCACTCGGGCGTGCCGCCGTCTGCGGGCAGCTCGAGGGTGCTTCGGTAGAAAAGGTTGTCGCCGCGGGTCATGAAGCCGCGGATCAGGACGGTGTTGGCGGCCTGGGAGCTGCACACAAGGCAGCGGTACACGTTCGGGCTGTCCTCGCGAAGGAGGATTGTGTATGCCGCGCGCGGAGCGCGGAAGCCCGGGATCGCGGGATCCAGGGAGTAGGACTCGGAGTCGATGTCGGTGCGAAGCACCGCAGTGTCGTTCGAGTCTGCACTGCTTTGGTCGGCCGGGTCGTACGTCGTGACGCGGAACTCTGCTGAGAGCACGCGGTCGGAGCCGTCGACAAATTCTGCCGTCAGCCGCCCGTCCGCATCGCGGGTGACGCGGACCTTGCTGTCCGAGTCGTCCATCGGGATCGTGACGGTTGTGGCGGGCAAAATCTTCGTCGCAGTCATGTTTTTCCAGATGCCCGGAAGCGCGGGGTCGCCGTTAAAGTCCCAAAGTCCGTACGTCGCGATCGCGCCGGTCTTGCGGAGCATGTCGTCGGAGAGGACGAGGTAGATCGGACGCGGGTTGTCGGGGTGCGTGAGCGCGAGGACGTTGTCGGCCAGCTCGGCGCCAATGCCGTAGCCGTCGGTCATCAGGGCGCGCGCCTCCTCGCGGGAGAGCGCGGCGATCTGCTTGAGAATCGTGGTCGCGTAGCCGTAAGGGTTGTCCAGATGGTCCGGCAGCGCGAGCGCGGGATCGGACGGTTTGTCGGCTTCGCCCGCCGGGCCGTAGGCGTCGCGCAGCAGGTGCGTGGCGTCGAGACCGCCGGTCGCCAGCATTCGGAAGAGTCCCTTTGCCTGCGACTCATCGGTGCTCATCAGCGCCTGCCCGAGCCAGTAATTCCACTCGCTGTTAAAGTTGCCGCCGTCGCCGAGCGTGAGGCGCTCCGCGGCGTATTCGTAGAAGTAACCGTAGTCCCACCACGACGCGATGACGGCGTCCTCGTCGGTGTTCTCGCGGATGCACGCGCACATGTCCGCAAGCGTGTCGGTGCCGTCCGGCACGGCGCAGTACGCGAAGCCGAATGCGGCCATGCACGGCGACAACACCAAGGAAAATGCAAACAGATTGATGATGGCAGCCCGCTTAAACTTCCACAGCAGCAGGCCGATGACCAGCGCCGCTGCAGCGGCGCCGCACGCCGCCGGCGTTCCGAACTCCGGCCGGATTGCGAACGCACACGTGATGACCGCCACGGCGATCAGGGCGATATAGATGGCGGTGCGAGGAGTTTGTTTCGTTGCGGTGTCGGTCGGCTCGGAGGTGCTTTCGCCGGGGGCTGCCTCATTGTCAGTTTCGTCCGAACCGTGTCCGAGCCGTGCCGACAGGCGGCCGATGCCGAGGCCGCAGAAGAGGCCGATCGGCAGCACGGGGATGGTCAAAAAGCGCGAGCCGGTGCTCATGATGACAAGGCCGCAGAACAGCCACACGAAGAGGAAGGCGGTCGTCAGGATGAGGTCGGTTGGATTTTCCGAAGGGGAGGGTTCGCTGTCGGCGGTGGCGTCGCGGCGCACGAAGGCGGCGCGCAGGCACAGGCCAACGAGAAGTCCGACGACGGCAGCGGCGAAGAGGATCACCGTCCAGCCGCCGAGCGCGTTGACGATGCCGTCCGCGTACGCGGCAAATCCATCCAGAACGCGCCCAAGCATACCTTTGCTGTATTCGTTCGAGAGCACCGGCGTCGGCTGCAGCTCGCCGACAAATCGCGCGGCGCTCGGGAAGACGCGGTCGCCGTTGCCGAGCGACCCGCTTGCGTCGTTGAGGATGCCCGCGAGGTCCGTGAAAAGCTCGCGGTCGCGGATGATGAGGCTTAAGAGAAGCTGCGCCGCAAGGCCGATGCCCAGGCCGCGCAGGGCGGGAAGGAAGTCGAACGGGCGGTCGGGGTTCATTTTCCGAAGGCGCTGTACGAACCAGGCCACACCGCACGCGAAGATCGCGCAAACGGCCGCTGCGACGCCAACGCAGAAGTATGCGTAGTAGGCGCGCCAGAAGGTGCCGAGGGCGCAGAGGGCGAGGCCTGAGCCGAGGCCGGCGAGGATCTGGTGACGGAGGTCGCGCGTGAGCAGGCACTCCGCGAACAGCAGCAGAAAGACGCACGGCAGCAGGGACAGGCCGAGGTCGGTGTCATAGAAGCCGGCGTGCGTGTGTGCGGCGAACGGTGCCGCGACGGCGACCAGAAGACCCGCGACCAGGCCGCCGAAGCGGTTGGTGCGGCGTCGCACGAAGATGTATGCGGGAATTGCGGTGAGCGAGGTGACGATCGGCGCGAGCCAGAAAATGACGCCGTACGGCGTGACGCCGGGCACCCACGAGATCAGGCGGTAAACCGTGGCGCCGAGGATCGGGAGGCCCATGACGACGTCGCCCTCTTCGCCGGTTGCATTTGCCGAGATGTACGGGTCCGCGCCGCGGTCATGCCGCAGCGTGTACGCGCCGAAGCCCTCCTCCGCCAGCTCCTCCGTGAGCCGGCAGTACAGGTAGGAGTCCATCTCGCTTAAGTACGGCAGCCCCTCCTCCGTGCGGTACTCGTCGGCCGCCGCCTGCCCCTGCATGGTGAAGACCGGCAGCGACATCGAGTGCAGCAGGATCGACAAAAACACCGCCAGCACGCACGGTGCCGCGCTGCCGCGAAGAATCTTTTTGAGCTTTTCGGTTCCTTCCGGTTTCATGACATTCTCCCCTTATGCTTTTCGATGCGGTTTCCACCGGGAGCGGCTATAGAAGCCGCTCTTGGGGAACTTTTTTAACGAAATTATATCAATTTGTTCCCCAAAACTCAAGCAGGTGACAATGGGACAGTTCTTTTGTCACCTGCTCCTGCGTTAATCGAGCGGCGGAGGCAGATGGTGGCGGCGGGCACGCTTCTTCGCAACCCTGACATATCCGAAACCGCAGAAACTTTTTCGAGCGAGCATTTTCCTGCGAGCGAGAAAAACGTCTTCTGCGCGTTTCGGAGTATTCCGGGAGTGAAGCGTGCCCGCCGTCCCCCCTGCCAGTTCGAAGCCGAAGGATAAGATATGACATCATTTTCGGGACGGAAAGAGTAGAATGGTGCATTTGTTTTTGCGGTGAGATGGGGCATAATCGTGGCGTGGGGTGCCGCGAGGCGGTTTATTAACTTTGCTGACATCCTCTGCGTGTATAAAAGAGTGACCGGAACCCGTGATGCGGGTTCCAGTTGCATTTTATGGGGGTTTTTACGGGATTTTTATTGAGAAATCCATCGATTCTGCGGTGGAGTTCGTGTACAATAGACAGGAGTGCGAGGAGAAAGGGGGCGACGTGTCGCGGGCGCGCGTGTGTACGCGGGCGCGGGGACGTCGGTTAGGTTTCAAATACATGAAACTGTTTCAAAAAGATCCGGCATTTTACAAGAAAGTTATTGTTTTGGCTCTGCCCATTGCGCTGCAGAGCCTTGTTGCGGTCGGCGTGAACATGCTCGACACGATCATGGTCGGCAGCATCGGCAACGCGTACATCCCGACGCTCGGGGAGAAGGCGGCCGAGGCGATCAGCGAGCAGTCGCTGACGGCGGTGTCGCAGGCGAACACATTCATCGGAATTTATCACATTTTCTGCATGGGACTCGGAATGGGCGCATCGGTTCTGGTGTCGCGCTACTGGGGCATGAAGCAGAAGGGCGATGACGAGGGAGGCAAGGCGACGACGGCCCTCAAGCAGACCGTGTGCCTGATGCTCCGGCTGACACTGTTGCTGGCGTCGCTGTTCGCAATTGCGACGTTCGTGATGCCCGAGACCATTATGAAAATGTACGCGAAGACCGCGACGACTCCGGAGGAGGAGATCGCCATCGCCAATGTGCTTTCGCGCGGCGCGGATTATCTGCGGTACTCGGTAGTCACGTATTTCTTCCTGGGCACGTCGCTCACGGTGACCATCGTGCTGCGAAGCGTCGGGCAGGCGCTTCTGCCGCTGCTGGTTTCCATCGGCGCGTTGTTCGTCAACCTGGTTGCCAATTATGCATTTATCTTCGGCCATTTCGGCGCGCCCCGCATGGAGGTTGAGGGCGCGGCGCTCGGCACGCTGATCGCCCGCATCTTCGAGGCGGTGATGATCGTCGGCTACCTTCTGGTGGTTGACAAGCGCATCCGCTTCCGCGTGAAGAACCTCTTCATGAAGACGGGCTCGCTTATCAAAGAATACATCCGCATCAGCATTCCCGTGCTGATCAGCGACGGCATTCTGGCGCTCGGCAACAACTCCGTCATGATGGTCATCGGCCGTCTCGGGCAGGAGTTTACGTCGGCAAATGCCATCACAGCCGTGACGCAGCAGATGAGCACGGTCGGCATCCAGGGCGTGTGCCAGGCGGGCGCGATCGTGACCGGCCAGACGCTCGGCCAGGGCGACCGCAAGAAGACGATGAGGCAGGGCTGGATGTTCTTCGGGCTCGGGCTGGCGCTCGGATTGCTGGCTGCATTTATCGTCCTCATCATCCAGACGCCCGTCATCAACGGCTACGATGTCGGCAGCTACACGAAGGAGCTGGCGCACCAGCTGATGACCGCCATCAGTATCATTCTGATTTTCCAGGCGACGAACAGCATCATGACCAAGGGCGTGCTCCGCGGCGGCGGCGACACGAAGATGCTGATGCTCATGGACAACGTGTTCCTGTGGGCGATCGCACTGCCGCTCGGCTGCATCGCGGGATTTGTCTTGAAGCTTGACGCATTCTGGGTTTACATTTTCTTAAAGTCCGACCAGATCGTGAAGGCTGTCTGGTGTTACTTCCGCTTAAAGAGCGAAAAATGGATCAAAAAGATTTCGACCGGTGAGCCGCAGGCGGAGCCGGAAAAATAGGAGAAGCTGGAGGGGTATTTTATGGCTAAAAAGGCTAAAATTTCGGTGCATCCGTCGTTTGAGATCGGCGAGATTTCCGACGAGCTGTTCTCGGCGTTTCTGGAGCCGATCGGCACGATGGTGAACGGCACGATGTACAATCCGAAGCATCCGACGGCGGACGAGCAGGGCTTCCGCACCGACGTCATCAACGCGCTGAAGGCGACGGGGCTTCCCGCGGTTCGCCTTCCGGGCGGAAACTTTGTTTCGGCATGGCAGTGGAAGGACTCGATCGGCCCGAAGTCGGAGCGCAAGGTGCATCTCGACCCGGCGTGGTACCAGGTGATCCCGAACGATGTCGGTCACGATGAGTATCTGCAGTGGGCGGAGAAGATCGGCGCCAGATCCCTGTACACGGTCAACATGGGCACCGGCCGCACGCAGGACGCGATGGACTGCGTGGAGTATACGAATTTTCCGGGCGGAACGTACTGGTCCGACCTGCGTATCAAGAACGGTCACGAGAAGCCGTACGGCGTGAAGACGTGGTATCTCGGCAACGAGATGGATGGCCCGTGGCAGCTTGGCTCCTGGGACAAGGACCCGCGCGCTTACGGCGTCATGGTCAACGAGACCTCGAAGGCGATGAAGTGGATCGACGCGTCCATCAAGACGGGCGTGTGCGGGTCCTCCGCGCCGTTTATGGAGCATTTTCCGGATTGGGATGAGGCGGCTCTGGACGTGTGCTACGACACGGTCGACTACCTCTCGATCCATCATTATCACAGCGCGCCTCCCGGAGACATCAAGGCTTTGCTCGGCGGCGCCCTGTACTATGAGGATTTCATCAACACCGAGGTTGCGATGTGCGACTACGTGCAGTCCAAGCATCGCTCGCCGAAGAAAATGATGATCTCCTTCGACGAGTACGGCGGCATGATCCGCCCGAACTCGCCGCTGCATCCAGGCTGGGGCCGCTACAACATGGCGCGCTCGCACTACCGCTTCAACCCGGACCGGCCGTATCTCTTCCATGACCCGGACAAGATGCCGGATCGCCGCTTCCCGGGCGGGGACCTTGTGCAAATGCTCTCGATGGCTTCCATCCAGCTTGCGCTTCTTCGCCACGCGGACCGTGTGAAGATCGGCTGCATGACCGGCGGCCTCGGTGCTCTGTGTGCTTCGAACCGCGACAACGTATGGCGCTCGGCGTCGCATTACGCGTTTCTGCAAATGCTCGCTTACGCGAAGGGCACCTCGATGCAGGTTGCGGTCGACAGCGAGACGTACGACATGCCCGGCTACGCGATCGACGACACCTCGCAGTACGTGGGCAAGACCGGCGTTCCGTACGTGGACGCGGCTTGCGCCTGGGACAAGAAGGCGGGCCGTCTCGCGGTGTTTGTGATCAACCGCAACGAGGCCGAGGACTACGCGCTCTCGTTGGACGTCACCGGTTTCTCCGGCGTTGCCGCTTCGCCGACCGTCGCAAAGGTTGCGGAGGTTGTGGAGCCCGCATGGCCGTTCGGCGCCGCTCCCGCAAAGGGCAAGGATGCCAAGGCATCTTCCGCCGCGAAGGCTGAGTCTTTCGCCAAGCTCTCGGGCTTTTCGTCATGCACCATGTATGAAATCTCGGGCGACCCCGAGGCCCAGAGCGAGTTCGGCAACGACGAGATCTTCGCTCCTTCCGTCAACAAGCGCGCGAAGCTCGCGGACGGTATCGTCACCGCCCACATCAAGCCGCTGTCGCTCAACCTGATCGTGCTGGAGTAAACAACACAATGCACATGAAACCTCCGTGTATCCCGAACCGGTACACGGAGGCTTTTTGATTTGTGAAAATGCAGTTTTTCTTGCTTTGGCGGCGGGCATTTTCCGCTTTTTCATCGCTTCGCCCCCCGAAAGAGTGTCGTTCATCCCAAAAAAGTGTCGTTCATCCAAATCCGATTGCTTCGGGCAGAGAGCGCGCGTAAAATAAAAGGACAGAAGTATAACTATAACATGGGGGGTATTCTGTATGCGAAAAATAGTCTCAATGATCCTCGCACCTGCGATGATCGTTTCGCTTTTGGTGAACGTAAACATCGCGCAGGCAGGCAAGGGCGGAAAGAAGCAGGGAACGAATCCCTACGGCGAAAATGCCGTTCTGTTTGCGGAGCAGATTTCCGTGAACGGAACGAAACTGACCGCTCCGTCGGAGGCAGTGTCCGGAGAGGTTGCAAAGAACAACCTTCTGGAACTTCTTCCCGCGGAAACCGAACGGAAAGACCGTCTTTCCCTGTCCGGATCGCAGTTGTCCGTAGACACGGCGACCTATGTGACCGGCCCGGTTTCCCTGTCGGGCTCTAGGATCACCATTAACAAACCGGTTGTCGCCACCGGAGACATCTCGGTTTCCGCTTCGGATGTGACCATCGCGGAAGGCGCCGCCCTGGTTTCCCTGAACGGTTCCGTCAACCTCTATTGCACGAATCATACCGTAAACGGTCCCGTTTGGGCAGCAAACAAGCTGTTCATTACCGGCAGCAAAACAACCGTAAACGAGGGCGCCTTCGCAAAGACCATCGAAATCTATACCGGCACCTACACCACCGACGGCACCGTAAAGGAGTCCGTCCGGAAAGGGCAGCGCAACAAGACCGCCGGGCTTACCCTCTACGGGATGGACGATAAGAACATGCTCTTTGCCAATGCCAACTTCGACTACGCAACCATGGATGTGTACGGCCGGAAGAACGGGGAGAATTCCTTCACTCTCCTTCAGGCAAACATCATGGACGAGGATTTCGAAGTCCCTTCGTCCTGGAGCGTCTATACCGACTTTGCGGCAGTCCTGAAAAATGAATTCGGGTTCTACTTTAAGACGGAACCGCTCTCCATCGCGATCGAAGAGAACACCTGGTTCTCCTCCTACGGTGTCGACACGGATGAAGACAGCGTTCCCGATGCCTTTGAGCTCTGGCTTGCCGGGACCGATCCGAACACATCCGACACGTTCCCGAACCCCGAGTTCTATGTGTACCTTGCCGGAGAAGAGGAAACCACCTGTTATGACCGCCTTCTTCGCAGGGATGTCTCCGTCACAAAAAAAGCGTTTACCAAGACATTTATCTACGGAGATACGGACTATCCGGGTCGTGCAACGGGAGCGGATGTGTGCTATACTGACGGTACAACCAAACGGATCCGCTATGAGTATGAAAACGATCGACTGAAAACCCTTCACGTCGGAAATAACGCATATACCATTCTGGAAAGCGAGAACAGTGTCCGTTACCTTGTCAACAGTACCTGCATTAAGCAGGCTTCCCAAACGGGAAATGAATGTACATACAATTATTTCGACACGATGCAGGCGGTGACTGGTTTTGATTCCGAGGGCAATCTTGTCTCGTTTTATAACGGTTCGTTGTATGAGATGACCTACGATGATCTGCTTTTGCTGGTGGAACTTGCAAAGAACGGTGCTTCGTATGAGTCCTACACATATGATGATTACGGAAATTGTCTGACCATCGATGCTTCGGGTTACTCCATTCACTATACGCTCGATTATCCGCTCTATCAGGCGGACTATACCTTCGGGGCACAGAACAGCATTCAAAAGACCCAGAAGGTTAATTGTGCGGATGGCGACTATGGTTACGGGGAGGCGGTTCTCCTCACGGACGGTACGAACGGCGCGAACATACCACAGTCGCTCGTCGGGGAAATGATCTCGTTTGATTCCGATACGAAAACGTTACAGTATCGTATCGGGGAAGAGATATATACCGTAAAATTCAACGCAAGAGGCTACGTGGCGAAGGACACCGTAACCAAAGAAGGAAGCTCGGACACTACCGTGAACGAGTACTCCTATGATGCCTATGGAAATCTTCAGACCGTAAAGACAACAAAGAACGGACAGACAACCGTACAGCGGTATTCCTACAGCAGCGCGTGGTCCGATGAGCTGACTTCCTTCGATGGAAGATCTATCACCTACGGTACCTTCGGAAAGCCTGCGGAGTACTATAACGGTATGTCCTTTACCTGGGCGGCAGGAAAGCTTGCCACGGTGCGAAACGGAGACACTTCTGCATCTTACCTTTATGACTATCAGGGACTCCGTGAGGAGAAGATCGTTAATGGGGCAACAACGAGATACATCTACGAAGGCCATGACCTGATCGCCGAACTATCCGCAGATCCGATCTATTTTACGTATGACGGAACCTTCCATCTTGTAGGCTTTGAGTGGAACGGAGCGGCGTATTACTACCGGTACGATATCTTCGGTGATGTTGTCGGTATCGTAAATGCAGCCGGAGAAACCCTCTGCACCTACACATACGACCTCTGGGGCGCTATTACCGGAATCACCGGCGATCAGGCCCTTGCAGACAGAAACCCCATCCGTTATCGTGGATATTACTACGACAATGAGACCGGCTTCTACTACCTGGAGACAAGATACTATGATCCGCAAGTGAAGCGGTTCCTGTCCTACGATGAGATGGAAAGCTTCTTCTACGGCGCTGAGGAGGACATGGAGAGCCTGTTTGTGTACTGCGGAAATAACCCGGTGGCATATTCGGATTATGACGGCCGGTATCTGGCGAAAAACACCGTGCTTTCCATAGATCAATTCTGGGACGAAGCGAAAGACTTCATCATACCGGATATTGATAAGTTCTGGAGAGACAAAGGCAACGGTACATATTCGGTCTCGGCACTTGGCAGGATCTCCGATTCAACGGATTTTGTACAAAGATGGAGCGAGATGCCCAACAACCAGGACTTTGTCGTTATTAATTCGCATGGGGAGCCGTATGATATAAACGGATCGACGAAGTCCAACGGAAAATGGGTAGGATACACAATCCTTTACATAAAAGCTGTCAGAGAAAAACTGGATAAGAGCAAGCACATGAAAGCAATTATTCTGCTTGGGTGCAATTGCGGGCATTATGATCACAGAGATTACAACAAATATAATATCGCAAACATTGCGAGAATCTTTGCCGATACATTTAACACCACAGTGTTTGCTTCTGACGGGAATGTAAGATTGCACACGAATGAGTCAAAGCCATTAACGCCTAAAGAAGTGGCTGATCCTTGGACAAAATATGTGAACAGCGGAAGAACGACGAACAAAGGATGGCTAGCATATGTAAAAAAGAGTCTCAGCAATCATTATACCGGATTGATTGAACTCGGGCATAAGAACGGATGGAAGATCAGCGAGATGTTACGGTACTACGGTTATTAAGGAGCAGGAACATGACTGTTAAAAAGAAAATTTTATTGGTGAGCGGAATCGTGGTAGCGCTGTTGCTTGTTGCAATCGGCCTGTGCTACCTGATCCCGGGGTATTTAACTCCGATGAGCAAGTATCGGAAAATGACGAAATTATTAAAACCGTACGTTACGAAGGAGATAACTCATGATTCCGGATTCAGTGAGACAAAAGATCTGTGGGTTCTTTCGATGACGGTTGATGAATACGAGGAATTGCGGGAAAAACTGCTCGCAGAGGGAAGTGAACTCATCAAGGATGAGGATCTCTTATACTTTGTGAATTATGCGGAGGAAAAGACGGAAGGCGACGAGACGGAATATGTAGCCTACAACGGCGCCGAAGAAGTCTTTCTGGATATGTTCGACAACAGCATTTCCGTAAGCGTGCTGGTTATGTTTCATGAGGGCAGAGTTCACGCGGAATTCACGGGCTATGTGAATATTAATCACGCACCCTTTGCAGCGATTGAGTAGCAAGAGAATCAGAAAGAAGGGGGCAACAGATGAATAAAAAGAAAGTAGTACTGATCATTGCAGGCGTTATCCTGTTGCTGGCGGCACTTGCGGGGTGGTGTTACTGGACCGCAGGACACAAGATTCCGATGCGGGAGTATCAGAAGATAACAGAACGGTTTAAGCCTTATATCGTGGAAGAAATCGAGAAAAGCGCTGAGTTCGGGGAGGCACACGTAAGAGCAAAGCTGGAAATGACTACGGAGGAATACGAAGGTCTGCGAAAGCAGTTGCTTGCAGAAGGCTGGGGCCTATACGAAGGAGATGTCCACGGAGAGCTGCAGTTCCTTACGGAGTATGAAGACGGAGATCGGACGGAATCCTGGATGTACAGAACCCACGCAGATGTCTTTCTGGATGTATTTGACAACAATATTTTCGTCGATATGATCGCGTTATACCACAAGGACAAGGTATATATCGAGTATTATGACGGAGTCGGGATTAACCATACGCCGTTTCAAAAAGTGGAGTGCAAATGACAAAGGAACCACCGGAGCCGATTTGCGGTGCCTCGTTTTGACATTGGTGTATCAGGCGGTGGGGTCTGCCTTGCGGCAGTCCTCACAGAGGCCGTAGAGCACGGTGCGGAGAGGGTCGAGCCGGAAGCCGTGCGCGTCGAAGAGGTGCGAGCGGATCGAGGCGAGCTCGTCGCAGTGCAGGTGGATCAGGGTGCCGCAGCGCTCGCATTTGCAGTGGAAACACGAGTCCGCGCCTTCGCGCGCGGCCTCGCCGATGTACTCGAAGCAGGCGGGACTGTTGGCGTCAATGATGTATTTGTTGAGAAGGCCCTCCGCGACGAGGTTCTCGAGCTGCCGGTAGACGGTCGACTGGCTGATCGGGATGCCCTGTTGCCGGAAGTACGCGCATACGTCCGCCGCGGTTGTGTGGTCGCCGGGCGCGCTCGCAAGATACTCGAGCAGGATGTCGCGCTGTTTCGTGCGGTATTTGGAACGGGTGTTCATCGTGGATACGTCTCCTCTCGTCAGATGCGGTTCGGGCGAAAAATCCTTGTCCCGAAAACGCTACTGATTATAGTCCCGCCCCGGAAAAATGTCAAGAAAAATGAGAATCGTTCCCGATTTGACGAAAAAAGGTGTCGTTCATCAAAAAAAAGTGTCGTTCATCAAAACACAGTTGATTTTTTATCGGAAAACAACGAATAATGTATTTGGACATGGTCATTCTTTGCGTTTCCGATTGCTGAAATGTAGCGGGGTGACCGGTCAAATAAAACAAAAGGAGAAAAAACTGATGAAGAAGGTAGTTTGTGTGGTAGCGAGTGTTTTTGCAGCACTGATGCTGTCCATACTCGTAAACGAAGCGTATGCCTACACGTATGAGGACACCATTGAAACTCAGGGTGCCGGGACTCGCAAATACGAGTGGGAATGGTCCTGGGACATTAACTATGGTGAAACCTGGTGCCCCATCGGAACGTTCGTAATCGGCTTCGAAACGGACTGGATCAATGAGTACTATTCGTGGTCTCGTGCGGAGTGGCCGGGAAATCCCGTGTATACAAAGGCCGGGGTAAAGAACGCGGGTCAGTCCTGGACGTATGCATCCTGGAAAGGTAATTGGAGCTGGTCCAAAGAGGAAATCAGAGCAAAGAAAGATACGGCTTATTTCCGTGTCATGGTCGGAACAAATTACGGTGAAGGCTATGAATGGCACAATTTCCTTTTCTTAACGAATCTAGACAGGTATTCGAATTACAAGTAATTCGCAGCAGCCCTTGATATGCTTTTGCAGCAGGATGGAAAAGCCTGTTGCAAAAGCATATTTATTGATAATTTGAAAGAAATACATGGCGGTCAGCCATATCATTCGGAGAGCGTATCAATGGAAACAAAAAAGACTTCAAGGTGGTTTCGCAGGATTGCAATTCTGGCGATCGTTGCAGTGGTACTGGGGCTTGTTTATCTGGGGGTTCATTTTATTTGTTCCAGAGTTGTGATGGGGCCTTTTCTGGAAGGGGAGAAGAAAGACAGCTGGTATGTCACTTCCGACGACACGTATCTTGTCTCCGCGCGGGGATTCGGGTTGATGGAATTTTACGGCGAAATCCATGTTGAGCGCGCGGCAAACCGCAGAGTTGTAATCGGAAGCGGAGAAGAGCCGAAGCCTACCTGCGGATTGATCGTGTGGCGAGGAGTGGGGTTTGTAGATTTCGGGCTGATGATCACGACGGTTCCCGAGGGAAAGAGAATCGTTTATTATCTGATCACGATTGACGAGAACGGCAAGTATGTTCCGGACGGAACGGTAACGGGGGAGAGCGAAGAATTCGTCAAGACATTTATCGAAGAAAATCAGGATGAAATTCAGGGAATGCTGCAAAAATATCATTCGATAGGGGGTTGATTCTTTTGCGGGCAGCCAAGTATATCGTTTTACTGCTGGGCATATGCGTGATCATGGTGTTCTGCGGGGAAGAAAACCAGGAGTTCGCGTACGGCTTTTTGGAGGAGAACCCGTTCTTCTTCGTTGACGCGAAAAATAAAGAGATGTATTCGGATTCGTTCGGAAAAACTCTGACGGAGCTGTCGGAGGAGTATCAGGTCGGTCTGTTTGCGCAGGATACTGCGGTCGGCAAAGACCGGTTGGACGAGGTCAGCGTGTATCTGAATACGATCCAGTTAAACCGGCTGAAGAAAGACGGCCAGTATCTTGAAGGCGAATGCAAATCGCTGTTCTCGGATCCGGTGAGAGTCCTCGTGTATGACTTTTGCGAGTTTGCGGCGCGGGAAGGGAACATGCCGGACCGCGTCTATGTAATCGGATCGCTCGAGGACGCACAGGCAATCCGGGAGAGGCTGGTCAGGGACTATAATGTCTCCGAGGTCGAATCCGGTGAGGCATACGTAGAGACGGACGTGATCATTTTCCTCTGGGCCATCACCGGGATCGCGTTTTTGTTTTTGACTGCGGTGGACACCATCGCCGCCAGAAAGAGGGGCCTGATCCGTGCGGTGATCGGCGTCGACAGACGTCGGCAAATGATCGAAGGTGTGATCGGCGATGCCCTGGGCCTGTCGATTGCTTTTTTGCTTGTTTATAAGATTCTGGGGCACTGGTACGTCTACGGCAGCCTGAAGATCCATGTGATATGCCTCGCGGTGCTGTTGCTGGGCAGTCTCGTTATCCAGGTGGTCTTCTCAAGGTCCGATGTTCGCCGGGCGCTTCGCCAGGTCCAGATCGACCGGGACGTGCTGGGAATTCTGTGTGTCGTCAAAGTCGTGATCACGGTTTTGAGCCTGTTGATAATCGCAGGGCTGGTAAACGAGATCCACAAGACGAAGGGTGTTCGGGACACGCTCGATAAGCTCGGGAAGCTCAAGGATTATCACTTTGTCAGCGTCTTCTGCCTGGACGAAAATCCCGAGGAGGAACGGAATTATCAGGAGCGGCTCGCGAAACTGATTTCCGGGAAGCAGGCGGATTACAGACCGATCTATCTCTCGGAGAGAGGCTACGGCGCGTCGGACGACGATGAGCTTAAGATGGTTGAGGTCAGCTACTATGCGCGTGACCTCTTGGATTTGACAAAGCAGTATCACGAGGCGGACCACAGCTCCGACTACATCGTTTTGATTCCGGCGGGATTTGCGGACGACGAGGAAGCCGGCGAGCTTTTGGAGGACATGCTTCGGGACGCCTGCGGCGGCGAATCGTTTGAAAAAGTGGTTTACGATGAGTCGACGGAGGTTGTCTGTACGACCGGCGGGGAAGGGCGTCTCACGTTGACGTCGTGCAAAAATCCCGTCGTTCTGCTGCGCAACCATCCGGACACCGGAGCCTCGATTGCGCGGGTTATGCAGGATATCAACGAAGGGGCAATGAAAGTTATGTTCTGCCTTCCCACAGAGGCGGACATCGAAGAAGTACAGCGGTTGGGCAGCGACAGATATCTGGTGGCAACCGGTGAGGTTCACGCCCTCGTGGAAGAGCAGGTGCACCGACAGGAGGTGTTCGTTCTTTCGGAGAGCATCCTGTGCGCGTTGGTTCTTCTGTACAACTTTATGCTTTCGCTGAGACTTACCCGGATCGATTATCTGGTGAACCGAAGAAAAAATACGATCGGGATGATTCTCGGAAGATCGTTGTTCGAGCGGTATCGGGGAACCATGGTGAGATACGCCGTCACAACGCTGGTCTCGCTGGCGGTGATCACGGTTCTTTGTCTGAAGCTTCGCTTTGCCGGCCTTGGTTGGGTGCTGGCATGCGGAGGAATTCTCTGCATCTTCGACGTTGCGGTGTATCTGATCTGCATGCGGCGGATGGAGAGAAAGAATACCAAGTCGGTTATTACAGGGGGCATATATGCTTGAGATCAAAGGGCTGACAAAGAAGTATGAAAACCGGGTGCTGTTCCGGGATTTCAATCTGACGGTGGAAGACGGAGAGTTCGTTGTCATCGTCGGGGAGAGCGGCGCCGGCAAGACGACACTTTTGAACATGATCGGCGGGCTGGAGGAAGCGACCGGCGGGACGATTGAATTTAACGGAAAACCGATCACGGGGAAAATGAACGACCGTGAATTTTACGGCAAGACGGTTGGATTTTTGTTTCAGAGCTTCGGTTTGCTGGAGGAGGAGACCGTGTATCGGAATCTGACTCTGGTTCCTGCGCGAAACCGAAGCACGATCAGTATCGAGGACGCAATGCAGCGGACCGGAATCGCTGATCTTAAGGATCAAAAAGTGTTTCGCCTCTCGGGCGGTGAGCAGCAGCGTGTTGCTCTGTGCCGCCTGATTATCAAGCAAAATGATTTGATCCTGGCGGATGAGCCGACCGGCAACCTCGACCCGGAGAATGCTAAAAAGGTGATGAGCATCCTCCGCGAAATCTGCGCCTTGGGAAAAACGGTCATTGTTGTCACGCACGATGTGCGTCTGATTCAAGAGGGAGATCGGGTTGTCAGGGTATCGCGATACGAGGAAGTCGCCGAGTGACAACCGGGGAACGTGAGCAGTGGTGACAGGGGGACAGTTCTTTGGTGACAAAAGAACTGTCCCCCTGTCACATTCGGCTTGCATTGCGCGGGGGGTTATGGTATTATTTCTTCGGGTATGCGCCTGTGCCTGCGGGCGCCGCGACCCCTGCCGCGCTGCCGCTCGGAAGAAGGGCGGGATGCAGGGAGAATTTTCCTCGGAGGAATCTAAGATATGAGCAAATCGATCGATACAATGTCTGTCAACGCCATCCGCGTGCTTGCGGCTGACGCGATCCAGAAGGCGAAGTCCGGTCATCCGGGTCTTCCGCTCGGCTCGGCTGCTGTTGCGTACGAGCTGTGGGCAAAGCATATGAAGCACAATCCGGCCAATCCCGATTGGGCGAACCGCGACCGGTTCATCCTTTCCGGCGGCCATGGTTCGACGCTTCTGTACTCCCTTCTTCACCTGTTCGGCTACGGCCTGACGAAGGAGGATATGATGCAGTTCCGTCAGGACGGCTCCCTGACCCCGGGTCATCCGGAGTATCGCCACACCAAGGGTGTTGAGGCGACGACGGGACCTCTCGGCGCAGGTATGGGTATGGCTGTCGGTATGGCGATGGCTGAGGCTCACCTCGCTGCGAAGTTCAACAAGCCCGGCTATCCGGTTGTTGATCATTTTACGTATGTTCTCGGCGGCGACGGCTGCATGATGGAGGGTGTTTCCTACGAGGCAATGTCCCTTGCCGGCACGCTCGGCCTTTCCAAGCTGATCGTATTCTACGACAGCAACAAGATCAGTATCGAGGGCAACACGGACATTGCATTTACCGAGGATGTTCAGGCGAGATTCCGCGCGATGGGATTCCAGACGCTTGTTGTTGAGGACGGCAACAACCTCGAGGAGATCGCTGCTGCGATCGAGGCTGCCAAGGCTGAGACGACGAAGCCTTCCATGATCACCGTGAAGACGCAGATCGGTTACGGCTGCCCGGCAAAGCAGGGCAAGGCGTCCGCACACGGCGAGCCTCTCGGTGAGGAAAATGTTGCAGCCATGAAGGAGTTCCTCGGATGGCCTTCGCAGGAAGCATTTTTCGTGCCTGAGGAAGTTTATGACAACTACAAGGCCCTTGCGGCAGAGCACGCAAAGGATGAGGAGGCTTGGAACAAGCTCTTCGCAGACTACTGCGCAAAATTCCCGGAGATGAAGAAGGCTTGGGACGACGAGTTCAACATGGACATCGCAAAGCCGCTCATCGACGATGCCGAGTATTGGGCTTATGAGGAGAAGGCAGACGCTACGAGAAACCTCGGCGGCTGGGCTCTCAACAAGCTTAAGAATAAGGTTCCGAACCTGATCGGCGGTTCCGCTGACCTCGCTCCGTCCAACAAGACGGCGATGAAGGAGATCGCGGACTTCAGC
>JAFZWG010000090.1 GCA_017617395.1 Lachnospiraceae bacterium
GGACTGGGAAGAGTATCGGCAGAAGTACATCTCTTTTATCTTCCAGGACTATAATATCATCGACAGCTTCACGGTTCTGCAGAACGTGGAGCTTGCTTTGATGTCCATCGCGGACCCGGCGGCGCGCAGAAAGCGCGCGATTGAGCTGATCGACCGTGTCGGGCTTCGAAGCCACATGCGCCACAAGGGAAGCCATCTCTCCGGCGGCCAGAAGCAGCGCACCGTAATCGCGCGTGCGCTTGCGAAGGAGAGCCCGATCATCCTTGCGGACGAGCCGACCGGAAACCTCGATTCGGAGACTTCGAAGGAGATCATCGAGCTTCTTCGGGACGTGTCGAAGGACAAGCTTCTGATCGTCGTCACGCACAATTTCGATCAGGTCGAGGACGTTGCAACAAGGCATATCCGCGTCTACGACGGAGCCATCGAGTCCGACCGCACCTTGGCGGAGACGGTGCCGGTGGAGAAGAAGGAGGAAGAGCCCGCGCCGACGGCTGTCAAAGAGCGCCTTCGCACGATCTCGAACGGCTTTCTTCTCGGCAAATCCATCTTCCTTGCGAAGCCGAGGCTCAGTCTGTATCTCTGCCTTTTGATGATCATCGGCGCATCCGCGATCTTCTTTGTCACGGCATTTTGCGGTGACTTCCTAAACGCGTTCAAGAAAAACCGGTATTTCTGCTACGAGGAGGGACGCCTCGTCTTCGTGCACTACACCGACGACCCGATCACCGACGAGGAGCTTGAGGAGCTTTCGAAGGAGCTCGGAGCCGTCCGTTCGGAGCATTATGACTATCTGTATGACGTCCGGATCAAGACGCTCGAGGGAAGCTGGAGTTATTCCGAGCTTGCCAAGAACGTCAAGACGACCGCAGAGGACGATATCGGCGTGTTTACGTGCACGTTCGGTCACGATTACGGAGAGCCGGACTTCGGCCGGTATCCGGAAAGTGAAGCCGAAGTCTTATTGTATCTGCCGTACTACTACAAGGATGTCATCACGGAGGAGAAGGCGAAGGACCTCATCATTGAGATCGGTGTTGCCAACTTCGCGGTCTCGGGCGTCAAATTCTACCCCGACAGCAGTCAGATTGCAAAGGCCGTGATGACCGAGGCGGGATTCCGCCGCGGCACCGCAGCGTATGCCCTCGATATCGGGTATATTGCATATGTGGAGGCATCGGAGTCGTTGATATTCGAAGCCGATCTGTTCGGACATCAGGATCTGAAATTCATGGTCGGAGATCACATGCCCGAGGGGACCATCTACATCGATGATTTCTACACGAGAGCAACCATGTTCCAAAGCAGCGAAGGCAATCTGAAATTCATGCTTCGCGCGTTTATGGACCTTAAGGGAACCAACAAAAATGCGAACCAGCATTTTGATTTCCGGGGGGATACAAGTATGATCGGCATCGACGCCGAGAAATCGCTGGCCGAGTATGACGGTCTTATCGCCCCGAGCTTCAGACCGACGGAGGTTCGCGTGTACGTAAGTCCCGATATCGCCGAGCAGATGCTCTCCGAGGTCGGAGTGGCAAACTACTATCAGGCTAGTCTGTTCTTTAAGACCGACAAGGAGGCGAAGGAGGCCGCGGAGAAGCTCAATGCGAAGAAGTACGTGGCACTGACGGCGACGGACGCCTACAAGCCCAACGCCGGCGATCTGATCAGCCAGCTGGCCGCCGCGGCAGTGCAGTTTGCTTTGTGGATCATTGCCATTCTGTTCCTTGCATTTTTCATCAATCTGTGCAGCCACAGAGCCATCGGAGCGTTCCGCGATGACATGACCATCATGCGCTCCATGGGAATTCCGACGAAGGTTGTGCGGATCGGCATTTACGTGCGCATGTTCCTGGCGTTGCTTCCTGCATTTTTCGTGATTCCGGTGCTGTCGTACTTCGTGTACCGCGTGCCGAAGCTTAATATGCGGCTATGGTATCTGCAACCGTGGCACTACGTGATCCTGTATATCGGACTTGTGCTGATCACGCTTCGCGTGACGCGCCTTCAGAGCCGTGCGCTGTTCGGCGTGAGTGTTAAGAAGTCTTTGAGAGGAGGTGCGGAAGTATGATTCGCGTATCTCATCTCAACAAGTTTTATAACCGCGGGAAGTCGAACGAAATTCACGTGTTAAACGACATCTCGCTCGAGCTGCCCGACAGCGGCATGGTCGCGATCTTCGGACCGAGCGGCTGCGGCAAGACAACACTTCTGAACGTCATCGGCGGCCTGGATAACGCGGGCAGCGGTGAGGTGAAAATCGATGATTCGGTGATGAGTGTTAACGATGCCGTCGTGCGAAATAAAGAGATTGGCGTCATTTTCCAGAATTACAGCTTAAACCGTGACGAGACGGTCGCGGAAAATGTATCCGACGCGCTTCGACTGTGCGGCATGGACGACGAGGAGGAGATTGCCAAACGTGTGACGGCGGCGCTTGCGGGCGTCGGCATGGAGAAGTACGCAAACCGTACTCCCGACACGCTCTCGGGCGGTCAGCAGCAGCGAGTGGCGATCGCGCGAGCCATCGTCAAGAACCCGCCGGTGATCCTTGCGGACGAGCCGACCGGAAACCTCGATGAAGCCAACACGATTCTTGTCATGGACATCTTAAAGGCGATGTCCAAGGACCGTCTGGTTCTTTTGGTCACGCACGAGGCGAACCTGGTCGACAGCTATTGTGACATTGTCGTTGAGCTCAAGGACGGTTCGATCGTAAACGTTCGCGAGAACGAGAATGCGACCGGTTACTACGCAAAAAAGAAAAATGAAATCTACCTGGGCGAGCTTGCGAAGGACGACCTCGGCGATGCGAACGCGGAAGTGTCGTTCTACGGCGACACGCCGCAGGAGCCTGTGAAGCTGACTGTGGTGAACCAGGGAGGACGCATTTTCCTCAAGGTTCACACACCGAAGGTGACGATCCTCGACGATGCGAGCGAGGTCAAACTCTGTGAGGGCGTGTTCAGCGAGAAGGAGGAGCGGGAGCGTAAGGAGAAGGACATCGACATGTCCGAGCTGCCGCCGATCGAGGGGAAGGAGTACGGACGGCTGTTTAAGTTCAAGAACACCGTAAAGCGCGGCTTCACCTCAAATTACCGCTCGATGATGCAGCGAAAGAGCAAGAAGCGCCTGAGCGCATGTCTTGCGTTGTTCGGAGCGGCAATCGTGTTTTTAACGGCGTATTGTTCGACCGGAATCCGCCAGAGAATCGAACTTCGCGAGCAGTACAACAACAATGTGTTCCTCTTGGCTGCGGGCACGCAGGATATCGCGCAGCGGATGATCGATGCGGCGAACGACCCGGCGTCCGGAATCGAGGACTTCTATGTCCGTTCAAGGATTGAGCCGACCCGGATCGGAGAGGACAGCGCCAAATTCCGCATGGCTTTGTTTGACACTGCCGGCGTTTACGAGGGCGGTTTCAAGGCCGGTCTGTCGGTGGAGTCTCCTGTGACATTCCTGTCGGAGAAGAATGCAGCCGGTAAGACCGTGATTGCCGGCCGCGTGACGGATCTCGCGGACAACGAGGTCGTGATCACCACGAAGGTTGCGGATAAGATTCTGCGGGATGTTCCGTACGAGTTCATCAAGAGTTACGAAAATGTGATCGGCATGATCTGCCGGTATGAGATCGGCGACCAGCTGATCACCACCTATGTCACGGGTGTTGTGGAGGATGAGGAGCCGACAGCGTACGTTGCGACCAGAACGCTCGATTACATCTCCCTGTACAGCATGTTCGGCGTGTTTGACAACGTTGTGGATGACAAATTCGGCATGTTCGACCTCAAACCCGGCGAATGCGTCGTCGTCAGACTTCGCCCGACCAAGGGCGGTTACGAGTCGGTGGACTACTACGGAAACCAGTATGCGGACGACCATGATGCCGACAAAGATCCGGAGATTGCGGTCGGGGATGAGCTTGTCATCAACAATGTCTCCCTTCGCGTGAAAGAGTTTCAGCGGTATGATTATCCGAAGCAGGATGACATACTGTTCCGAAACGGGTATACCGCCTGGGCGACGTTAACTCCCGAGCAGGAGAGCGCGGTCATGAATGAGTACTGGTTTGAATACTCGGAAACCGGCTTCCGGAGGAATCAGTTTGCTTACTCCTTCGAAAAACACTTTGACTTCGACCCGGGAAGGAATTACCCGAGCTGGCTGGATTCCATGACGAAGATGGTGATTGTTCACCCGGACGATTTCCACAAACTGGCCAGAACCATCGGACTGACCACAAGACGGGCGACCGGCTATTACCAGCTTGTGGAGGAGCCGGTGGACTTTAAGACCGTGCTTCGGTATTCGCCGAGACTGTATGATTTTGACACGATGTTCTACCAGGTGTACTCGAACGATCCGGAGAAGACGGAAGCGTATCTCAAGGAGCATTTTTCGGATGTGCCCAAGCCGATGCGCGGCGTGATGTACGAGGATCCGGAGTTCGTCTCGCAGACGATCTACACACCGCAGGATCGCTTTGACCGCTCATTCGTGTCCCTTAGCGACAATGTCATCCAGCTGTTCTTCGTGTGGATCGGCGTCATCGTCTTGATGTGCATCTCGATGTATTTCATCATGCGCTCCACGGTGATGAGCCGCATGCGCGAGATTGGAATCTACCGTTCCATCGGTACATCGAAGAAAAATGTGGTGTTCCGTTTCGCGGTGGAGACCGGAATCGTGGTAACCTTCAGCGTCATGCTCGGTTACCTTGCGGCATCCGCGATCGTCTGGTATATCCTAAGAAGCGGCGGTGCGGCTACGGCCTGGCTGTATTATCCGCTGTGGATGGCATTGCTGATTATCGTTTTGTTGTATGTGATATGCATTCCGTGCGGTATCCTTCCGGTGCTTCGACTGATCCGGAAGACGCCGAGCGAGATTATGGCAAAATACGATATTTGATGAAGGAGGAGAGTGCTCATGGCATTTCTCAAACTGACCAACATCGGAAAGATTTATGTGTCCGAAGGGAATGTGAGCGTCGGTATCCGCGGGGTCAATCTGTCGTTTGACCTCGGGGAGTTTGTCGCCGTCACCGGTGCGTCCGGATCCGGCAAATCCACGCTTTTGAATGTCTTAAGCGGCATGGACAGCTACGAGGAGGGCGAGCTCCTCATCGAGGGCAGTCCCACGTCTCACTACCTTCAGCCCGACTGGGAGGAGTACCGGCAGAAGTACATCTCCTTTATCTTTCAGGATTATAACATCATCGACAGCTTCACGGTTCTGCAGAACGTGGAGCTGGCCCTGATGACCATTCCGGACCCGGTGGCGCGCCGCAAGCGCGCCGTCGAGCTCATTGAGCGTGTGGGCCTTCGAAGCCACATGAAGCACAAGGGAAGCCAGCTCTCGGGCGGCCAGAAGCAGCGTACCGTCATCGCGCGTGCGCTTGCGAAGGACAGTCCGATCATCCTTGCGGACGAGCCGACCGGAAACCTGGACTCCGAGACCTCGAAGGAGATCGTGGAGCTGCTGCGGGAGGTTTCGAAGGACAAGCTTCTCATTATGGTCACCCACAACTTTGAACAGGTGGAGGATGTGGCCACAAGACACGTGCGGATCTTTGACGGCGCGGTGGAGTCCGACCGGGTGCTTACCAAAACAAAGCCCGTGGAGAGAGAGACCGAGCCGGAGACGAAGAAGCGAAACGAGAGAGCGGAAAACCTCTCCAACGGCTTCCTTCTGGGGCGCTCGATCTTTTGCTCGAAGCCGCAGCTCAGCACCTTTTTGTGCCTGCTGATGCTGTTCGGCTCCTTCGCCGTGTTCTTTGCGACCACTTTCTGCGGGGATTTTACGAAAATGTTTCGCTCGTTCTATCTGTTCCGGAGGGAGCCGGGGCGTCTGGTTGTGGTGCACACCGAGGACCGGTCCTTTACGGACGAGGAGTGTGACAAACTGATGTCCGAAACCGGCGCGGAGCGGATCAGCCGGCTGGATTATATGTACGATATCAGCGTTGATGATCCGGCTCGTCTGCCGATGGCCCGCCTGGAGGAGGTCACCAGAGAGGACGCCGGAAAATACGTCTGTCTTCCGGTCTCGGATGTGGGAAGTTTAAGTCTGGGGCGCTACCCGGCGGCGAAGGACGAGGTGCTTCTGTGCCTGCCGGTGTATTTTACGCCGCAGTTCGGAACGGACGCCATCGAGACAACGGAGCTTGATTTCTTCGGTTATTACTACAAGGTTGTCGGCATCAAGTACTACGCGGATGCGGAGAAAGAGGCCACGGCGCTGTTCACGGACGAGGGACTTGAGCTTGCTACGGTGATCTACGGCCTGTACGAGGGAGTCAGCGTAAAGGGCAACTGCATCGCGGACGGTACCGCGGTTCCGTTTACACTTCCGGAGGAGTACAGCAGCTCCTGGTTTGTCGTAAGCACCGAAATCCCGGCGGACTCGATCTACATCGACAACGAGTTGATCAACATGAGTATTGACCAGTGTAAGGAGTTTTCCATAACGCTGTCGGCAAAGGCAAGATACGCCCGCGGAAACCTCTCTGAGGACGACTACGAAACCATGGAGCGGTATGAGGATCTGTTCTCTGTCGGCGAGAAGGAGGATCTGACGGAGACGGTCTTTACCAAGGAACGGATCGTCACGAAGAAGGGAGACTTCCGGGTCGCTGCTATGAAGCGGAGGCTTACGATCCTCATCGGCGAGGACGTGGCAAAGCATCTTATGGAGAAGGCGGTGGAAGGGGAGTATAACCAGATCAGTCTCTTCTTTAAGTCCGACCGTGCCGCAGCGAAAGCAGCGAAGAAATTAAACGGCAACGGCTATGTGGCACTCACGACGAAGGAGACCTATCGCCCCGGATTTATTGCAATGATCGAGTTGATCCTCGAATGTTTCCTGCTGGGTGTCGTGTGGTTCCTGATCGTGACTTTCATTGCATTTTTCGTGAACCTCTGCAGCCACAAGACGGTGGAGGCGTTCCGGGACGATCTGACGATCATGCGCTCCATGGGTATTCCCGTGAAGGTCATCCGCATCGGAATCTACGTTCGTATGTTCCTTGCGCTCGTGCCTTCGTTCATTCTGATTCCGGTGGTGGCATACATCATCTACCACATTCCGACCTGGAACATGCGGCTTTATTACATTACGCCCTGGCACTATGTGTTCCTTTACCTCGGTATGATCTTCATCACGCTGCGCGTCACCAAGAAGCAGATCAAAAACCTCTTCGCGGGCAGCGTCAAGAAGTCGCTGAAGGGAGGTGAGGACGCATGATCCGGCTCAATGTATTGAACAAGTTTTACAACCGCGGAAAGCAGAACGAGATTCATGTTCTTGACAACATCAACCTCGAGCTTCCGGACAGCGGCATGTGGGCCATTTTCGGCCCCAGCGGATGCGGTAAGACGACGCTTTTAAACGTCATCGGCGGTATGGACGATCTGGCATCCGGCGAAGTCTCCATCGACGGGCAGACCATGATGCCGGAAAATTCCATCCTCCGAAACCGCGATGTAGGTATCATTTTCCAGAATTACAACTTAAACCGCGACGAGACCGTGTTTGAAAATGTGGCGGATGCCCTGCGTCTGTGCGGCATGCGCGATGAAACAGTGATCAAAGAGAGAGTGGAGGCAGCGCTCGGAAACGTCGGAATGGCGATGTTTGCAAAACGGCTTCCGGACACGCTCTCCGGCGGTCAGCAGCAGCGCGTGGCCATCGCCCGCGCCATCGTCAAGAACCCGAAGGTGATCCTCGCGGACGAGCCCACAGGAAACCTTGACGAGACCAACACGATCCTGGTCATGGACATCTTAAAGGAGATGTCCAAGGAGCACCTTGTCGTCTTAGTTACCCATGAGGCGAACCTTGTGGACTACTATTGCGACACCGTGGTTGAACTAAAGGACGGCCGTGTGGTCGGCGTGCGCACCAACGAGTCGGCAAATGGTTACGTCGCAAGAGACAAGAGCGACATTTTCCTCGGAGAGCTCGATCAGAGAGTCCATGAGGACGGGGATACCGAGGTTGCATTTTACGGCGAGAAGCCTGAGGTGCCGCTGAAGCTTACGGTGGTCAACCATAACGGACGGATGTTTTTGCGCATCGACACGCCGAAGGTGACGGTCCTCGACGACACCAGCGAGGTGAAGCTTCGCGAGGGCGTCTACACGGAGCGTGTAGCGAAGGAGCGCAAGGAGAGCAGCATCGACATGTCCAAGCTCCCGCCCGTCGAGGGGGAGGGGTACGGACGGCTGTTCCGCCTGAAGTCCTCCATTGTGAACGGATACCGCACGAATTACCGCAGCCTGATGAAGAAAAAGAGCAAGCGCCGCTTAGGCATCTGCCTCGGTTTCTTCGGCATGGTCATCGTGTTCCTGACAGCCGTATTCAGTCGCGGAATTCAGGAGTTTACGAAGGTCAAGGAGCAGTATGACGACCGTGTATTTTTCGTGGCGGCGGCGTCGGAGGATATCTCGAACCGCATCCGGACGATCTGCGATGACCCTGCGTCCGGCGTTGATGAGTACAGCCTGCGGTACGATTTCTATGTAGACGATGACCGGATGTACGCATACCTTGCGGCGTTTGAAACCGCGGGCTTCCACGACGTGGGCTTTGACAACGAGGTTTATATCAGCGCGACGGTCTGCGTGTTCTCGGACCGGCTGAGCGCGAAGGACAAATGCATCGCCGGAAAGACCGCCGGACTGGCGAACGATGAGATTGTCATTACCCAAAAGGTTGCCGATGTTTTGCTGGAAAATTCACCTTACCGCTACGTGCGAGATTACACGAGCCTTCTTTCCCTGATGTGCGCGGTGGACGGCAGCAATACACGCTACCACATCGTCGGCATCACGGATGCGGATGAGATGGCGGCTTATCTGGCTGCGGACGAGCTTGACTATGTCATTACGAACGAAGGCCCGTTCGGCAGCGTAATGCGGGATCCGGAAGGGTATTTCCATGTGGCCGAAGGAGAGTGCGTTGTCATTCGTCATCGGTATAAATACCAGCAGACGGCGGAGATGGCAAAAGAGAATGAGTTGAAGGTCGGTGAGACGGTAATCTACAACGGGATCCCGTTGAAGGTTGCAAAAGTCTACGACGTGGCGCTTACGGATGAGGAAGAGCGGCTTATCTATGCGACGGACGCCGGTGACTTCTATGACGAAGCAGAGTTGCGGGAGGACGATGAGCTGTCTGCAGATACGGAAAATGAGGATGACGGGCAGACTGATACGGATGAACCCGACTTCTCCGAGAGAAAAAAGAAGGCAAAAGAAAAGGCAGATCTGCGGGATGATGTGCTGTCTCATTTTTCGAGGTTCGATCAGGTCGTTCATGAGCGGTTCTTTGTGGTGAATGCCTCGGATTACAGCAAGGGTGCCCGGGTTTTGAGCACAAACTCCATCTGTATTGCGGAGGGCTCCGCGGGGGCCGGCGGAACGCTTTTGTTTGATCCGAACGCCGGTGAGAATTCCTACAATAAAGATGAGGGATACCGCAACAACCGCACGTATTATCAGCTTCATTCGACGGATCCCGAGAAGACGGAAGCGTACCTTCGGAAAGAATTCGGAAGCCTGAAATCCCCGGTGAATCTTACGTATGATGAGCCGGAGCAGAGCAGCGCCAAGGCGATCTACACCCCGGACGACCGGTTCGACAAACTGTTTGAGAACGTGAGCGCGGATGTGTGGGAGCTGTTCATCGCATGGGCGGTTGTTCTGGGGCTCATGTGCGTATGCATGTTCTTCATCATGAAGTCGAACATCATGAATCGCTCGCGGGAGATCGGAATCTACCGCGCCATCGGCGTGTCGCGGAAGAACATTCTGTTCCGCTTTGCCGTGGAGACCGGCGTGGTCGTAACCTTCAGTGTCTTCATCGGATACCTCATTTCGTCGGCGATCGTACGGTTTATCATAAGCCGCGGCGGAATGGTGGAAGGGCTGTTGCATTATCCGCTCTGGCTGGCGCTTTTCGTTCTGGTGTTCCTCTACGCAGTCTGCATCCTGGCCGGAATTGTGCCGGTGATCGGACTGTTACGGAAATCGCCCAGCGAGATCCTGGCAAAGTACGACATCTGATGACGGATGAAAGACATCCTGTGAAAAATACAAAAGAAAGGCTGTCCCAGGTGTGGGGACAGCCTTTTTGAATGCTTGTGTATGCGCGGGCAATCAGCCGAAAAATGCTGCGATCAATGCCACGATCAACCGAGCTTGGCGGCGAGACGCTCGCGGATTGCCGCGATGAAATCGGCGGAGTTGACAGCCTTTGCGGTGTAGCCTTCCGAGACAAGACCTGCGAGGTCCTTAGTCATGATGCCGTCGTTTAAGGTCTGCAGAACAGCAGCTTCGAGGCAGTCGGCGTAGCGGACAAGATCGGCAAGGCCGTCCTTCTCGCCGCGCTTACGGAATGCGCCGGACCATGCGAAAATGGTTGCCACAGGGTTCGTGGAGGTCTCCTCGCCCTTTAAGTAGCGATAGTAGTGGCGGGTTACGGTGCCGTGCGCGGCCTCGTACTCGTAGTTGCCGTCCGGGCTTACTAAAACGCTGGTCATCATCGCGAGGGAGCCGAAGGCGGTGCTGACCATATCGCTCATCACGTCGCCGTCGTAGTTCTTGCACGCCCAGATGAAGCCGCCTTCGGAGCGGATCACGCGGGCAACCGCATCGTCGATCAGGGTGTAGAAGTAGGTGATGCCTGCGGCCTCAAACTTCTCCTTGTACTCCGCATCGTAGATCTCCTGGAAGATATCCTTGAAGCGGTGATCATACTTCTTGCTGATGGTGTCCTTCGAGGAGAACCACAAATCCTGCTTTACGGAGAGAGCGTACTCGAAGCAGCTTCTCGCAAACGACTCGATCGAGGTGTCCTTGTTGTACATACCCTGCAAAACGCCGGGGCACTCGAAATCGTAGATCGTCTCGCGGAGCTCGGTGCCGTCCTCACCGGTGAAGAGCAATTCTGCCTTGCCCTTGCCGGGGATGCGGAACTCCGTGTTCTTGTAAACATCGCCGTACGCGTGACGGGCGATGGTGATCGGCTTCTTCCACGTGCGAACGTTGGGCTTGATCAAGTCGATCATGATCGGAGCGCGGAAGACCGTTCCATCAAGGATGGCACGGATCGTGCCGTTCGGGCTCTTCCACATCTGCGAGAGATTGTACTCGGTGACGCGCTGTGCGTTCGGCGTGATGGTTGCGCATTTGACGGCAACACCGTACTTCTTTGCGGCGTAGCTTGCGTCGAGCGTAACCTGGTCTTTCGTCTCCTCGCGCTTTACGAGGCCTAAGTCATAGTACTCCGTCTTAAGGTCGACGAAGGGGAGAATGAGCTCATCCTTGATCATTTTCCAAAGGATGCGGGTCATCTCGTCGCCGTCCATCTCGACGAGCGGGGTGGTCATGGTAATCTTGGTCATGGGTTCCTCCAGTCTGAGTCAGGCATTCTTATGCTGCTCGGCGTAGTAGTTGATCAGGCAACCGTCGAGGATGATCGTCTTCTCCTCGTTGGTCAGGCCGTGAATCTCAAGCGTGAGATCGCTGACGGTTCCGTCCTTGCGAAGGGCTTTTGCGGCAAATGTCTCCTCACCAGCGGCGATCTTGGCGCGAACATCCGGAATGAAGATGTAGTCGCCTTCCTTGTACGGGAACTCGGCACCTTCGGGAAGCGTGAAGGGCAGGATGCCCCAGTTGATGCAATTGCTTCTGTAGCGCTTCGTCGCGTACTCGTAGCAGATGTTGGCGTAGCCGCCGAGCACCTTCTGGCAGGAAGCTGCCTGCTCGCGTGCGGAGCCGTCGCCGGGACGGTTCGCGAAGACGCAGGAACCGAACTGGGTGTTCTTAAGAAGTGCTGCCGCATCGCCGAAGTTGGCGAGAACGGACGTAAGCTCTGCGGGAGCACCGCCGTCGCGGCGAGCAAGGTCGAGTGCATGAATCTCCTTGCTGCGGCCGACATACTCGGGCACGCGGCGGGAGAGTGCAAACTCCGAAAGACGGAGCGGGTTGCTTCTGTACGAGCTTGTCTCGCCCGAAGGAATCAACTCGTCGGTCGTGGTCACCGGATCGCGGATGACAGCGGCAAGCTTCACGAGCATATTGTCCGTGAGCGCCTCCATCGAAGGCCAGTCGGTGATGTTGGGTCCGAGGATGAGCTCCGCATTCTTGTCGGCCTTGCCGAAGCCGTAGTACACGCGGTTGCGGTACACGGTCTTGTCGAAGTGGTACTCATGATTCGGAACTTCGTATTCGATATCGGTGGCAGCCGTGATCACGCCGCCGTTCGCAGCGGTAGCCGCGATGCTTCTCGCATCCATCAGAGCGACGCCGCACAGCTGACCCTCCGCGGGCTTGCTGCCTTCGCGGTTGGGGAAGTTGCGGGTTGTATGGCGGATCGAGAGACCGTCGTTGGCCGGAACGTCGCCCGCGCCGAAGCACGGACCGCAGAAGGACGGCTTGATGATCGCACCGGCTTTAAGAAGCGATGCGGTCGCGCCGATCTTCGTGAGCTCCAGGCTGACCGGAACGCTCGTCGGATACACATTCAGCGAAAAATACCCGTTGCCGCAATCCTTGTTGTCGAGAATTGCCGCCGCCTCATCGATGTTGTCGAACAGACCGCCCGAGCAGCCGGCGATGACACCCTGGTCGGCGTACACCTTGCCGTCACGAACCTTGCTGCGAAGATCGTAGTGATGTCCCTTGAACTTCGCGGCAGCCTCGGCCTCAACACCCGCGAGGATCTCGTCAGCATTTGCCACAAACTCGTGGATCGTGTAGGCGTTCGACGGATGGAAGGGAAGAGCGATCATGCTCTCGGCCTTGTCGAGGTCGATCGTGATGAAACGGTCGTAATATGCGCATGCGCCGGGAGCGAGTTTCTTGTAGCACTCCGGACGCTCGTGTGCGATGTAGTGGCCCTGCGTGATCTCGTCCGTCTCCCAGATGGACGAAAGGCAGGTCGTCTCCGTGGTCATGACATCGATTCCGTTGCGGAAGTCGATCGGAAGGTTCTTAAGGCCGGGGCCGGTGAACTCCAGAACGCGGTTCTTGACGAAGCCGTCCGCGAACGTTGCCTTGACAAGGGCAAGAGCGATGTCGTGAGGACCGATGCCGCGCTTGGGCGTGCCGGTCACATATACCAAAACCACCTCGGGCATGTTGAGGTCCCAGGTGTTCTTCAAAAGCTGCTTAACAAGCTCCGGGCCGCCCTCGCCGACGCCCATGGTGCCGAGCGCACCGTAGCGCGTGTGGGAATCGGAGCCCAGGATCATATTGCCGCAGGCGGAGAGTTCCTCGCGCGCATAGGAGTGGATGACACTCTGGTTCGCGGGAACGTAGATGCCGCCGAAGCGCTTGGCTGCGGAGAGACCGAAGACGTGGTCGTCCTCGTTGATCGTGCCGCCGACAGCGCAGAGGCTGTTGTGGCAGTTGGTCATTGCGTACGGAAGCGGGAACTCTGTAAGTCCGCTGGCACGCGCCGTCTGGATGATGCCGACGTACGTGATATCGTGCGATACCATCGCGTCGAACTTTATCTTCAGCTTGCTGTCATCACCGGAGGTGTTGTGCGCTGAGAGAATGCCGTAGGCGATCGTCTGTTTGCGGGCCTCCGCTGCCGGGATCGAACCGGACTGCTGCGGAACGCCGTTCTCGAGGAAAATACCGCCCTCATGCAGGGTTACACATGTGTTGTTGCTCATAGAAAATCTCCTTTGTTCCGTGCCGATGCACATACGAAATCATTGTACCGAAATCGCCCTGTGATGTCAATAACTTTTCGGGCGCGAAGAGCCAAATGAAGTGCGGACAGAAAATGCATAAAATACGTTTTTTTTCTTGCATTTTTCGTTGAAAACAGATAGAATAGATAGCATAGAGGCGTCGGCGAGAACCGAGCGATATCGGGCCGACAGAGGAGAGAGTTGAATATGAGTGTTAAGGCAGTTATGGGACAGTGTGTGATGCCGAAGGATATGTTCCTCGGTACCGCTTGGCCGCACGAGCAGATCATCATCGGAGAGGACACTCTGGAGATGGTTGTCAGCCCGCTTTCGCAGCGGAAGAATGCAGTGCAGATTCACATGGCCGCAATGTGGAACGGAGAGGTTCTTACGTTCCATGATTTGAATGCCGAAATGAAGAAGGACAATGTGAAGCTGTATCTTGCTTCACTCTCGGATCGGCTTCGTTCCATTGTCGAGAAGTATTTTATGTGGCCGGACGACGAGATCCACGATATGCTGATTTCGTTCGGCGGTCTTACCGAGCGTAAGGATGACGATGATCCGCTTGAGACCAACATGCGGTTTGTTTTGATGGTGAAGGATATCCTTCCGATCGAGGATCCGACCGAGCTTGATATGATCCACAAGAGCCTGAAGGGCGAGTTCAGCAACTGGCTTGAGGAGGTCATCAGCGACGTTCACAAGAAGAAGACTCCCGAGGAGCTCAAGAAGGATCCGACGGTTGTTCTCGATGTCGAGTTGATGAAGCACGAGCAGGAGGACCTCGGACTGGAGAGCACATTTGCCATCTTCTCGCTGGTGTTCGCGGGACTCGGCATTCTCTGGAAGGATTGGTTCGTCTTCCAGGCAATGGCAATCGTTATGGGCGCTTATGTCGCGTACCGTTCGTACCAGAAGCAGAGATGGGTCTGCATGGTGCTCGGTATGATTGCCTGCATCGTCGGCGTTGTTTTCACGGGCGTTGCGTACGGAGCGCTTCGCGAGCAGATGAAGAACGTCAAGCTGCCGAACTGATCGGCGACAATTTCGCAAGACAAGGAACCGGCTGTCGGAGTATTCCGCAGCCGGTATTTATTCTTTCGGGAGATTTTATGGGAGATGAAAAATGTGTAAACAAGGCGTGCAAAAGCGATGTATCGGCACAGGCGAAAAACCGTCCGATTACGACCGTTTGCTTTGATCTGGGCGGTGTGCTGCTTCGGCTTCGCCCCGAGGAGTACATGGAGGAGCTTGGTTTGAGCGCCGCCGCGAGACGCTTCTTCGACGAGGAGATTCTGCTCCGCGAGGATTGGTCGAGACTGGACGCTGGCGAGCTCACGCAGGCGGAAGCAATCGCCAAATGGTGTGCCAAACGTCCTGATCTTGCGGACGAGATCAGGCTTTACATGAAGGATCTGACACGGCTGATCGAGATGTATCCGGATTCGGAGAAGATTGTCGATGACATCAAGAAGAGAGGGTACGAACTGTACGTTCTCTCGAACTATCCCGAGGAGATGTTCGCGCTGCACGAGAAGAATTCACTGCCGTTTCTTAAGCAGATGAACGGTCTGATCATCTCGGCGCGCGAGAAGAAGGTCAAGCCGAACGCGGATTATTACGAGCTCTTCCTGTCCAGATACGGCAAGAAGGCGTCGGAGTGCGTGTTCATTGATGACCGTTTGGATAATGTACAAGCAGCACGGGCGCTTGGCTTTCACGGAATCTGTGCGACACCCCGCGAGCAGGGCTTTGCGGAGCTGTTTGCTCTGTTGGATTTGCAGGAAGCGTGAGATACGTGCACGCTTTGAGTGTCGCAAGTGATGCGGCATTGTCCGGGTGAACGACCGCGTACAGAGGAGTGTTCGGCAAATACTTCGCACAGGCTTCGGTCAAGGCATTGACAAGTCGTTTGCCAAGTCCCTTGCCGCGTTCTTCCGGAATGATATAATACTCGATTGTGAGTTTCATGGAGCCGTTCAGCGGTTCCTCAAAGGCTGCGACGCAGCCGACGGTCCTTGTCGAACCGTCCGGTTCGGTGAGAATCGCCTCGGCAGGGCCGAACCCGCGGGAGAGGGAGGCGAGCAGCGCGCGGCTTTGATATAACGAACGCATGGAAGCCTCGTCTGTTTGCTGTTCTTCTTCGGTCAGAAAAAAGGCTTCGGAGCGGAAGAGAGCAAAGAAACGGACGAAGGTGTCCTCGCTCATTTTACGGAGAGATAGATCGTTGTTCTGCCACAATATTTCGCGGCCGGACAGCGATTCGAAATATTGAAGATAGTCCGCGAGCGTCAGGTCTTCTGTTGAGAGAAGAATCTCACCGCAGGAGAGACGGATGCCGTCGTGCTCGAAACCTACGACGGGCAGACCGAGGGTTTTGCATGTTTTGATGATGTCTTCGGAATCCGCGACGACAAGCGTGTCCGCTGCGTCAAATTCGTTTTGGCGCGCACGAAACCGATCCGGCGAAAGAAGCACGACGCAGATGTTGTTCCTGCGCGCTTCGCCGGAGAGTTCGGCCGGAAGCGTTGTGCGCTCCGGATCAACGAAAACGAAAACAAGTTGTTTCATGCATTTTCCTCACAGAATTGACAGCGGTACACGAAAACTGTACCACGGAAACGGAGAAACCGCAATGGAAATCGAACGCAAATTCCTTGTCACAAAGCTGCCGGACAATCTGGCTGAGTACCCGCACGCGGAGCTTTCGCAGGGGTATCTGGCGAGCAAGGGGACGACCGTTCGGATTCGCAGGGCGGACGATCGGTATTATCTGACGATCAAGAAAAAGCCGGATGCATCGCAGGATTCGAAGGATGCTTTGGTGAACATCGAGATTGAGGAGGAGATTCCTGCGGAGTTGTTCGAGCGACTCTCGAAGTATGTCGAGACGCCGTTGCTTCGAAAGACCAGATACCGTATTCCGCACCTTTCGTATGTTGCGGAACTGGATCTTTACCACGGCGTTTTGGAGGGGCTGGCGACGGCGGAAATTGAGTTTCCGAACCTGTCGGAGGCGAAACTTTCGGACCTTCCGGAGTGGTTCGGACGCGAGGTTACGGGGGACCGGAGATACCGGAATTCGGAGCTTGCGAAGCTCACAACGCTGGATGGGCTTCCTTTGGAATAGAGTGAATTTTGCGAAAATGTAAAATATTCTTTCATATTTTTCGAGTTTCACAGCATGTTTTTCGGGGCTTTGCAAGAGCCTCCTGCCGAAAATAAAATACGCTTTTTGTGATAAACGTACAAATGCACCGCGATATAGGGGATACTATGGCTTTAAAACGGTCATCCTGCTATATTTTCGCGGTGCTTTTTGTACATATTTGACAAAAAGCTTGGCAAAACAGCCTGAAATTGACTGATTATTTGGGGCTTGCAACGGTTTGCGTAACGTTGCTATAATCGAAACACTCACTCCGCGGAACCGTCTGACTGGCCGGCGGGGGAGAATAACAACAGCGTGACTTTTCGGGCGCCATCCCGAGAGTCGGAAAAAGAAGGAGGAAAAAATAATGCTTTTTGCTGTCTGGTCACCTTCGTATCGTGAAGAAACGGCACCGTTAGCCGTGATGATCGCCGGAATGTGCGCTCGGCAATTCCCGTGTAATGTTGCAATGCTTGAGAACTACATTCATGCGGGAAACCTGGGGACGTATCTGTTGGGAAGCCGGTACGACTATATCTGTCAATCGCTGGATCGTGATTTTGGGGGTTCCTACCTTCCGGGAGAGCAGTTCCTGCGCCATGTTGCGCACGAGACCGGAAGAGCGATCGTGTATAATACGCTCATTCAGGTGGACGGAAACGGACTGTTGTTTATGCCGATGAATCAAAGCCTTTCGGAAAATGCGTACCGCTACGGCATGTATCAGGTGATCGATGACCGGATCGACACGCTGATGAATCAGGTGGACGATGTCGTCGTCAATCTGGAGGCAACCGGCAATGAGACGACCGTGAGCCTTCTGCACCGTGCGGATATCGTGATTGTGTGTCTGCCCGCTACCATGTCGGCGTTCTCATCGTTCTACGACCGGTATCGCTCGATGCTCGACAAATGCTTCTTCGTGTTCTACGGTTCGACGCCGGCACCGGAACCGTTGTTAGGCAAGATTCAGCAGTTTATCCCGAGGCACGCGATGCGAAGCTGCTATCTGGAGATTACCAGACTTCTGCGCAGGCACATCGAGGAGGGACATGTTCTGGATTATCTGGACCGCTTCGGAGAAGGGAAGAAGCATGTCGGGCAGGTTGCGGAAAGCGCGGTGGAGTACGGATCACAGAAGGAGCGGGAGAGCGTGCGGACCATCCGTTACATCAGTGAGTGGCTGATGCAGTTCGAGTATCCCGATGCACACGGCGACAACTGTCTGATCGCACAGCGGATGCTTCGGCGTCGCGTGATGCCGAACGAGGTTGCGGAGTGGGATCTGATGCGGTTCGGATCGATTGATCCGTTCACCAAGAAGTAGGCAAGTCACACTTGAATCTGCGGGGCGCGTATGGTACACTTTCTTTGTATCCAAAGGATACGAGGAAGGAGAATTGACATGGGTTTCTTTGATGACCTGAAGAAAACTGTCTCCAATGCGTTCGGCGGAACGAATACGAGTGCAAACAATGCATCGTACGATATCGCATTTGCCGATATTCCGACGTCGCTGGAGGCTATGAAGGCACTGCAGTATGCCGACATGCAAAGTCCGTACGCGGTTGCCGCGCTGTGCGTATGTGCGCTCAATGTGTTCGTTACCGATCAGGATGCTGCAGTAGCAATGATGAACTATCTCAAGGGACCGGACTCGCTCACCCCGAGCGATATCGCGTTCATCCGCGACCGTTTCCGCGACAACAACACCTACAAGGTTCGCTCGTATTTCCACGGTGCAACCCCCGAGAACAACTATATGCCGAGCTCCCCGTACACGATCACCGTGTCCGAGAACCCTTACAGCCGCGCGAATTTTGCGGACGGGTACCTGGTTGTTTACTTAAAGTCCGGCGGTGCGGATTCGCCGAGACCGCTGACGCTCCGTCAGAAGAAGTCGACCGGCGAGTGGTTTGTCTTCTCGGATTCGTTCCGCGGCCTTCTTGCCGACATTCGCATTCCCGCAGAGCAGAATCCCTGGGCTTAAGCGTTATTTGGAAAAAAATCTAATGCTGTGAAAAAACAGCCGACCGCACAATCATCGTGCGGTCGGCTGTTTTATATTCGGGATGTAAGAAATCAATGTGTAAACTAGCGCTCGTCGCCTAAGAAGAACAGCGCCACCGTGCCGGGACCGCTGTGGGATCCGATGACGGTGTTGATGTAGTTGTAGACGATGTTCGTGATGCCGAAGCGCTCGGTCACCAGGTTGCCGACAAACTCGGCGTCCTCGATGCAGTCGCAGTGGGAGATCAGTACGATCTCGTTCTTGTCGCGGAAACTGCCCATCGACTTTTCCATGTTGTCCACGAGCGAAACCAGAGCCTTCTTGCGGCCGCGAACCTTGCTCAGAGGAATCAGATGACCCTCGTTGTCAACGTGAAGCACGGGCTTGATGTTGATGAGCGTACCCAACAGCCACGAAACCTTGCTCACGCGTCCGCCGCGCATCAGGTACTTGAGATCGTCGACCGTGAACTGATGGCACGCGTGAAGAATGTTTGCCTCAAGCCATGCGATGATGTCGTCCATCGACGCACCTTCGCGCTTCAGTTTGCAGGCATAGTAGACAATCAAACCCTGGCCCATGGAAGCGGCGAGAGAGTCGATCGAAACGATGCGGCGCTCGGGAAACTCCTCGCGGAGATCGTTTACGGCCAGCTGCGTGTTTGCGTAGGAGCAGCTTAAGCCCGAGGAAAATGCAATGTGAAGAATGTCCTTGCCCTGTTCCAAAACAGTACGGAACGAGTTCGCAACGTCAATCGGATTGAGTGCGTTCGTCTTGTAGGTAACGCCCTGACGCATGTTGGTGTAGAACTGCTTTAAGTCCGTCGTGGGGCCGTCGCGGAACACTTCGGTTCCGTTGGTGTATTCCAGCGCCTCAAGCAAAATGTCGTTCTCCTTGATGAACGAATCCGGCAAATCGCACGTTGAGTCTGTGCTGATGATAAAGTCACTCATAAAATCCTCCCGTGGAAACACTTTTCGGGGGTTCGCCGAGACGATCGGGACGCAGTCCGACGTGGCAGTTACCCTGTGATAATCGGGCTCTGAAAAACAGATAACGTAGATTTCAAAACCACATCCATTTTAACATAGAGGGAGCAGAAACGCAATAACATTTTTTCGAGCATTTTCCGCGCTTTTTTGTTTTCAATTTGCAAAAGATGTGATATACTGCAGTTTAGTGTGTGCGGACGCACGTTTCGCACAAATTCCGATGGACAAGGAAGGTTTATCATGAAGGAAAGAACAAAGGGTATATTGATGTTGGTCGTGCTTGCCCTGGTGCTCGCGGGACTCGGTCTCTGGGGGTACTTCGGCTACACGAACGATAACATTCCGGGTGCGCAGGATATTCACCTCGGACTCGATCTGGCAGGCGGCGTGAGCGTTACCTACCAGACGGTGAAGGAGGATCCGTCGAGCGCTGAGATGAGCGATATTCAGAGGAAGCTTGAGCTTCGTGCGACCGCTCTCAGCACGGAGTCCCACGTGTATATCGAGGGAAGCCGCCGTGTCAATGTCGACATCCCCGGCGTCGATGACGCCGAGACGGTGTTCAACACGCTCGGTAATGCAGGTAACATTTATTTTATTTATACGGTTGACAAGGACGGCAACCAAAACATCCGCGAGGATTCCACCGCGGAGTCCGGTTATCGCCTGGCTCGCTCCATGGAGGAGATCATCGCATCCGGCAGCGTTGTTGTTGACGGTAAGAATGTCGACGATGCGCAGGGAGTTGCCCGTCAGAACAGTTCGACCGGTGCGATCGAGTACATGGTTCAGCTGACGCTCGATGCCGAGGGCGGAAAGAAGTTCGCCGAGGGCACCGGCAAGTGCGCACAGTACGGCTACGGCACTCTGGAGCGCAAGATTGCGATCATTTACGACAACGAAGTGTACAGCGCTCCGAACGTAAACGAGAAGATTGAGAACGGTGAGGCGATCATCACCGGTTCCCGCACCATGGACGAGGCCAACAGCCTTGCAACGATCATCCGTATCGGTGCGCTGCCGTTGGAACTCTCGGTGCTTCGCTCGAACGTGGTCGGCGCTACGCTCGGCAGCCGCGCCCTGAAGACCGGTCTTATGGCTGGTCTCATCGGTTTCATCCTGGTTTGCATTTACATGATCATTTTCTATCGCCTGCCCGGTCTGTGCGCAAGCCTTAGCTTGATTGTCTATCTGGGAATCGTGCTCGGCCTTCTGCTTGTTTGCAACGTGACGCTGACGCTTCCCGGTATCGCCGGTGTCATATTGTCGGTCGGTATGGCGGTCGATGCGAACGTCATCATTTTCACACGAATCAAAGAAGAGATTGCGACGGGCAAGACGGTTCGCTCGTCCATGAAGATCGGTTACCGCAAGGCGTTGTCCGCAATCGTGGACGGCAACGTAACCACGTTGATCGCGGCGATCGTTTTGTACTTCAAGGGCTCGGGTGTCATCAAGGGCTTCGCTACGACGCTCGGCATCGGTATCCTTGTTTCCATGTTCACGGCACTGGCAGTTACGAACTTCATCATGCGTGCGTTCTACTATGTCGGTGTTGACAACATCAAGGCGTACGGCGTCGCAAAGAAGCCGAGAACGCTTCGCATCGTTCAGAACTGGAAGAAGTATGTTTGCATTTCCGGCGCGATCATCGCACTCTGCATCACAATGCTGATCGTGAACCGCGCTTCGACGGGCAACGCATTGAACTACGGTCTTGACTTCGTCGGCGGTTCTTCGATTCAGGTAACGTTCGACAACACGGTTCCTTCGAACTCCGAGATGGAGACCTTCGTGAAGGACACCATCGGCGAGAAGGCTACGGTTTCGGCAGTAAAGGGCAGCAACGCACTCGTGCTCAAGACCATGTCGCTCTCGGAGGAGAGTATCACCAAGCTTAAGAAGGCTTTGAATACGAAGTACGGCGTTGCGGAGTCCGGCATCGAGACCGAGACCATCAGCGGTACCGTTTCGGGCGAGATGAAGACAAATGCAATCGTTGCGGTGATCATCGCTACGATCTGCATGCTTCTCTACATCTGGGTGCGTTTCAAGAATGTGGCATTTGCCTCGAGCTCGGTACTGGCACTCGTTCACGATATCCTCGTGGTATTGTGCCTCTACGCGGTTGTTCGTCTTACGGTTGACACGAACTTCATCGCCTGCATGCTGACCATCGTCGGTTACAGTATCAACGCGACCATCGTTATCTTCGACCGTCTGCGCGAGAATCTCGCGGAGATGAAGAACAAGGACAATCTCGCGGAAGTTGTCAACCGAAGCATCAGCGAGACGTTCACGAGAAGTATTCACACGTCGATCACGACACTGCTTACGGTTGTGATGCTGATCATCCTCGGCGTCGAGTCGGTTCGCATCTTCGCGATTCCGATGGCCGTGGGTATCCTCTGCGGCGGTTACTCCTCCGTGTGCATCGCGGGTACGCTGTGGTACTTTATTAAGACCAGACGACTGAAGAGTGAGAAAGCTTAAGAGATAACCCGAACACAAGGTTCGGATGTGGACTGCCGGACCGAAACGTCCGGCAGTCTTTTCAAAAACAGGAGTTGCGCATGAAACGATATCGCGAGACATGGGTGGTCAAAAACCGCCCCGGAAACGTATCTGCGCTGATGCGGGAATTCGGCATCAGCGATGTTTGTGCGCGCATCCTTTGGAACCGCGGATACGAGACGAAGGAGGCTGTTGCGGACTTTCTGTGCGGAAGCACCGGGACCGTGCGACTTCCGGAACTGCCGAACGAAGGCGCGTTTCTCGACGCCTGCGAAGAGGCGTTAAATGAGGGCGGCCGGTTCCGCGTGATCGGCGACTACGACGTCGACGGCGTGACGGCAACGTATCTGATGGTTGCGGCGCTGCGGCTTCTCGGTGCCGAGGTTGACTACCGCATTCCCGACCGTGTTGCGGACGGTTACGGCATCTCGGAGGAGATGGTTCGGACCGCGGCCGCGGACGGCATCCGCACGATCATCACCGTGGACAACGGAATCGCTGCCGTGGCGCAGATTGCCCTCGCAAAGCAGCTCGGCATCCGCGTGCTGGTGACGGACCACCACGAGCCGCAGGCGGAGCTTCCGTGCGCGGACGCGATCGTCGATCCGAAGCTTGCGGAGGGAAGCGAACGGCAGGAAAATCTTTGCGGTGCTGTTGTCGCGGGAATCCTTGCGGACCGGTTGCTTACAAACTCCGGTCGGGGCGGCTTTGCCGCAAGCATGATGGAAGTGATGGCGCTTGCGACCGTGTGCGACGTGATGCCGCTCACGGGATTTGCCAGAGATATCGTCCGCAGGGGACTGGCGAAGCCGAGGGACATGTGGAACCCAGGACTTCGGACGCTCGCGGAGGCGAACCGGCTTGATGTTGTGAGCCGGTGTTACCATTTCGGATTTGTCATCGGACCGTGTATCAACGCCCTCGGACGGCTGGAGACGGCCGATTACGGTGTTGAGCTCCTGCTGGCAACGGACCCCGAGGCGATGCGCACATGCGCGTTCCGCATGGTCGAGGTCAACGAGACGCGCAAGGAGCAGACGAAGCGCTGCACGGAGCTTGCGATCGCCGAGGCGGAGCGCATGCTCAACGCTAATCCGGATACTTCGGTTTTGATCATCTGCCTGCCCGAGTGCCACGAGAGCATCGCGGGAATCGTTGCGGGCAAGGTGCGGGAGCAGTTCTGCAGGCCCTCGTTTATCCTCACGGAGTCCGCGGGAAAACCCGGCGACTGGAAGGGCTCCGGCCGAAGCACCGAGACCTTCTCGATGTTCGAGGCCATGATGGATTGTAAGGACCTCTTCGTCAAATTCGGCGGCCATGCGATGGCGGCCGGCCTGACGATTCCGAAAGAGAATATCGATGCGTTTAGAAGCTCGATGGAGGAGTCGTTCCGCCGACAGGGCGCGACGACCGTAAACCGCGTGAAGATTGACCTGGTGATGCCTTTTAGGTATGTTACGGATGGGCTCGTGGAGGAACTCGCGGGGCTCGAGCCGTTCGGAACAGGCAACCCGAAGCCGGTGTTTGCGCAGAAAAATGTGGAGATCCGCTCCATGCGCTACATCGGAAAGACAGGGAATTTTCTGTCGATGAAACTTCGCGATGCGGAGGGCACGGACATGTCGGCCGTGTACTTCGGAGATGCGAAGGAGTTCGCCGCAGAGCTTGCGAACGCGTACGGAAACGAGGCGGAGGAAGAGCTTTTGGCGGGGCGCCGAAGCTACCTGTTTGACATTTGTTATTACCCCGATAAGAACCAGTACAACGGAAGAGAGTATCTTCAGGTACAGATCGGAAATTATCATTTTCCGGAGAAGGATGCGCGATGAAACAAGCCACGCAAAACAGAGTCTGCCACATCTTCGGAGCCGGCGAGCGCGTGTGTACCGATGATTTGGCGCGGCCCGCGGGAGAAGACTTGCTTATCGCTGCGGACGGCGGCTTCGAGTGGGTTTCGGAGCTTGCGTCGGCGGACGAAGCGTTCCGCGCGGATATCTTCGTAGGAGACTTTGATTCGGCAACGGAGAGCGCCGCGGAAATCCGCGTAAAATGCGCCGCAACCGGCACAGAGGTAGTGGAACTCCCCGTAGTCAAGGACGACACCGATACGGGCGTGTGCGTGCGCGAGGGAATGCTTCGCGGGTGCCGGACGTTTTATATCTACGGCGGAACCGGCGGACGGTGGGATCATACGATCGCGAACCTGCAGCTTTTGACGCACATTGCAAGGGAAGGCGGACGCGGATTTTTGATCGGTGCGGATCTGTGCGCTACGACCGTGAACGCAGGGGAGAAGATTGCGATTAAAGGAAAGCCCGGCGGTCATTTGAGTGTATTTTCCGCGGGCGGAGAAGTGACCGGCGTGACGATCACGGGAGCGAAGTACGAGACCGAGCGGGTGACGCTTACGGACGATTACGCGCTCGGGGTAAGCAATTCCTTCACAGCGCCTGCGACGACGATCGCATGCGAAAAAGGAACCCTCCTTGTGGTGGGAGAGTTCCTTCCGAAAGACGTTGATTAATTTGAATTACTCGGTCTTGCCGCCTCTGCGGTTCTGGGTTGCCTCGTAGGCAATCATGCGAATCGCCTTTCTTACCGGCGGAAGCAGGAGCACCACGATCGTGAGCGCCATCTCGACACCGATGTAGAGGTAGTTGTACGCGAGTGGATACAGGAATGCAAGGTTCTTCGGGAAGCTCTCGGGCATGTAGTCCATCCAGAAGAGATAGCCGGCGAGCGATGCGAAGACGCCGCGCGCGATGCAGGCGACGATATAACCGATCAGCAGACCGTGCTTCTTCTTATACCAGAAGCCAGCGATACCGAGTGCGGTGAACGCGAAGATGTAGTCGAGAAGCACCTGCGGGATCGAGAGTACGTACGAACCGCCGGACTGCAGGAACTGCAGAATGCTGTAGGCAAATGCCGCAGTCAATCCGGTGACGGGGCCGTACAGATAGCCGATGAAGCAGACGAAGAACATGCTGAACAGCGTGATGGAACCGCCGAGCGGCAGCTCGAACAGCTTGAAGAACGAAGTGACAAACGCGAGCGCGAGCGAGATCGCGGATACCGTGAGACGCACCGTGCGCATGTCATTTTCCTTGTCCTCGCGTGTCATGATCGACGCTGCGATGACAATCAGCAGAAGGATGATGATCGAGAAGATCACGTAGCCGCTCTGCTGCAGTACGAACGCGCCGTCCTGCTCTTTGAAGATTGACAATAAGAACGGAAACATAAAAAAACCTCCCAGTGTTTATTACCGGAGGGCTTTGGCTTTCGCGCATCCGCGCGGCTTGATGAAGTTTCGCTTCCTTACGCCGGTATTATCCGGATCAAGTATTGAGGGATCGAACCTTTTTGGTCCATCTCAGCAAAGCACCCCTAGCGTTTTACGAGGCTACTATACGTGAACGGGGCGGGTTTGTCAACCCCGAAGTTTGTAAGTTGACAAAAGTCGAAAAATGTATCTAAAGGAGGACTCTATGATACTTCGTAACGGACATGTGGTTGACCCCGCAAACGGGATCGACGGCAAATGCGATATTCGCTTCGAAAACGGTGTGATCACCGAGGTTGCACCCGTGATTCATGCGGACGGCTCGGACGAGCTCGACTGCCGCGGAGCCTATGTCATCCCGGGCCTTGTGGATCTGCACGTACATCTGCGCGATCCCGGCCAGACCGCGAAGGAGACGCTTGCGACCGGTACGGCGGCTGCTGCTGCCGGCGGCTATACGGCGGTTGCGCCGATGCCGAATACATCTCCCTCGACGGACTCGGCGGAGAAGATTACGGCACTTCTGGCTCGAGCCAAGGATGAGTGCAGAGTGAAGCTTCTTCCGATCACGGCGGTGACGCTCGGGCAGGAGGGAACGACGATGGCGGACCTCGCCGCGGCGAAGGCTGCGGGCGCGGTTGCGATGTCGGAGGATGGCAAATCCGTTATGGACATCACCGTTTACCGCGAGGCGCTTCGCACGGCCGCGAAGCTCGGGCTTCCGATGCTTGCGCACTGCGAGGACAAAAACCTTGTGGCCGGCGGCGTGATCAACGAGGGTGTCGCTTCGAAGAAGCTTGGCCTTCCCGGTATCACGAACGCCGTTGAGGACGTGATCGCTGCGAGAGATCTGATCCTCGCGGGAGAGACCGGCTGCCATGTGCATCTGTGCCATGTGTCGACCGCATTTTCCGCGGAGCTTTTGAAGATAGCGAAGGAGGCCGGTTATCCGGTGTCCGGAGAGGTGTGCCCGCATCATTTTGCGATGTGCGACGACGAGATTCCGGAGGACGATGCGAACTACAAGATGAACCCGCCGCTTCGGAGCCGCGCGGATATGCAGGCGCTCTGCGAGGCGCTTCGGGACGGCGTGATCGACTGCATCTCGACGGACCACGCACCACACACGGCGGAGGAGAAGAGCCGCGGCTTTTTGAAGGCGCCGTTCGGTATCGTCGGGTCGGAGACGGCATTTGCGCTCGCGTACACAACGCTCGTCAAGGGCGGTTATCTCGACATGCCCGCGCTTGTTCGGCTGATGAGCACGAACCCTTCGAAGATCGTCGGACACACGGGCGGAACGCTCTCGGTCGGCGCTCCCGCGAACATCGCGGTTGTCACCGGCGAGGAGACGCGGATCGACGCGTCGGAGTTCCAGAGCAAGGGTAAGAACACACCGTTTGACGGCAGAAGAGTGTACGGCAAGGTTTTAGCAACGTATGTTGACGGGCGACGTGTTTACTGATATAAATCAAGTCGGAAAATGATAACAAAAACACAGGAGATACAACTATGATTCAAAAACTGATCAACAAGATTCAAGCAACGAACGCACCGATCGTGGTCGGACTCGACCCGATGCTTTCGTACATTCCGGAGCACATTACGAAGGCCGCGTACGAGCAGTACGGCGAGACGTTCGAGGGTGCTGCGGAGGCCGTATGGCAGTACAATAAGGCGATCGTCGATGCGACGTACGATCTGATCCCGTGCGTGAAGCCGCAGATCGCGATGTACGAGCAGTTCGGCGTTCCGGGTTTGATCGCTTTTAAGAAGACGGTGGACTACTGCCACGAGAAAGGCCTGCTGGTCATCGGCGACGTAAAGCGCGGCGATATCGGCTCGACGTCGGCGGCGTACGCGGTTGCGCACCTCGGAAAGACGGCGGTCGGAAGTAAGAGCTATGCGGCGTTTGACGAGGATTTTTCGACGGTCAATCCGTATCTCGGCTCGGACGGCGTGAAGCCGTTTCTGGAAGTTTGCAACAGTGATGACAAGGGCATTTTCCTTCTGGTTAAGACGTCGAATCCTTCGAGCGGGGAGTTCCAGGACCGCCTGATCGACGGAAGACCTCTGTACGAGTGGGTCGGCGAGAAGGTTGCCGAGTGGGGCGCGATGAGCATGGACGGCTCGTACAGCAATGTCGGCTGCGTGGTCGGTGCGACGTACCCGGAGATGGGACGCATCCTTCGCAAGGTGATGCCCGCAGCGTACATCCTTGTGCCCGGCTACGGCGCACAGGGCGGCACGGCGGAGGGCCTGAAGCCGTACTTTAACGCGGACGGCCTCGGCGCGATCGTGAATTCCTCCCGCGGAATCATCGCCGCGTACAAGCAGGCGAAATACGCCGATCGATTCAGCCCGGAGAATTTCGCGGATGCCTCGAGAGCGGCGGTCATCGACATGCGTGAGGACATCAACGGCGCGGTTTTCGGAAAGTAACGCGAAACCGCGTAGATTCGGGCATTTTGCGAAGAATTGCGGTTGACATTTGCCGAACTCGGTGATACATTATGTCGTATATTTATCTTGGAAACACGTACAGCGACGCCGCACGGCCACCGCGCGGCGATAAAGGAGCAACGTTATGAAGAACTATGAACCCGGAATGATCGAGCCGAAATGGCAGAAGTATTGGCAGGAGCATGACACGTTCCACACCGATGTGTGGGATTTCAGCAAGCCCAAGTACTATGTGCTTGACATGTTCCCGTATCCGTCGGGCGTCGGCCTTCACGCGGGACATCCCGAAGGATATACCGCGACCGACATCATGTCGCGCATGAAGCGCATGCAGGGCTACAACGTGCTGCATCCGATGGGCTATGATTCGTTCGGTCTGCCGGCGGAGCAGTATGCCGTGACCACAGGACATCATCCGAACGGATTTACGCAGGAGAACATTCGCACGTTCGGCAAGCAGCTTCGCGAGCTTGGCTTCGACTATGACTGGTCGAAGATGGTCGCGACCTCCGATCCGAAGTTTTATAAGTGGACGCAGTGGATCTTCAAACAGCTCTATCTCGCTGGTTACGCAAAATACATCGACATGCCGGTCAACTGGTGCGAGGAGCTGGGCACCGTGCTTTCGAACGACGAGGTCATCGACGGTAAGAGCGAGCGAGGCGGATATCCGGTTGTCCGCAAGAATATGAAGCAGTGGGTGATCGACCAGCCCGCGTTTGCCGAGCAGCTTCTTGAGGGTCTGGAGACGCTCGACTGGCCGGAGTCCACGAAGCTTATGCAGCAGAACTGGATCGGTCGCTCGACCGGTGTCGAGGTGAAGTTCGACATCGTCGGCGGAGGGGATTTTTCGATCTTTACGACGTGTATCGAGACCATCTACGGTATCACGTTCATGGTGCTTGCACCGGACGGCGATATCGTAAAGACGCTTTTGGACCGCGTCGAGAACCGCGAGGAAGTGGACGCTTACATCGCGGAGACGTTGAAGAAAAATGATATGGACCGCACCGAGCTCAACAAGACGAAGTCCGGCTGTGAGCTCAAGGGTGTTACGTGTATCAACCCCGTAAACGGCAGAGAAGTGCGCATGTTCATCGGCGATTTCGTTCTTGCCAGCTACGGTACCGGTGCCGTCATGGCGGTGCCGTCGCACGATCAGCGTGACTTCGAGTACGCGATCGCGCACAATATCGATATGATTCAGGTTATCGACGGCGACGAGAAGCTCGGCCATGTGGACGTGAGCGAGCATGCCTTTGAGAAGGGCGAGTACCTCGGCAAGGGCTATCGTCTGATCAACTCCGAGGAGTTCACGGGACTGACCGTGGAGGAGGCCAAGGAGGCCATCACCGCGAAGCTCGAGAAGATGGGCGTTGCCAAGAGAACCGTAAACTATCACTTCCGCGAGTGGATCTTCGCCCGCCAGAGATACTGGGGCGAGCCGGTGCCGGTTGTTCATACCGAGGACGGCAAGATCCATGTTCTGGACGATGACGAACTGCCGCTCGTATTGCCGGAGCTTGACGATTACAAGGGCAAGAACGGTCAGGCGCCTCTCGAGAACGCTACCGAGTGGAAGCAGTACGACCACAACGGCGTGAAGGGCAAGAGAGAGACCTCGACGATGCCCGGCTCCGCTGGTTCGAGCTGGTATTTCCTTCGTTACATCGATCCCGACAATGACAAGCAGCTGGCGGATCCGGAGCTTCTTAAGCACTGGATGCCGGTTGACCTTTACATCGGTGGACCCGAGCATGCGGTAGGACATCTTATGTACAGCCGCATCTGGAACCGCTTCCTCTACGACAAGGGCATCGCACCGACGAAGGAGCCGTTCAAGAAGCTTGTTCACCAGGGCATGATCCTCGGCTCAAACGGCATCAAGATGGGCAAGCGCTACCCCGAGTACGTTGTCAATCCGAGCGACATCGTTCGCGATTACGGCGCCGACACGCTTCGTCTGTACCTGATGTTCATGGGACCGTTGGAAGTCAGCAAGCCTTGGAGCAACTCCGGTGTCGAGGGTGCCAGAAAATTCCTTAACCGTGTTTGGAATTTCATCACGAACCCGGAAAATATCACCGAGGAAGAGATGCCGTCGCTTGAGAAGGTATATCATCAGACCGTCAAGAAGGTGACGAGCGACTTCGAGAAGCTTGCATTTAACACGGCGATCAGCCAGATGATGATCTTCGTTAACGCCTGCTACAAGGAAGGCCGCTACACGAAGTCGTATGCGGAAGGCCTTGTGAAGATGCTTTCCTGCATCTGCCCGCACATCGGCGAGGAGCTCTGGAGCGAGCTCGGACACGAGGACACGATCTCGTTCGAGGCATGGCCGTCGTTCGAGGAGGACAAGACCAAGGAAGACACGATCGAGATTGCGGTTCAGGTCAACGGCAAGGTTCGCGGCAAGGTCAACGTCACCATGGAGGACGACGAGGACAGCGTTCTTGCGAAGGTGCAGGAATCCGACGCAGCGAAGTTCTTAACCGGAACCATCGTGAAGAAGATTTACGTCAAGGGCAAGATCTTTACGATCGTTGTAAAGCCGTAATTACTCAAACCGTTTCATAATTACTTATTGTGTAAGCCGCCGGGGTTGTATTCCGGCGGCTTTTTTGTTATGCTCAAATCGAAGCATTCTGCCCGGGAGGTTTTAGATAATGAGACGAAAAATGCGAGCGAATCTTAAGGTGATGATGAAGCGCGTGACGGCGGTTATGCTGGCGATGATGCTGGCATATGCCGGGGTAGGTGCGCTCGGAAGCGCGGGAGTTGCGCGGGGTGCGTAAAGCGAAGACAATGCGAGCGAGGGCGACCTTGGCGTAACGGTGGCGATCATAGGCAGCCGAAATGCGGACAGCTATGGCGTCGGGTCTGAAATTGAGTACGCGATAACCGTTATGAACACCGGAGAAAACGTGATCAGAATGATATCTATCAAGGACTCATTATCCGGTGAGACTGCGGGCATTGAACGTTTCGAGTCATTGGCGTGCAAGGAATTTGATATGCGCTATACCATCAAGCAGAGCGATGTCGATGCCGGCGTGTCCAGTCTGATAAAAAAGATAGAGGACAAAGAATACCTTACGGTTACATCGGCTCCGTATAAGAAAAGCATGTCAGGGTCCTTTAAGATTACGAGTACACCCGCGAACGGTAAGTTCTACGTCCTGGGGGAAATGGTTACATACAAGTTAACTGCCGTAAACAACGGAGACGTTCCTTTGACGGACGTTCGTATATATGATGCCGTGACTGGCGAACAATGGGGGGCAATAGATCTCAAGGTTGACGAAAGCATTGAAATAGCCGGACACTGGACTATTACGGAGGAAGACGTCACGAAGGGCAATTTTTTCGGCGAACCGGTCGGCGTAGCGATCGTCTCGGGCGGCGCGGGCGAAACACTGGAAAATGCATCCGAGAAGTCCATTGCAGGCATCGGAACCACCGCGATCAGTAAACCCAGGGAGCCGGGGAGAAACGAAGACCCGTGGATAGGAAACTACGTGTATTACGGAACCTATGACGGTAAGTCGGTTAAATACCGCGTGCTTGATCCGAACACCACTGAATACAGCGCGGCGGATGCAAACGGGAAGAAAGCACATACGATGCTGATGGACTGTGATACGATTCTGTTTAATCATAAATTTGACCCGGATTTAAATGTGTGGTATCGTCCGGCGAATGAGGAGACAAATAGAGAGGAATTGTCCTGCGAGTTACGGGATTATCTGAATAAGGACTCAAATGGCTTTTATTGTAAAATCGGAGTCTTTTCGGATGCTGAGAAAGCTGCGATTACAGCAAGTACAAAAACCGCATCTGAAAATGAAACTGTTTTCCATCTTCTTTCTCCTATGTTTGGAGATTACATTTTCCTGCTTTCCGCTCCTGAAATATCAGAAACTAAATATGGGTATTATTACGATTCAAGCGTTGTAAGCTGGTTGAAAACCGGTGACGGTTCGGACTCCCAGTCAGACTACTGGTGGCTGCGATCGACCCGGGATTATGGTTTTGATAATGTTTACAATGTGACTTCCGGAGGAAACATCGCGATTAAGAAATCAACTAACGAATACGGTGTCTCCCCCGCCTTCAACATCGACCTCTCCTCCGTCATCTTCGCAACGAAGATTAAGACGGTGTACGAGAAGTACGGTGAGTACAAGTTGACGGTGGTGGATAAGGACCTGCAGGTAGCGGCGCCAACCGGCGACGATGTCACGAGAGAAGACAACAAGGTCACCATCGCATACAACCTCACAGGCGATAATGCGAGCAAGGCTACCCGCATGTCGGTGCTGATCCTCGACAGAGAGTTTGATCCCACCGACAAGAAGACAACCATCCTGCAGTATGAGAAGCTCACGCTTGACAAAGAGACGCCTGCGGAGTCCGCAAAGGGAAGCTTCACGCTTGATACGAGCAACAGCAAGATCAAGGACGGCAAATGGGGCGAGGACTTCTTCGTATACCTCCTGGCGGAGGACGAGAACGACGGCGTCCTGACCGATTACGCCAGTGCGCCGGTGCTCGTGGCCGAGCCGGGCGAGGCGCAGATAGACATATGGATCACAACACAGAGCACGCCGGAAAATAAGCAGTATTATGTCCTGGGTGAACAGGTCAAATATGAAATCATGCCCATCAACAACGGAACCGCAACAGCAAGAGACTTTTCAATCACAGACAAGCTGACCGGTGTGGTTTACGAACATTTCACTATTAAACCCGATTCCAGAGAAGCAATCAAGGTGAAATACACGATCACGGAAGCGGACGTCCTCGCGGGGAAAATAACCCTCGGTACAAGCATCACCGCGGATGAGGACATCGCCGGCAAAATCGATGAGTTCGAGTTATGCACCGGCAAGCTCAAAGCGCCCGAGAGCCTCACCGCAGACCAGAAACCGACGGCAAATTCACCCCTCGCCGAGGACGGTTCCGACCAGCCCCTCGTGACCGCGCCGAAAGAGGAGCCCGAGGGCTACACGGTGGAGTACAGACTCGACGGGGAGACCTGGAGCAAAGAAATCCCCACCGGCAAGGAAGCCGGAAAATACACTGTAGCTGTGCGCTATAACGGCGGCGGGGTACGGGAGGATTTGCCGGGCGAGATCCTTGAGATTGTCATAAACGAGAAGCCGAAGACGCAGTACACGGTCATCTGGAAGGATGCGAACGGAGCGGAGCTCGACCGCAAGACCTACGAGGAAGGCCAGGCGGAGCCCGCCACGGAGAAGAAGCCTGCTAAGGCTGCGGACGACACGTATACATATACCTTCAGCGGTTGGGACGCGGGCACCGTGAGCGGCACCACGAAGACGTACGAGCCGAAATTCACGGCGATCCCGAAGAAAATGTACACGGCCGACGCCGGTGCGCTGACGCACACCTTAGGGACCGAAACGGACGCCACGATGCACATCAACCGCGCCATCGAGCCTGAGACGTGCTATGCACATTTTGCGGGCGAAGTCTACGTCGGCACCGTCAAGGCCTCGCGCGGCAAGGACTACACGGACGCCTCCGGCAGCACCGTCATCACCCTGAAGGCCGCCTTCCTAAACACCCTCACCGAGGGCGACCACACCGTGCGCGTCGTCTTCGACGACGGCGAATACACCACGAAGCTTGCCATTGAGGCCGCTGCTGCGGTCACCGAGCCCGCGGAGGAGCCTGCCGAGGTTGTTGCGTCGCCTAAGACAGCTGATACCGGGTCAGTGGGCGTTTGGATGTTGGTATTGGCGATTGCAGGCGGAATGGCGGTTGTAGGAGTGAGAGTGAGGAGACGGCGGGAGGCAGAGTAAAAGATATAAACAAACGCGGAGAAAGACCGCAAAACAACCCTGCGCGAAAAGGAGGTAACCGTATGACTTTGCGATGTAAGATGTTGGGACACAAATGGGGAAAATACACACCCTGCCATTGTCAAAGATGTAAAGAGACCAGACATGAATTTGTCGGCTGCAAGTGCACCCGCTGCGGCCGTGTACAGCACGACTGGGAAGTAATCGAAGACAACGTCGAATTCATAACAAAACGCTGCAAGGCTTGCGGCGAGACCGAGAAAACAAAGAAGCCATGCGAGCATGATTGGGTGCTTGTTGAGAGCGGTGAGGTTGAGGCAGAATACAGCTATGAGTCTGGCAACCAGTTCCTTATTTCAGAGGGCGGACGTTTCCGCAAGTACGAGTGCAGCAAATGCAGTGCATCTAATTTGATCTGGGACGAGAAATGGTATTGAGATTAGGAGTAGAAAAGGCTACCTGTCGTTTGACAGATAGCCTTTTTGTGTCCTTTTTATAGGCCAGGACGTAAGATAAACTTTCATATGACGGGATTCTATTGACCTTTTTCAGTGTTTGTGTCATTATTGGAAATGATGTGATTGAATGAGAAGCGCATGGTGGCTTAACCATGCGCTTCTTAAGTTACAAATGTGGCGTTTATGTATCGCATCTCACAAACTCGAATACGTATATCTCTCCTCCGACAGATGCATCAACGCATCCTCCAGAAATCGCTTAGCTAGGTAATTCGCCATGGGAAGGTTCTGATCTAGATAGTTGCCGCACTGTTCGGGGGCGGCGCCTGGGATTTCGCCCTTGTAGGTCGCGATGAATGAGAAGCACTCCCTAAGAAGGGGAAGGATGTCGAGGGACGTGTAGTCGCCGGCCAGAAGGAGATAGAAGCCCGTGCGGCAGCCCATGGGGCCGAAGTAAAGCACGCGGTCGGACCAGTCCTTGTGGTTGCGAAGGAAGGTGGCGCCCAGGTGCTCGATGGTGTGGATCTCGGCAGTGTTCATGACCGGCTCGCGGTTCGGCGCCGTCATGCGAATGTCAAACGTGGTAACAACCGTTCCGCCGGCGGTGTCCTTGCGGGAAACATAGACGCCGGGAAGCAGTCTGGTATGGTCAACGGTAAAACTTGCGATCGTTTTCATAATACGCTCCGTTTTCAAAATGCTGCATTACTGCGCCTTTACAGTATACCCTCAGGGCGGCCCGAATGCAACGAAAACATGATTGCATTTTCCGAAAGACACGTCGGAAAATCGTTGACGATTTCCACGGAACGCGGTACTCTTAAAGAAAGCGTAATCGGAGGAAAATGAACATGTATTGTTTGACTTGCGGATACAAGATCGAGGGCAGTCCGAAGTTCTGCCCGGAGTGCGGGAGCAGGCTGGAGGGAAATGTCAGCGAAGAGGCTCCCGAGCGCGGCGCCGGACAAAACGGCGGAACTCCGGTGGGGGCAGGAACGGCCGGAACGCAGGAGATGCCTTCGTTTCCCGGATTCGGACCCGGCACAGGGTTCTTCGGGATGCTTGGCATGAATCAACAAAGTATTCCGGTGTCGATGGAAGAGATGATGCGGAAGACGAATTCCGCATGGGTTTTCGAGTACTCCACGAGCGGCATGATGTACCGCTCCGGCGTGACTTACCGGGCGTGGAAGAGCGACGACAAGACGAAGACGTACGTGCAGGTTCGCCTGAGCGGTGTCGACCTGAAGGATGCGCCGGTGTTTGAGACGGATGCCGCGTTCGCGGACACGCTCGAGATGATTTTAAAGGCCAACAACGCATCTGCCTGGGACGGCTTTAACGGTCATGCGAAGGATGTCATGGACGGCGACAGCTTCTCCTTCAGTTTCCGCGACGGCAACGGTTGCAAGATTAACGCCAACGGCTACATGGCATGGCCCGAGGGCTTCGGAGCGGCGCGGGCCGGCTGGGATGCGTTGTTCTACGGGGAGTACGATAAGCATTTTCCGAATTATGCGAAGCGGCTGCAGGATTACATCAACAAGACAGTCTTCCAGCAGTACGGCAAATGCGAGAACAACGCTTACGAGGTGCATTACACGTCCGTTGATCAGGACAGCTTTAACTACACCGCGAGCAACATGCCGGCCGGGATCATCACGTACCGAACCGGGCGGTTTACGCAGCCCAAGGCCAACGACGATACGGACAAAACCTGGATCGAGGCGCTTTTGGTGCGCTCCTTCAAGTCGCCGCGCGAGACCGATTCTTCGATCGATGAGACCGGCCTGATCCTTGAGTTGTACCGCTCGGATTCGGAAGGGGTCCGCAAGGTCTTGGAGCAAACCGTGTACCGGGAGGTTGTGATTTCGGATGAAGGAGAAACAGAAATTCTGTTCCGCGAAAACGGCGGGAAGACGGTGATCGGGATTTACCGAAACATCCGGTATCACTACGGAAGCACATACAAATCATATTTTATCCGCGCGATTGACCTGACCGGCGGAACGTGGAAGGTGCTCGGAGAAGCAAACGCCAAGACGGGAGCGCATGAGAGCATTTTCTCGGATGAGGATCTTTTGAAGTTTACCGAGGTCATGGAGATGATCGGGCTTTCGGAGACCGCTGCGGGTTTTAAGGAGTCGAAGGAAGAGTATTCAATCAAGGATGCCTACACGAGGCTTGTCAAGATCAGCTGGTTTTGCAATCTGGATTCGGAATTTGCGCAGAAGACAAGGGAGACGGAGCCCGGGAATGAAATCGACGGCTATCGGGTGAGAATCATCATGCAGGCGACAGATTACTACTTCGGTTGAGTGGAAGGGATAACTATGGAGAATCGTTTGAAAATCGTGATTATGGAGCGGGATACGCTTGGCGATGACGTCTCTTTGGAGGCGTTCTCGGAGTTCGGGGATGTGGTGTGCTACCACAAGTCCGAGCCCTCGGAAAATGCGCTCCGCGCAAAGGACGCGGACATTTTAGTCGTCAACAAGATTCCGATGAACGAGGAGACGCTTGCGGAGGCGTCGCACCTTAAGCTGATTTGCCTCACGGCGACCGGCACGAACAACGTTGATTTCGCGTACACGAATGCGCGCGGCATCACCGTGTGCAACGTCAAGGGCTACTCGACGGACAGTGTCGTGCAGCACACGTTTGCATTGTTGTTCTACGTGTTCGAGAAGCTGGCCTATTACGACAATTTCGTCAAGAGCGGCGAGTATGCGAAAAATGACATATTCAGTCATTTTTCGATGCCGTTTCGCGAGCTTGCGGGCAAGACCTGGGGAATCATCGGCCTCGGCGCCATCGGCACGAAGGTCGGCGAGATAGCGGAGGCGTTCGGCTGCCGCGTCATCTACTACAGCACGAGCGGCACGCACCACACGGACCGTTTCCCCGAGCGCACTCTGCCCGAGCTTTTGGCGGAATCGGACGTTGTCTCGATCCATTGCCCGCTTTCGCCTGCAACGAAGAATCTGATGGGAGATGAGCAGTTCCGTCAGATGAAGAAGGATGCGGTTTTGTTGAACCTCGGGCGCGGTCCCATCGTGGACGAGGAGGCGCTGGCCCGAGCGCTCACCGAAGGTGAGATCGCCGGAGCGGGGCTTGATGTTTTGGCGAAGGAGCCCATGGATCCCGCGAGCCCGCTTCTTCCCATCAAGGATTCGACGAAGCTTGTGATCACGCCCCACATCGCCTGGGCCACCGTGGAGGCCAGGACGCGGTGCGTGGAGGAAACCGCGGCAAACGTCCGCGCCTACCTCGCCGGAGCACCCCGAAACGTAGTGAAATGATGACAGAGGGACAGTCCCCAGTTGTCATCTCACCGTCAGATGACAACTGGGGAC
>JAFZWG010000091.1 GCA_017617395.1 Lachnospiraceae bacterium
CATCGTCGTCATCATCGTCGTCATCGTCATCGCCGCACGCGGCCAGCATTCCGACCGTGAGCACCAAAACGAAGAACAGCATGAGGTAACGAAACCACTTATTCTTCATATTCTTTCCTCCTTATACAGTCGCAGCATTCACATAACAACCTGCGTTTCTATTGTATCTAAAATCCGGCGCAAAGTAAATATGCATTTTCCGCAACTTAACAAAAAAGCAGCGGCCTTTCGCATCGAAAAGCCGCTGCCGCATCCGGTTGCACCGGAATCATTCATATAAATTACAGACGAGCTACGCCGGTCTTGCGAGCGGCCTCGGCAACTGCCTTTGCAACTGCCTGAGCAACCGTCTTGTCAAGTGCGCTCGGGATGATGTAATCAGCCGAGAGCTTGTCGTCGGTTACGAAACCTGCGATTGCCTTCGCAGCCGCAATCTTCATCTCGTCGTTGATATCGCTTGCGCGAACATCAAGCGCACCGCGGAAAATGCCCGGGAATGCGAGCACGTTGTTGATCTGGTTCGGGAAATCGCTGCGGCCGGTTCCGACAACTGCTGCACCTGCAGCCTTTGCCTCGTCGGGCATGATCTCGGGAGTCGGGTTTGCCATCGGGAAGAGGATTGCCTTCGGAGCCATGCTCTTCACCATCTCGGGCGTTACGCAGCCGGGAGCGGAAACACCGATGAATACGTCAGCACCCTTGATGACTTCCTCAAGGCTGCCCTTGCGCATCTGCTGGTTGGTCATCTCGGCGATAATCTCCTTCTCTGCGTTCAGACCGTCGCGGCCCTTGTAGATGGCACCCTTGCGGTCGCACATAACAACGTCCTTAAGACCCATGGAGATGAGGAGCTTGATGATGGCGATTCCGGCTGCACCGGCACCGCTCGTTACGACGCGGATCTCATCAATCTTCTTGTCAACAACCTTGAGCGCGTTGAGCATAGCGGCAAGGCAGACAACTGCGGTACCGTGCTGATCATCGTGGAAAATCGGAATATCGCAGCACTCCTTCAGCTTTCTCTCGATCTCGAAGCAGCGAGGTGCGGAAATATCCTCAAGGTTAACGCCGCCGAACGAACCGGCAAGAAGGCGTACCGTATTTACAATATCATCAACTTCCTTGGAACGGATGCACAACGGAATCGCATCCACATCACCGAATGCCTTGAAGAGGGCGCATTTGCCTTCCATAACGGGCATGCCGGCTTCCGGACCGATATCACCGAGACCGAGTACCGCGGTACCGTCGGTAACTACGGCAACCAGGTTGGAACGACGGGTGAGATCGTAGCTGAGGTCAACATTCTTCTGGATCTCCAGGCAGGGCTGAGCCACGCCGGGGGTGTACGCAAGCGAAAGGTCCTCTCTCGTCTCCAAAGGAGCACGGCAGATCATCTCGACCTTGCCTTTCCACTCATAGTGCTTTTTCAGGGATTCTTCTGCATAATTCATACTAGCGGTTCCTTTCCTTTGACAGCGTTGCTGTTTTATTCCCACACATCAACACATCTCTTCCGGGCGGAAGACTTCGTCGAACCGCTCGGCGCTCAGGTATCCGAGTGCCACACAGGCTTCCTTGAGGGAAATGTTCTCGCGGTATGCCTTCTTCGCGGTCTCCGCGGCTTTTTCGTAGCCGATGTATGGATTTAATGCTGTAACCAGCATCAGGGACTGATTGAGATTCTGCCGCATCTTCGTCTCATCCGCACGGATGCCCGAGACGCAGCGTTCCTCGAAGGAGGTCATCGCCTCTGCGAGGAGTCGCACGGACTGCAGGAAATTGTATGCGCAGACCGGCATGAAAACATTGAGTTCGAAATTGCCCTGGCTTGCTGCCATTCCGACCGCGGTGTCGTTTCCGATCACCTGCACCGCCACCATCGTGACAGCCTCGCACTGCGTCGGGTTGACCTTGCCCGGCATGATGGACGACCCGGGCTCGTTCGCCGGGATTGTGATCTCCGCAAGACCGTTGCGCGGACCGCTCGCCAGCCAGCGGATGTCGTTTGCGATCTTCATCAGATCGGCCGCCAGCGCCTTCAAAGCGCCGTGGGCAAATGCAATCTCGTCCTTCGACGAAAGCGCATGGAATTTGTTCGGCGCGGTCACGAACTCCGTGCCGGTAATCTGCGAAATCTTCTTCGCCGCCAGCGCATCAAATCCCGCCGGGGCGTTCAGGCCCGTTCCGACCGCCGTGCCGCCGAGAGCAAGTCGCCTGAGCATCGGCAGCGTCGCGCGGATCATCTCCGCGTCGGTCGCAAGGCTTTCGCTCCACCCGGAAATCTCCTGGGAGAAGCGGATCGGCGTCGCATCCTGAAGATGCGTACGGCCGCATTTGACGATGCCCTCGTGCTCCGCAGCAAGCTTGCGGAACGCTTCGGTTAAAGACTCCAGCGCCGGCAACAGCTTTCTCTCGATTCCCAGCACGGCCGCGATGTGAAGCGCCGTCGGGAACGTGTCGTTCGAGGACTGCGACATGTTGACATCATCGTTCGGATGAAGAAGCTTCACGCCCGCGATCTCGTTTCCGCGGTTGGCGATCACTTCGTTTGCGTTCATATTGGACTGCGTACCGCTTCCGGTCTGCCATACAACAAGCGGAAAATGATCCGAAAGCTCGCCGGCGATCACTTCGTCGCAGGCTTTCGTCACCGCCGCAAGCTTCGCTTCGGTCATGCGGCCCGGAACCAGTTCTCGGTTTGCGAGTGCCGCAGCCTTCTTCAAGATGCCGAAGGCTTCGATGATCTCGCGCGGCATCGTCTCAAGGCCGACACCGATCGGAAAATTCCCGCGGCTGCGCTCGGTCTGCGCGCCCCAGTAACGGTCGGCAGGCACCTTCACGTCGCCCATGGAATCATGTTCAATCCGATACTCCATCCGTGTCCTCCTTCCGGCTTCGCCGGACGCATTTGCCGCTTATTGCGCAAAAAGCAGCACCCTCCGCGGAGAATGCTGCATCTGCAAAACGTAATTAGTCGATGTTGATGCTCTGGATAACTTCCTTGAGGTTGTTCGCGCTCTTCTGAAGAAGTGCGATCTCCTCGTCCGTAAGAGGCGTCTCAACGTTGCCGATGATACCGCTCTTACCTACGATTGCGAGCGTGCTGAGGCACACATCGCTGATGCCGTACTCGCCGTGCATCATCGTGGAAACCGTCATGGTCGTATCCATACCCGTTGCAATCGTCTTAACGATGAATGCTACGGAAACCGCAATTGCATAGTAGGTAGCGCCCTTGCGGCTGATTACGATACCGCCGGACTTCTTAACATACTCCTCAACCTCTTCCTTGTTGAGCTCGGGGAATTCCTTAATGGAGTTGTGTACGCGCTCCTTGTACTGCGAAAGCGGAACGTTCGAAATGTTAGCCAGGGACCAGGTGATGAACGAGGAATCGCCGTGCTCACCGAATACGTAAGCATGAACGTTGCTCTGGCTGATATCATAAAGCTCGGAAAGACGGGAACGAAGTCTCGAGGTGTCGAGAATCGTACCGGAACCGATGATCTGATTCTCGGGAATTCCGGAGAACTTGTGGAATGCATACGTCATAACATCCACAGGGTTGCTAACGATGATGTAGATTGCCTTCGGCGCATAAACCGTAATCTTGGACGCGATGTCCTTCATGATGTTAACGTTGGTCTGTGCAAGCTCAAGTCTCGACTGACCGGGCTTTCTCGGAATACCGGAAGTGATGATGACGATGTCCGAACCTACCGCATCGCTGTAGTCGCCCGCAATAATGCTCATGGAGCCGAAGAAAGGTGCGCCCTGGAGAATATCCATAGCCTCGCCCTTAGCTTTCTCCTCGTTGACATCGATCAAAACGATGTCGGATGCGGTGCCGTTCGTTGCGAGCGTGAATGCAATCGTCGATCCCACGCTTCCCGCGCCGATGATAGTAACCTTCATACATACCTCTTTCCGCGCTTTCGCGCCGTTTCTTGCCTTTGTTATTTACCCGAAAAATGAGTCCACGAAACATATGTTACCATATCGTTATCGTGCCGTGTATGATTGTATCACAGCGCAGGCTCAAAAAACCATTGACAATCTTACGAAATTCTTCACAATTCGAACGGCGAAATTATACAAAAATACAAAAATGCAATATCGCTCGCGGAAAGTGTCAATCCCGTTTACAAATCAGGTGCGAAACATGCGTTGCGCGGATGCCCGCGACGGTCGCCTTGAGCACGAGCGAATAGGTGTCCTCCACCAGCTCGCACTCCTCCGCGGCAATGCCTTTCTCCTTCGCGATCTTCGCGATCACGTCGAGCTTGTCGGCATCGTGTTCCACCCCGATCACATCCGTGAACATCCCCGGAAAATGCAGCTGCGTATACTTCCTCTTCGCCGCAATCTCCTCCTCGGTCTGCACCGCTGTCAGAACATACAGCTCCGCCCCGCGGGCCCGAAGTTCCGCCGCATATTCGGCAACCGGTGTCACGGTCTTGCAGAACCGGTAGGTGTCCGCACCGTTCTTTTTGCAAAATGCTGTCCAGTCTTCGTCCGACATGCCGGGCACCAGATTGCCGTTCACGTAAAACCGCGGCGCACAAAGTGTTCCGTCCATGTCAAAAAACGCCAAACGCGTCATACAAATAACCTCCCTCGGCCGCACAATGTCGACCCGATAACTCTCTCTCCCGGTGCAGCGCACCGTGACGATTTTACCATGTCTTCCCCGACTTGTAAACAACAAAAGACGCCGACAGGCTATGTCGGCGTCTCGTATGGGTAAAATAACATGGAGATTGTCTCGCAGGCGCGTTGCCGCGCCCGACGAAACAATTTTCTGGTATGTATACGGCAATTTCTTTTGCAACTCTCTCTGTTTGATTGCACCGTCATTATACGGCAACATTTGCCCTATGTAAAATGTATATTTTGAATACTTGTATATCAATTTGATATATGCTATACTGAGCGTGAACTTTTCTGCCATGGGGGGATTGTATGACAATCAATTACGAGTATTACCGGACCTTCTATTACGTGGCGAGATACGGCAGTTTCACCAAGGCCGCCGAGGCTTTGTTCGCCAACCAGCCGAACGTCACGCGAACCATATCAAGACTTGAAAACTCCTTGGGATGCAAGCTCTTTGTGCGAACGCACCACGGCGTCGAGCTGACGCCCGAGGGGCGCCTTCTCTACTCTCATGTGAGCGTCGCCCACGAACAGCTGCAGCTAGCCGAGCAGGAGCTCGCGGACTCCACGTCGCTTCGCACCGGCACAATCACGATCGGTACCAGCGAGACCGCCCTGAACCTCTTTTTGCTGCAGCGCCTCAAGGTGTTCCGAAACCGCTATCCCGGCATTCGCCTCCGCATCCGAAACCACGTCACGCCGCAGGCCGTCGCCGCCCTCAAGCAGGGGCAGATCGACTTCTCGGTCGTGACCACACCCGTGCAGCCCGACGCCGAACTCGCCGTTACCACTCTCATGTCCTTCCAGGAGCTGTTGGTGTGCGGCAGCGACTACGAGGCATTGGCCCGCACCAAAAAGCCGCACCGTCTTCGCGACCTGACCGAGTATCCCTTGATCATGCTAAGCCGCGACACCATGACCTACGGTTTCTATAACGAGTGGTTTCTGCAGCACGGCGCCCGCCTCGAGATCGCAACCGAGGCCGCCACGGCCGACCACGTCCTTCCGATGGTCGAACACAACCTTGGCCTCGGCTTCGTCCCGCGTCCCTGGGCGGAGGCCGCTCTCTCATCCGGCCGTATCTTCGAAGTGCCGCTTGCGGAGTCCGTCCCCGAGCGTGCCGTCATCCTCATCACCAACACCTCCCGTGCCCCCGGCGTCGCCGCACAGGAGTTCATCCGCTTCCTTCGCGAATCGTGACCTCAGGAGGGTTGCATTTTGCGTCCTGGTATGATATAGTATAGATGTAGTTTCAAAAACTACATTGTATAGTTTTCATTTTCCGCGTTGTTGAAAATGAGACTCGCAGCACCATCCGGGGAGGTTCCTACTATATGAAAAAACGAACGCCGCTCGCGGAGCGGACTTTTCCGAATTATACAAGGGGCGAGGAGATCGCCAACATGGTGACGCACATCGTCGGCGGGGCGCTGGCCATCGCCATCACGGTTTTATGCATCATCATGGCCGCATCGCACGGCAACGTCTGGGGCGTCGTCTCCTCCTCGATCTACGGCGGAACGATGATCGTCATGTTCACGATCTCCTCCGTCTACCACGGGCTTCACAAGGGCACCGGCAAGCAGGTCATGCGCATCATCGACCACTGCGACATCTATTTCCTGATTGCCGGCACATACACGCCGATCCTGCTCTCCGCCATGCGCTCGGACCATCCGGGTCTGGCGTGGACGATCTTCGGCATCGAATGGGGCTGCGCGTTCGCTGCGGCCGCGCTCAACGCGATTGACTTAAAGGCCTACCGTATCTTCTCGTTCATCTGCTACCTCGTCATGGGCTGGGCCATCATCATCTGCGCAAAGATCACGATCGAGGCGATGTCCTTCGCGGGATTTCTGTGGATTCTGCTCGGCGGCGTTGCGTTCACGATCGGCGCGGTCCTCTACCTCATCGGCGCGAAGAAGCACTACATTCACAGCATCTTCCACGTGTTCGTGATCGCAGGGTGCGTACTGCAGTTCTTCGGCATCCTCTTCTACGTGCTCTGATCAGGCGCAGCCGTAAAAACAACACAAAACACAAAAGGCAGGCGGCCCTCCGGTCGTCTGCCTTCTTTGATTGCAAACAAAATCGGGCGACCTCTCCGGCCGCCCGAAAGCAAAAAAATAAAGCACGAGACGGGATTCGAACCCGCGACCCTCGCCTTGGCAAGGCGATACTCCACCACTGAGCCACTCGTGCATGTCGTGCCTGCCCCGCAAGCACAATGGTGATTTTACACGATAAGGTTTCATTTGTCAACAGGTTTTTTTCCTTTTTTCGTAGAAGTTTTTTTCGGTCGAAAAATGGCTGCCGGAATCCCCCGGCAGCCATCGTCATTTTCCGTTATCGCTCTGTGCGGTCGTTTCGCACACGCACCGCGCTTCTGCGCCTGCCCTGCGCCGCAAGCCAAAGGCCGATTCCCGCGAAGGCAGCCAACGCCAGCAGCACCGCTCCAACGGTCGAGCCGCTGCCGCTCTCCGACGTCTGCGGAGAACGCACTTCCGCGCTAAGTGCATTTTTGATCGGCGGGTTGCTCACGTTCGCGCGGACCGTCGTGTGTCCGGGGTCGGTGAGGCTCGTGTCGACCATGACGAGCACGCCGTCCGGGAACGGAATGCCGTTGATGTCGCAGATCACGCCGTTGTACATCGTGAAGTAGATGTCCGCCGCGCAGTCGTAGTTGGCCGGCGCGCAATCCTCGTGCAGGCGGTACGTTCCGTTCGGAAGGTCCTGCAGCACCGTTCTCTCGGCAGTGCTGGTCCACGTGATCATATTCTTCGTCGCCCGGTAGTTCGCACCGCCGGACTCCGCTGTTCTCGTAATCTTGCTGAGGTCAATCCCCGCCGTGTAGCACGTTAACGTCAGCTCGGCTCCCTCGAGCTCCGCTCCCGCCGTCGTCTGCTTCGAGAAGACGCCGTGTCCGTCTCCCGTCGGAAAATTCGCCTCCCCGAGACGGTCGTTTACGGACGCCCCCTTCGGCTTCGGTGTCGCCGTCGGACGGCGATACGGGGTGGGCGTCGGTGTTCCGATCTTAACGGTCGGAGTCGGTGTCGCCTCCGTGGTCGGTGTCGGCATTGCTGCCGCGCTCGTCGGAGTTGCAGGCACCGGTGTAGGCGTAGCCGTCGCAGGTGCCGGCGTAGGCGTTGCAGCCTTCTGCGTTGGTGTAGGAATCTCAGTCTTCTTCGTCGGTGCAGGGGTTGCAGGCACCGGCGTAGGTGTGGACGTTGCGGGCACCGGTGTCGGTGTGGACGTCGCCACGTTTCTGCGGACAACTACGGTCGGAGTCGGCGTCGAGGTCGCCACATTTTTGCGAAGTGACGGTGTCGGCGACGCAACCTTCTGCGTCGGCGAAGGAGTCTCTACTTTCTGAGTGGGTGAAGGAGTCGCTACTTTCTGTGTAGGCGAAGGGGTCTCTTCCTTCTTCGTCGGCGACGGCGTTGCAACCTTCTGCGTCGGCGAAGGGGTCTCTTCCTTCTTCGTCGGCGTCGGGGTAATCAGGTCATCGTTATTTTTCGGCAGGCTGCGCGAGCACGGATAGAAATGCGCCTCGCTCGAGCAGTTGAAGGATTTGGCGATGATGCCGCCCTCAAAGTTGCCGGAGCTGTTGGAAACACTTGCGTTCGGCGCGATCATGTGGCCGGCAAAGCCCTGCGCCTTCACGCTCGTCGCATCCGGAAAATTCCAGAACAGATTCATGCCGGTGACGTTGAGCTGCACGCCGTAGGAAGAGCTCGCGCCGGGGAACGAACCGCGGAATGAGTTTCCGATATCGGAACCGTTGATCTTGATCGACCAGCCGTTGAAGTCAATGCTGCCGCCGGTCACGGAGATGACCAGTGTGTGGGAACGAAGCCACGAGTAACTCGAGAGCTTGATATTCAGGGAATTCAGCTTGCTCGAAGGAATCGTGACATAGACGTCGGAATCCACGTTGGTGAGGTCCAGAGTATTTCCCGACAGAATGTCCTTGCCGCGCTCCGCCAAAGCCCTCGACTGTTTGCGAAGACTGGAAAATGCAGAGCTCATATTGATATAGTTGGGATTTTGAATGATATTTTCCCCGGAGTCGGCTACGGATTTCGTTCCGTAGTAGACAACGCGCCCGAAGGAGTGTCCGTAACTCTTGAGATAGTTTACGAGACTGCTGTCCACAGCGCCGTTTCCGAGGCCGCCGGACTTCCAGTTTTTGATATATGACGGGATTGTCATGACATCGCCAAAGAAATTTCCGTTGGTATACGTACCGCCGACGGCGATGGCTCCGATGATATGATTCTGACAAGACAGGTTCTGCTCCACAAAGATGCAGTACCGTTTTAAGATGCTGGACGCGTTATAGCTTGTATAACGATCGTCCGAAGATGCCGCCTCGGCGCTGTTCACCCCGAACAGGCCGAGCACCAAAACAATGGTAAGCAAAAAGCTTACCGCGCGCCCTTTTCCAAAGATCCGCATGACCCTTCTCCTATTAGACTTTCTCTCTTCTCTCGCGCCCGGTCCGTCCGGACATCCGTGCTTTCGCACACCTCTAAGTTACATCAACACATCAATACTGATCCGGTGCAGCCGGTATCATTCGAATTATTTCATCGGGATGCCCCGATCGGTGGGAATATCCAGAACACGCTTGCCGACAACGATGAACCGCTTGCCCTCGCCGCAGGTGGAGAGCACCATCAACGTGTCGTCATCGGTCGGTTCCGGCGAAGCGATATAGGATCTCGCGTCATTCCCGTCACGCACGCGCTTGATCATGCGCGCCGTCTCGTAGCCGTCAAACTTGTCGAATTTCCATTTGCCGTCGACCTTGACATAATCGTCCGACAGCAAATGCTCGGTCGTGATATACGAAACCACCACGATCTCGTACACCATCACGCGGCGCTCCTGGTACACAAAGAAGTACCGGTTCTCCGCCAGGAAGTCCGGATCGTCGTACTTGTGCAGACTTCCGAACATCGTGCCGTTATTCATGTTGTGCCCGTACACGATGGTGAACGGGTCGTCGAGCGACTTGCTGTTGCAATTTTGTATATACAGGCATCCCGGATATCCCGTGGAGTGATCCAGGTTGTGGTCCAGATAATAATCCTCGATCTCGTGCGCCAGAATCGGGTAATCGACGATGGTATTCGGCACGGAAATGTAGGCGAAGATGTCCTCATTTTCCGCATGCAGAATGTTGAAATCGGGGTGAATCGTGAGGTATTCCTCGTACTTGTCGCGGATGGCCGCAAAAAGCATCTCCTCCTCGGTCGGCGTGTGCGTCGGAGTCGGCGTCGCCGTGACGGGAGCTTCCGTTACGGACGGCTTCGTCGGCGACGGCGTCACGGTCGATGTGACAAATGCCCGATCCCTCAGATCGTCGTAATTCTGCTGTTGCTTCTGCACTTTCCACTCGCGGTAGTAATGGTACCCGAAAAATCCGGCCGCGCCCAGCAAAAGGATCAGTGAAACAATCAGCAGGACCTTGCGAATCCCGCTTTTCCGCTCAACTTCATCCCGTGACTGATTCCCCATAACTCCTCCGCAAATGCAAAAACACGTATCCCGCGCGCAAAAAGAAAAAGCACACCAAGAGTTAATTTAGCATTTCTATAAGAAGAAGTCAATATGTGAACAACAAGCCCGAATATGAACTTTTTGTGAATATTTGTTTACAAATGGCGTTTCCGGACAATGGCTAACACTGTTTTGACTGCTTTTACGTCAACAATCCGGCGAATTTTGTCTGTTCCTGCCTCTTTTGGTTTTTCTTTGTCATTTCTTTGCTACTTTCCCGGTAACACGGTCCGGATTCGCCGTCTGTCAGGGCAGATTTCCTTTCCTAACCGCCCCGCGTGTGCTATAATAATAGCCGCAAATGCGGTTTTCCCGCAGCGATTTACAGTTTCGGCGGTTTGCGGCCATTGACCATTCCGCCCGGGAGGTATTCATGCTCTACATTGCCTGTGCAATCTATCTGGAGGCTGCTCCTTTCATCCGGCGCTTCGCCTGCAAACGCGACGATTCCTTCCGCCACGAACAGGTCTTCGTCGGCGAGGAGGCTACGGTCATCGTCACCGGCACTTCGCCCGTTCCGGCGGCCGTGGCGCTCTCCGAGGTGCTCGCGCTTCTTCCGCCCGCGGAATCCGACATCTTCGCAAATGTCGGCCTGTGCGGCTGCGCCGACAAGACGGTTGCACCGGGCACGCTCTATCTGGTTCACAGCATCACGGAGGCAGCGACCGGACGCCGCTTCTTCCCCGACATGCTCTATCTGCATGAGCATGACACCGCCCCGCTCACCACATTTTCCGCTGTCGTATCGGATCTCCCGGATCCGTCCCTTACGCTGGTCGACACGGAGGCCGCGGGCCTTTACCAGGCGGCACTTCCGTTCTTCTCGACCGACCGCATGTACTTCTTCAAGATCGTCTCCGACCACGGTGACGACGCCCGCGAGGTATCGCCGACGGAAGCCTTCGAGCTTCTCGACACCGCTGCGCCCGGCATCGCCGAAACGCTGCTTCGCTTTGCCTCCTACGTTCCGCGCCGCTACGTCTACTCCGACGCGGAGCAATCCGTCATCGACTATTTCTGCCGCAGCCTCCGCTGCTCCGTCACGATGGAGCACGAGCTTCGCCGGCTGATCTTATACTACGAACTGGAGCGCGGCTACGCGATCGCCCACCTGCGCGATTTCTTCGCCGAGCACGGACTGTGCTACGAGGACGACATCATCCTCGGCTCCCGAAAGGAGGGCAAGGATGTGCTCGACGCCTTCCGCATCTCCTGTCTGTGCTGATCAGGTTGCCGCTACGGCTGCCTGCTCCAATCCTGTGACCGCTTCGGAAAATGCAGCCGCCGTCCGCTACGCGCCCGCATTTTCCACAGTCTACGTCGAGGAGGCCGCTGCCGGCCTTCCGCGCACAAAAGAGATTCTTTCCAAATTGCCGAAAGCAACCGTCATCCCCTGCAAAAGCTACCGCGAGATCTTCAACCGGCCGCATCAGGAGCCGACGCGCCAGAAGCATGCCCCGGCATTGATCCTCGCCGTGGGGCAGCCGCCGTTTCTCTATGACGGCGCGCCGGTGTGTCAGGATTTCGGCAACCGCCACTTCTACTACACCTCCGGTGTGATGAACTGCATCTTCGACTGCGAGTATTGCTACCTGCAGGGCATGTACAATTCCGGCCACATCGTTGTCTTCGTAAACCTCGAGGACACCTTCGCCGCACTGGACGAAATTCTGAAGGAACACGAGGCGTACGTGTGCATCAGCTACGACACGGACCTGCTCGCTTTGGAGCCGCTGCTCGGGATGGTCAAGGCGTGGATGGATTTTGCGAAGGACCGGGCGGGGCTCACGCTTGAGCTTCGCACCAAATCGGCCTCCGAGTCCGTGCTTCGCAAACTTCCGGCGCTCCCGAACGTCATCCTCGCGCTGACGCTCTCGCCCGAGCCCGTGATCGCAGCTTATGAGCATCGCACGCCGCCTCTGACGGCTCGTCTTCACATGGCGAACACCGCGCTCTCGCTGGGCTGGCCGGTGCGCCTTTGCTTTGACCCGATGCTCGCCGTGCACAATGCCGCGGATGTCTACAACGCCATGTTCGATACGGTCATCCGCACCGTTCCGATGGCGCAGATCCGCGACGCAAGCATCGGCGTCTTCCGCATCTCCGGCGAATACCTTCGCCGCATGCGCCGCTGCCGCACGAGCGCCGTCACGTGCTATCCGTACGAACTGCGGGACGGCGTCTACGCATACCCGCCGGACATCGCAGGCCGCCTTCTCTCGCTCGCCCGCGAGCGGCTTGCCGCCGTTCTTCCCGAAGATCGACTGTTCTTCTGGGAAACCGAATCCTCACAGGAGGTAACCCAATGAGTTTTGCAATCAACACGGAAAATCCAACCGCTCTCGTCACCGGCGCGACCTCCGGCATCGGCCTGGCGATCGCCTGCAGACTCCTTGACGAGGGCTTCGCCGTCTACGGTATCGGCCGTGACGAGGCGAAAACCCCGACGCATCCGAAGTTTCATTTTCTGCCCGCCGATCTTGCGGACACAGCTTCCGTGACAAAGGCTGTCGCCTCGATCGCCGGGCCGGTCTCTGTGTTGGTCAATGCTGCAGGCGTCGCTTACTACGGCCCGCACGAGACGATCTCTCCGGCACAGATTGCCGAGATGGTCGCCGTGAATGTAACGGCACCGCTGACGCTTAGCAACCTTCTTCTCAGGCAGCTTAAGGAGGCACAGGGAACCATCATCAACATCTCCTCCGTGACGGCGAAGCGCGGCGCGAACACGCACGGCTGTGCCTACGGCGCGACGAAGGCGGCTCTTAGCAACTTCTCCGAGAGCCTCTTTGAAGAGTGCCGCAAGAGCGGTCTTCGCGTCATCACGATCCACCCGGATCTGACGGACACCGCGCTGTACCGCAACGCCGATTTCACGCCGGACCCCGCGCCCGACTGCAGCCTGACCGCGGACGAGGTGGCGCAGGCGGTCTGGGAAGCGTACTCGGCCCGCTCCGGCATGGTCGTGACCGACATCACGCTCCGCCCGCAGCGAAACGCCATCCGCCGAAAGCAAAACTGATCTGATCCGACGCACTCTAAAAAGACGAAAAAGCACAAAAAAATCCGCCCTGCTCCTTCTCGGGAATAGGGCGGATATTCGTAATACATAGAGTTCAAAGTACGATTACATCAACTTATCGGCTGCATCCGCAACGGTCTGCTCCGCTGCCTCTGCTGCGGTTTCCACTGCGGAAGACGTCTCAACTGCTGCAAGGCCCGCAACATCCACTACGGTCTGCGAAGCATCCGCAACGGTCTGTGCCGCCGCTTCGTTCACGGTCTGTACTGTCTCCGCTGCAGTTTCGGTCATTGCCGCTGCTGCAGTTTCAACCGTCTCCGCTGCCGCTGCCGTCTCGGCAACTGCGCGGTCCACGGTCTCATTTGCCGCCTGCGAAGCCGCTGCCACCTGCTCGTACGCCTGTGCTACGGGCTGCTGGTACGTGGGCTGCTCATACGTCGGCTGTACCGGCTGCTGGTAAGTCGGCTGCTGATATCCGGGCTGTGCCGGCTGCTGGTAGGCCGCCTGCGCGTAACCAGCCTGTGCATATCCCGCCTGCTGACCGTAAGGCTGCTGTGCATACTGCTGCTGACCGTACTGCTGTGCATATTGCTGCTGTGCATACGCCTGCTGCTGTGCGGCGTATGCCTGCTGCTGCGCGTAAGCCTGCTGCTGCGCATACACCTGCTGTGCGTAGAGCTGCTGCTCCGTCATCGAATCATCCGCACCGCCGCGCGTTGCGGAGATAATAATCTTCAAAATGATCGCGAGAACGATCAGACCGCCGGACACCCAGACACACTGCAACGCCGGCTCGCGAAGCACGCCCGCACCGGTGGTAACCAGGGAGCGAACCGTCTTGTCCGCGCTGGAAATCTTCTCCAGAATACTGGGCATTCCCGCTACAAGCACAAGGCCGCCAGCAAGCAATCCGCAGATGCCGACCTCGGCGAAAGTGCCGCAGATGAAACGTCCGCGGAACAATGCGATGATCAGGATGAACAACCCGACAAGGCCGAGCGAAATCCACTTCGCATAGCCCGCAAACTTCTGGAACGTCTCGAACGAATCGCGGAGCTCCTCGAGCTCGTCGCTGTCGACATCCTCAAAGTTTACCTTGGAAAAATCCACCTTCTCCAGGTTTTCCTTGATGACCTCCATGTCCTTGTTCGAAACCTTGTTTCCGGTCACTTCCTCGATCATATCGCGGTTGTCATCGATCAGGTTGTAGATCTCGTCCGCGGTAAGGGAAGGCTTGTCGTCGCCGCCCTCCAGATAATCAAGATAGTTGCCGACCTTATCCGCAAGGAAGTTCTTGACCGCCTTGTCGTTTAAGATCTTCTCCAGATCCTTCTCGGTGAACTCGACGTCCTCACCGGTGGCATCACTGATCTGTTCACTCAGATACTCCGCGAGATTCTGCCCCTTCTCCGCATCCTTGCCGATAATGTCCGAAGCCATCAGACTCTCGGTGTCGAGGTTCTCGACAACCGCCTTCACGAGTTCCTTGGGCTCGGAGATCAGGTCTGCGCGGGAGCACACGATCCAGGCCAGAATCGCCGCAAACAACGGAATTCCGAACAGGATTGCGAAAAATGCGCGGACAAACGAAAGCTTTTTCTTCTTCATATTCATCCTCCGACCATGTCATTCCATACTCTCCCGCAACGCCTGCGGGATACCTCTATTGTACAACAAGATGCGTCATTTGCAAGAATATCTTTTCACAAACCGTTCATAAATACGCGAAAAATGCATCTTCACAGGTTGCATTTTCCGAAACCCGACGTAAATCTTTGCGACAGACAAAAACGGCAGCCACCGTTGCGTGACTGCCGTGAATGTTTCGTTACCGTTTTTGCTTATGCAAGCGGCTTGATCTCCGAGTGGATCTCCTGCAAGGACTTCACAGGGCTGTCCTTGTGCGTCTTTACGTAGTGGATACCGTCTGCGGTCGCCTTGGCTGCCGCGATGGTCGTTACGTACGGAACCTTCGCCTTGATGGCTGCCTTGCGGAGGTAACTGTCGTCATGCACGCTGCTCTTGCCGATCGGCGAGTTGATGACGAGCTGAACGCTTCCGTTGGTGATCAGATCGTAGCAGTTCGGACGGCCCTCGTAGAGCTTGAGAACCTTCTCCGCCGGAACGCCTGCCGCCGTGATGGCGTCGTAGGTACCGCCGGTCGCATAAATCTTGAAGCCGTCCGCAGCGAGGGACTTCGCAACGTCGAGCATCTCTTCCTTGTCCTTGTTCTTCACCGAGATCAATACCGCACCCTCGGTCGGAAGCTTCGACTGAATCGCCTCCTGAGCCTTCACGAACGCCTCGCCGAACGACGGGGAAAGTCCGAGAACCTCACCGGTGGAGCGCATCTCCGGTCCGAGGATCGGGTCAACCTCCGGGAACATGTTGAACGGGAATGCCGCTTCCTTTACGCCGTAGTTCGGGATGTTCTGCTCCTTAAGCTCCGGCACGGGCGACTTGCGTCCCGTAAGATCCGCCGTGATGATCTCCGTTGCGAGCGGCACCATGCGGATGTTGCAAACCTTCGAAACCAACGGCACCGTACGGGATGCGCGCGGGTTGGCCTCCAGAACGAAGACCTTGCCGTTCTCGATCGCGTACTGCATGTTCATCAATCCCTTGACGTGCATCTCCTCGGCGATCTTGCGGGTGTACTCCTTGATGGTGGCTACATTTTCCGCAGAGATGTGAACCGAAGGAATGATGCATGCCGAGTCGCCGGAGTGAACGCCCGCGAGCTCGATGTGCTCCATAACTGCCGGGACAAATGCATGCGTACCGTCTGCGATCGCGTCCGCCTCGCACTCGAGTGCGTGGTTGAGGAAGCGGTCGATCAAAATCGGGCGATCCGGCGTTACGCCGACTGCCGCGTTCATATATTCGGTCATCTGGTCGTCATCGTACACAACCTCCATGCCGCGGCCGCCGAGCACGTAGGACGGGCGAACCATGACAGGATAGCCGATCTTCTTTGCGATGCCGATCGCATCCGCAACCGTAACCGCCATTCCGGACTCGGGCATCGGAATTCCGAGCTTGTCCATCATCGCGCGGAAGAGGTCGCGGTCCTCTGCGAGGTCGATCACGGCGGGCGAAGTTCCGAGAATCTTCACGCCGTTCTTCTCGAGCGATGCCGCAAGGTTGAGAGGCGTCTGACCGCCGAACTGTGCGATGACACCGAGCGGCTTCTCCTTCTTGTAGATGCTGAGAACATCCTCAAGCGTCAGAGGCTCAAAATACAGTTTATCCGAGGTGTCGTAGTCGGTCGACACGGTCTCGGGGTTGCAGTTTACGATAATCGTCTCGAAGCCGAGCTTCTTGAGTGCCATTGCCGCATGTACGCAGCAGTAGTCGAACTCGATACCCTGGCCGATACGGTTCGGGCCGCCGCCGAGAATCATGACCTTCTTGTTGTTCGTCGAAGGGCTCTCGTCCTTGGCGATGTTGTAGCTTGAGAAGTAGTAAGCGCTGTCCTTGGTGCCGCTTACGTGAACGCCCTCCCATGCCTCCTCAAGGCCGATGGCGAGACGTCTGTTGCGGATGTCATCCTCGGAAACCTCCAAAAGCTTCGCGAGATAGCGATCGGAAAATCCATCCTTCTTCGCCTTGATGAGTACCTCGTCCGCGGGAACGCTGCCCTTCATCGCGAGGAGCTGCTCCTCTTCCTCGACAAGCTCCTTCATCTGCTCGATGAACCACAGCTTGACGCGGGTCTTCTCGTGAACCTCCGCCGGGGTTGCACCCTTGCGAAGCGCTTCATACATCTGGAAATGTCTCTCGCTCGAGGGCGTAGCCAGCTTCTGGAGAAGCTCGTCCTTGGAGAGCTCATGGAAATTCTTGACAAAGCCGAGGCCGTAGCGTCCGGTCTCAAGGCTGCGGATTGCCTTCTGGAAGGCTTCCTTGTAGTTCTTACCGATGCTCATGACTTCGCCTACGGCGCGCATCTGCGTGCCGAGCTTGTCCTCAACACCCTTGAATTTTTCGAATGCCCAGCGGGCGAACTTGATTACTACGTAGTCACCGCTCGGAACGTACTGATCGAGCGTGCCGCATTTGCCGCAAGGGATGTCCTTGAGGGTAAGTCCCGTGGCGAGCATTGCGGAAACCAGAGCGATCGGGAATCCGGTTGCCTTCGAGGCAAGTGCCGAAGAACGGGACGTTCTGGGGTTGATCTCGATGACGACGATACGATCGGACTTCGGGTCATGCGCGAACTGTACGTTCGTGCCGCCGATCACCTGAACGCGGTCGACAATCTTGTATGCCTGCTCCTGCAGACGCTTCTGAACCTCCTCGGAGATCGTCAGCATCGGCGCCGCGCAGAACGAGTCGCCGGTGTGAACGCCCATCGGGTCGATGTTCTCGATGAAGCAAACCGTGATCATGTTGCCTTCGCAGTCGCGGACAACCTCGAGCTCGAGCTCCTCCCAGCCGAGGACGGACTCCTCAACCAGAACCTGGCCTACGAGACTCGCCTGAAGACCTCTCGCACATACCGTGCTGAGCTCTTCCTTATTGTAAACGAGACCGCCGCCGGCGCCGCCCATCGTGTACGCGGGGCGAAGAACCACCGGGTATCCGAGCTTGTCGGCAATCGCGAGCGCCTC
>JAFZWG010000092.1 GCA_017617395.1 Lachnospiraceae bacterium
CATGTCGAAGTCGTAGTAGAAGCCGGTGTCGATCGACGGGCCGATGGCGCATTTGGCGTTCGGATAGAGACGCTTTACGGCCTCCGCAAGCACGTGCGAAGCCGTGTGACGATATGCCGCCTTGCCGGCGTCGTCGTTAAATGTCAGAATGTTCAGCGAGCAGTCCTGATCGATGACGGTGCGAAGGTCCTTGACCTTGCCGTCCACCTCTCCCGCGCAAGCCATGCGCGCCAGTCCCTCGCTCAGATCCGCAGCGATGTCGATGATGCTCATCGGCTGCGCGTACTCTTTGAAAGAGCCGTCCTTCAACGTGATTTTCATGTTGGTTCTCCTTTCGTTGTCACGATTGTTCCTGTGCCGGCAGGAAACAAAAAGTCCCTGCTGACACTTGCGTATCAACAGGGACGAATAAATTCGCGGTTCCACCCTATTTGGCTCTCCGAAGAAAGCCCTCTTCATTATGACGGTAACGGAGTCACCGGACCGGATTGGGGTCACTCGGGAGCGGTCTTCCGCACGGTTCCCGCCGGACGCTCTCAGCCTGCTTTCGCATGCGTCCTTCTCTGTTCGCGAACTCGGAGTGCGTACTGCTTCTCCTTCAACGTTTTCCGATTTGATAAGGCGATTATACCACCGGGCACGGTTTTGTCAAGCCTAATTTCGCACAGTCGCGTTTTCGGGCTTCATCTATTGGTACGCACCGTCCGCCTCCGGCATCGAAGCATACACCTCCTGCGCCTTCAAAACCGCCTCAAACTTCTCCAGATAGATCACCAAAGGCGCAAGCTTCGAGTCGGATGCAAACGAAAACAATTCGCCGCTTCGCACCGTAATCCGGCACTCCTTACCGTCAAGCGTAAACGCAAGTTCGCACGTGCGCTCCGGCAAAACCGTAATCATCACTTCCCCGTCCGTTGCCCTCCGCGCCTTCAGGGCCTCCGCCAATGCCTCCGCATCGTACTCCTCCGTGAGGCGCTTTAATTCCTTCAGGTCCTTCTCCGAGATACTCCAGTCCGCGGTCTCCACACCGGCCGCCACCAGATCCTTTTGAATCATTCCCTGCTCCGTCGAGAAGATCGTCTTCTGCGCCTCGTTGTACCAATACGAGTACGTAAAGGAAAACCTGATCTCCTCCTTCTTCTCCTGCCCGCACGCCGTAAACAACAATGCCGCGAGTACCATAAGTGCAATCAGCTTCGTTCTCATTATCCCCCTCCGATTTGTTTTTTTCTTCGAAAAATGCAATCGATTCGTACCGAAAACCGCACCGTTTCCGCCATTGCATTTTCCGCTGAAACAAGCTACTATGAACTATACCATATTTCCCGGGAGTCTGCCATGAAAAAGCTCATCAACGACAATTTTTCATTCTGCCGCTTCGGCCTCGACACTACGGAGGAAACCATCCTCGCCGCGGTCTCGGACGGCCGCGCCCCGCTTGCGCCGGTCGACATTCCGCACGACTTTCTGATCGGGCAGGCGACGAACCTTTACGAGAGCTGCATCGGCTGTTACGTGCGCCCGCTCGTCGTTAGCGGCGATGACGCGCACGTCTTTTTGCAGTTTGACGGCATCTACATGGATTCCCGGTTTTATATCAATGATACGTTCGTACACGCCTGGCCTTATGGTTATTCCGAAACTTTTTTTGAAATTACGCCGTACCTTCACAAGGGCGCGAACACGCTCGTCGTGACGTGCCGCTACGAATCGCCGAACACGCGCTGGTACTCGGGCGCCGGCATCTACCGCAACTGCTATCTTGTGACCGCAAAGGATGCATACCTTGTGCACGGCGGCATCTACGCCTGCGCGACGCCGGTCTGCGAGGCGTGCGATGAGCAACGCCGCTTCCCCGGCGAAAGCGTCGTCAGCATCGACACGGAACTTGTCCGCGGGAGTTTATCGAATCTCTCGGTTCGTCAGACGCTTCGCGACGCCGATGGTCTGGTTGTTGCAAGCTGCGATAGCGCCGCGAACGCCGACACACTCACGCAGACGCTCACCGTCACGGGCGCGCACGCCTGGGACATCGGGCGGCCGTACCTCTACGAGCTCACGACCGAGCTGCTCGCCGACGATGGCGCAACTGTCGTCGATTCGCACACGCAAAGAATCGGCTTTCGCTCGGTGCGCCTTGACCCCGATCACGGCTTCTTCCTGAACGGCCGCCACGTAAAAATCCACGGCGCATGTATGCACCACGATCTCGGCGCTCTGGGCGCCGCCGTCAACAAGGCGGCAACCAAGCGGCAGCTTCTCTCGCTCCTTTCGATGGGTGTGAACGCGGTCCGCACGTCGCACAACATGCCTTCACCCTCGTTCATGGACCTCTGCGACGAGCTCGGCATCCTCGTGGATTCCGAGGCGTTTGACATGTGGGAGCTGCACAAGACCGACCACGACTACGCGACCTTCTTTCGCGACCACTGGCAGGCGGACGTCGCCTCGTGGATCCGCCGCGACCGGAGCCGCCCTTCGGTGATCTTCTGGAGCATCGGAAACGAGATTTATGACACGCACACCGAGCGTGGACTTATCGTCACGCGCGAGCTTCGCGACGAGGTTCGCCGCCACGACTACCGCCACCATGCATACGTTACCATCGGCTCGAACTATGTCGCCTGGGATGGCGCGCAGCGCTGCGCCGGCCTTCTGGAGGCTTCTGGCTACAACTACCTCGAGCGCCTCTACGACGAGCACCATGAGCGCTACCCGCATTGGTGCATCTACGGAAGCGAGACTGCTTCTACCGTGCAGAGCCGCGGGGTGTATCATTTTCCGGCGGACGTGCGCCTTCTTACCTTTGCGGACGGCCAGTGCTCGTCGCTTTCAAACTGCTCCACAAACTGGGGTGCGAAGAATCCGACCGTCGTCATCACCGGCGACCGCGACAAGGAGTTTTCGCTCGGGCAGTTCATCTGGACCGGCTGGGACTACATCGGCGAGCCCACGCCCTATCACTCAAAAAATTCTTTCTTCGGCCAATGCGACACCGCCGGCTTCCCGAAGGATTCCTACTATATCTACCGGGCCGGCTGGACCGACGCCAAGACGCATCCGATGGTTCACATCGTGCCGTATTGGGACTTTAACGACGGTCAGATGATCGACGTGCAGGTGTTCTCAAACTGCCCGACGGTCGAGCTGTTTTTCCGCGCTGAGGGTGAAGCCGATGCGGCATCGCTCGGAACGCGCAAGATTGACGCTCTGCACGGCGAGACGCTGCACGGCGCATGGCGCATTCCGTACGCTGCGGGGGAACTCACGGCCGTCGCGTACGATGAGGGCGGCAACATCGTTGCCACCGACACCGAGCGATCCTTTGAGGACCCCGTTAACATCTCGCTCATCCCCGACAAGACGATTCTCACGGCGGACGGCGAGGACATGATCTTCGTCGAGATTTCGACGGCAGACAGGTTCGGCACATTCGTTGCCGATGCCAAGAACCGTATGAACGTGCAAGTCACCGGCCCCGCGCGCCTCGTCGGTCTCGACAACGGCGACAGCACCGACTATGACGAGTACAAGGGAACGTCCCGCAGACTCTTCTCCGGCAAGCTTCTGGCGATGCTCGCCGCGACGAAGGTGCCCGGCGAGATCACACTCACCGTGTCCTCCGCAGGTCTTCCCGACGCAACAATAACGCTCACGGCGGTACCTTCGCCCGCACCGGTTGATCCGGCCGTCTGCGCGACCGAGGCGAACCGGCCCCGCATCACCGATAAAACGGTCCTTGAAGAGGTTCCCGTACGCAAGATTGCTCTTCGTGCACAGGATATTGAAGCAGTAAACGGCGGCGTCATCGAGCTTACGAAAGACCGGCGCGAAATCACCGTGGAAGCTGCGCTCTTACCGGCCAATGCCACGCTTGCGGATATCACCTTCCGCGCTTTGACAGCGGACGGCATCGACTCCCCCGCGGTCCGGCTCACGGTGCTTCCGAACGGGCACGGCGTCACCGTCACGGCGCTCGGGGACGAGGAACGGTACTTCTTGTACGCCTTCGCATCCAACGGCAAGCCGCACGCGGACGTGATCTCCCAGCTGGAGATGCGAAACACAGGGTTAGGCCGTGCGACAACCGACCCGTACAGCTTCGTAAACGCCATCCGCTACGATGCGAGCAACCAAACACCCGGCTTAAGCTTTGACGGCGGCGTCTTCACCGCGGACGAGCCCACGTGGGTTCGCTTTGACCTCGTCGACTTCGGTGAGTTCGGTTCCGATCGGATCACGCTTCCGATCTTCTCCTTCTCGAACAAGCTCCCGATTGAAGTCTGGGAAGGCACACCGAACGCCGACGGTTCGACGCTTCTCTTCCGCGGCGACTACGAGGCAAAAAGCATCTACAACACCTATCAATCCAACACATTCCGGCTTGCAAAGCGTCTCCGCGGCGTATGCAGCCTCTCGATACTTCTGCCGTTCCGGCTCTCGCTTCACGGCTTTGTCTTTACGCGCCTCGAGAAGGCCTTCGCGGACATCACCGTGGCCGATCTCGTGTCCGCGACCGGCGATGACTACCGCGTGACCGAAGAAGGAATCTTCGGCATCACCAACAACGTTAGTCTCGACTTCGGCGAGTTTGACTTCGGCACTCTCGACACCTCCGAAGCAGACCAAAACAGCAACGAAAAATGCGGCACCAAAACCGTCGCCGTGACCGGCCGGTCTCATGTACCGCAATGCAGTGTGCATATTCATTTTTCGAGTGTTGCGGGCGAGACCACGCAGATGATCGACATCCCGCAGACCGACGACGTACGGGAGTTCACATTCCCGATTGCGGAGGTGACCGAACGCTGCCGCGTAAGCCTCATCTTCCTGCCCGGCAGCAACTTTGACCTTCTTTCGTTCCGCTTCGGGCAGTGACATGCTAGCCCTTCTTCGCGCCGCCCGCGCAGTACGGCGATTCGTACAGTTTGCCGTGGACAAAGTAGTTGTAGGAGCGGCACCCGCCGGCGCAATACTCGCCGAGCTCGCACTCCGCGCAATGACCGGTGAGCAGCTCGCGGCGGAATTTGTGGTTGTACGCAAATCGGTCGGGGTCCTCCCAGATGGTGCGAAGCGGCTCCTCCCGGACGTTGCCCTCGTTAAAGCGCGCGTCGTACATGGACTCGCACCCGCGCACATTGCCGACGCTGTCGATGCCGATTGCCGTGATGCCGGCCGAGCAGCCCTTGAAGAATGCTCTGCCGCTTAAATTGCCGCGGATCGACCCCTCGTCCTTTGTAAAATACCCGATATTGTCCGCGACGCCCATCGCAAACGATACGCTTCGCATGTTCGCCGCAACGAAATCGATGACACTCTGCATATCGAATGCATACGAAATCCCGTTGGCGGCCGCATTGCCCATCGGCGAGCACGCCTGCAGCTGCCACGCATAGATGTCGTAGCCGCGAAGAAGTGTAAGCATCTCGGGCAAGTAAGCGACATTCTCGCTGTTCAGCGTGCTGATGACCGACACCGGAATGCCCGCCGCCAGAAGCGTCTCGATCGCCGCGACCGCACGGTCGTAGCTTCCCTCCTGCCGGTACTTATCGTGCACTTCCCTCGGTCCGTCCAGCGAAACCGAGACCGACTCGATGTTCGCGTCCTTAAGGTCCTCGATCAGACTCTCGCGGAAGACAAATCCGTTCGTGATGATATTCACCAAAATCCCGTTGTCCGTAAGCCTCTTTGCAATCGTCTTCCAATCCTTGCGCATAAAGACTTCGCCGCCGATTAAGGACACCCGGTGACAGCCGAGCTCTCCGAGCTCATCCGCAACCCGCAGGCACTCCTCCGTGTCAAGCTCGTTCTCTCTCGCCCTGCCGCCGCGGGAACCGCAGTATTTGCAGGAAAAACAGCACGCCAGCGTAATCTCCCAGACGCACATTCGAAGATTATACATTGATCTCCTCCGGCTCCGGCTGAATCGGCTCAACGTTGGAAAGGTCCGTGCCGCACTCCCTGCAGAATTTGCCGACATTCATCGCGCCGCAGTTCGGGCAGAACTTGTGCGGCTGCTTCTTCATCGATTCCGTGTCGGGCTCACTCACCGGAGCCGCGCTGACTTTAGGCGCACCGCAATAGCTGCAGGACTGAATCAGCGGGCCGTTCTCCTTGCCGCATTTTTCGCAGTTCCACGGGTTTCCGAAGAAAAATCCACCGTTGTTCGGGCGAGTCGGCGGTCCCATGTACACAAGCATCGCGCGGGGCTGCATCGTCGGGCCGTAATACACCGCGGAAAATCGGTTCGGATCCTCCTTCGGCGCCGGCTTAATCTCCTCCGGCACAGTATCCGGGTCGAGGTCCTCCGGCGGTCCCGCGTACACCTCCTCCAGGATGTCCTGCGGCTCATCCGCACGATCGGGATATTTCTTCCCGAAGACTTTTCCAAAGAAATTCTTCATTCTCTTTCCTCCCTGATGACAATCGAGGCCGCCGCACAACGCGACGGCCCCGTCATTTTCCGAATGATCAGATTACTTCACAACGCCCACATACAGCGTCAGAGCCTCGTCCAGCTTCTGGGAAATACCAACGCTGACCTTGATCTCCTTGCCATTGTAGAAATAGTGGAACTCCGACGAAGCGAAGATGGAATCCGCTGCCGGAGCTTCCGTGAGCTCGTCGCCGTACTTGCCGAGATACGTATACATCTTGCCGTCCTCCGCGAGCGGTTTGCAGATCTCAAACAGCTTTGCACCCAATGCGTTCATCTGCTCAAGCGTCGCGCCCTCACCCATCTTGATGTTCATCGCCTCGCGCTGCCACGTGAGCACCTTGTAATCGCCGATCAGGCCCTGCACGTCGGTAAACGTGATGCCGTAGATCGCCTTGATATTCGCAAGCTTCGTCGCCATATCCGGCGAATCAACGTGCTTGGACGAGCCGTCCGCGTACGCGATCGTGTACGGATAGTATCTCGAGTCAAAATACTCGAGAGCATCCTCCGGATCGGTGTAATCGATGTAACTGTTCTCCAGCATGAAGTTGGTCTTGTCCGCGCTCCACTGCGGCTTCCAGTTCGCGCCTACCATATGCTCGTTGGCAAGCTCATAGTTTGCGGCGTCGTCGATAAAGTAAATGTCCTGACTGTGGAGACATTTACCGCTCGTATCGAACTCGTAATTGCGAAGCGTCGTAACCGCATGCCAGGAATCGCGGGCCTGCGAACCTTCCGCAACCTCTACCCGATCGCCGTACACGCGAATGATAACGTCGGAACCGCCGACAGGATCCTTCTTGTCATCGTCCTTCTTGTCATCCTTCTTATCGTCTTTCTTGTC